>CAZERY010000001.1:0-57490 GCA_964514915.1 uncultured Hymenobacter sp.
TCGCCTACATGCGCGGCCGCACGCTCAACAACGCCTTCGTGCTGCTCGACGAGGCGCAGAATACCACGCCCTCGCAGATTAAGATGTTCCTGACCCGCATGGGCCCGAGCGCCAAGGTGATGGTAAACGGCGACCGCAGCCAGATTGACTTGCCCACCCGCCAGAAGTCGGGCCTGATGCAGGCGCTTGATATTTTGCGCGATGTGCGTGGTATCGGCTACGTTGAGATGACGGCCGAAGACGTAGTGCGCCACCGCCTGGTGAAAGACATCGTGCAGGCCTACGACAAGTTTGACGTGAGCGAGCAGCACCGCGAGGCCGAGTTTAAGCAGCGCCGCCGCGAAGGCAACGACCGCCCCAACGGCAATGAGCGCTACGATCGCGACCGTCGCCCCGCTATCGACACCTCCGATACGGAGCTGCCTGTGAACCACGAGCAGGCGCTGTAAGCACCGCGTAGCTACGCAAGTATAAAAGCCTCGGCCGCCGGTCGAGGCTTTTTTATGGGGTGTAGTAGGTGTCATAAGGTGGCTAGCCAATCGGTGTTTGGCTGCTGCCAGCCACGGGTGAGTACCTTGAGCGTGAAAGCACTGCCTATTCCCAAATCCATGCAAAAACTCATTTTTCTCAGCTTATTCCTGCTCGGTGGCTCGCTCCATAGCTGGGGCCAAAAGGGAGCGAGCAGCGCGCTGGTAACTCCCCGTATGCGGGTGATTGTGGACAACGACTTTAGCGGCGACCCCGATGGCTTGTTCCAGCTGACGCACCTGCTGCTGTCGCCTTCGGTGGAGATTCGGGCCATTATCGGCTCGCACCTGAAAGTGGGCGATGGGTTTGATAACTCGCCCACGCAGGCCGACAATGCCGCCAAGCAGGCTACGCAAGTACTCCAGCTCCTGCACCTGGCGGGCAAAATCCCCGTCTTGGCCGGCGCCAATACGGGCATGGGGAACGACAGTACCCCGGTGCGCAGTGCGGGTGTCGATTTTATCATTCGGGAGGCCCTGCGCACCGATACGACGCTGCCGCTTTATGTGCTGTGCGGAGCGGGGCTGACCGAAATTGCCTCGGCCACCCTCACCGAGCCACGCATCGCCGATAAGCTCAGGCTGGTCTGGATTGGCGGGCCGGAGTATCCCGACCTGGCTTTGCCGCCTCCGCACTATACGCCGCTCGAGTATAACCTGGGCATCGACCTCGCGGCGGCGCGGGCCGTGTTCAACCGCACGCGCCTGCCGCTGTGGCAGGTGCCGCGCAATGCCTACCGGCAGGTGCTGCTTTCGTACGCTCAGCTGCGCACGCAGGTGCAGCCCCGCGGAGCTATTGGCAAGTATTTGAGCGGCTCGGTGGAAAGCCTGATGGCCCGGCTGCCGAACTATCACCTCAACATCGGCGAAACCTATATCCTGGGCGATAGCCCGCTGGTGCTACTCACGGCGCTGCAATCTTCTTTCGAAGCCGACCCCTCTTCCAGCGAGTATGTGCTGCGGCCCGCCCCCCGGCTCACGGCGCAGGGCACGTACGAATTTGCGCCCGGCGCCCGGCTTATCCGGGTATACCAGCGTCTGGATACGTTCTTGCTGCTCGCTGATTTTTTTGCTAAACTCGAATTAATTAACCTCCAGCGTTAGCGCTAGGCTAGCCTGCTAAAAAGCAGCCTGCTACCTAACGAAGTTAGCTAAGAAAAAAAAGTTGTCATGTAAAAAAAAGAATGAAATATTGAACATAACTTTGCAAGACTATCTGTTACTATCTGCTCTTCTAGCCCTTCTGCCACTCTTTTTCTGTTATGCAAAATCACTACCTACTGGGTGCCCTTGCGCTGCTGGGTGCGCTTAGCCAAGCTACCAGCGCCCATGCCCAGGCGGAGTACGCCCGCCCGCAAGTGGCTACGCCTTTCGCACCGCCTGCCGAGCCCTTCCATGTGGCCTACCTGCGGGTAGGTGTCGGCTCGACCTCCGATGCCCTGAATGGATACCGTTGCGCGCACCTCTCCCTTGAGTACGCGCCGATGCTTACTACTCACGTGGGCCTAGCCAGCCGGATGGCCGGAGTGGTGGGCAAGCCTTCAGACTGCCTGGAAAAGCAATTGCCCAACCAGAACTACAAAGCGGCTTATCTGGAGCAGGAAGCACTATTTTATCCCCTTGGCAACAACCGTCGGGTGCAGTTTGCCGTCGGAGCTGGTGGCTTTGCGGGTTACTACAAAAAGAATAGCGTCGACTATACGGAAGCCTCAGAAGGCCACCTGACCGACTACCGGCTAGTCTCCTACCAGGGGGTGCACGCCGGGTACCTGGGGTCGCTCAACCTGGGAGTGGGCCTGGGCTCGCAGCAGCATTGGCAGGTCGGGTTCAGGGCAATAGTGCAAAATGGGGTGAGCACCAGCGCTACTATTTTCACCCACACCCTTACCGTCGGGCATCGCCTATAGGCAGTGGCGAAGGGGAATAACCAAGGTGCTTAAAGCTGCCCGGCAAGGTAGGCAGCGGCGTAGCTCGGTGCAGGTTGGACTATCTCGTTGGTGCCTTGTAGCGGTTCTCAGGTTGCTGCCCAGGTCCGGGCTAGCGAGTTGTCTCACGCAGCTCTTGAAGAGCCGACTCCCGTTCCGAAAAGGCGAGAGAACCGAACGATTACAACGCGTACCCTAACCTGAGAGCTGCTTTAAATACGCGCTCAAAGCAGATATTTGTCGGCCAATCAAGTTCCTTGCCCGCCGCCACCCATGATTACCATTGAAAAAATAACCAACCTGCGCGACCTCGACGCGGCCTTCACTATTCGCGAGGAAGTATTTGTGCACGGCCAAAACGTGCCGGCCGATGAGGAATATGACGCCCACGACCGCACCGCTACTACCCGCCACTACCTGGCTCGCGTTGATGAGCAGCCGGCCGGCGCCGCCCGCTGGCGCCCTACCGAGCACGGCGTGAAACTAGAGCGCTTTGCAGTGCTCGCTGGTTTTCGCAACCAAGGCGTGGGCGAGGCGCTGGTACACCAGGTGTTAGCCGACGTGCGAGCCGAGGCCCCCGATGCGGCCCAGGTGTACATGCACGCGCAGCTGCGCGCCATTCCACTCTACGAGCGCACCGGCTTCCGCAAAGTAGGGGAGCTATTCGAGGAATGTGACATTCAACACTACAAAATGGTCTTGGGGTAGTAGCGTAGAGAGGCAGCTATATTGCACTGCTTTTTGGTAGCTGTGTTATATGGTTCAGTGGTCTGCCGCACCTTTCCTCCGCCTGGCGCTGGCCTTTATGCTAGGCATTGTGGCCTATCTCTACTTGGGCCAAAGCTGGGCAAGTAGCGCCGTGCCGTGGGCTGTGGGGCTAGTTGGCCTATTTGCGCTAAGCTGGTGGGGAAGTCAGCGGCGGGCCAGCCCCGCCGCCACTGACGCCGCGGGCCTCCTCGGGCTGCTGGCCGTGGTAGCGCTGGGGTTTGCCCGCAGCCAGGCCGCGACCGAAAGCCGCCGGGCCGACCACCTGGGGCGGGTTGCGCCGCGCATCGAATTTTACCGGGCCACCGTCGACGAGCCAGCCGTGGTGCGGGCTACTACCTACGCCACTACCGTGCGGGTGCAGGCCGTGCGCATAGGTGGCCGCTGGCAGGCGGCCACCGGTGGCATTCGCATCAGCCTGCCGCGCCACGCAATGACCGCCGTGCCCGCTCCCCGCTACGGCGAAGTATGGCTGGTGCAGGGCGCGCCCCAGCCCAACAAGGGCCCTGCCAACCTGGGCGAGTTTGATTACCGCCGTTACCTCGAGTACCACCAGGTGTATCACGCGCACTTTGTGCGCCCGGGTCAGTATCAAGTACTAGGCCACGAGCCGCTTAGTCTGCTGGTGGCTACCAGTCAGCGAGCAGCCGGCGTGCTCGACGGCGTGCTGCGGCACTACGTGCCCGGTACTCGCGAGTACGCGTTGGGCACGGCCCTGGTGCTGGGCTTTAAGGATGACATCGACCAGGAAACCCGGCAAGCCTACGCCAACACCGGCACCACGCACATTATGGCCGTGTCGGGCTTGCAGGTGGGGCTGCTGTTTGCGGCGCTGCAATGGCTGCTGGTGTGGGTGCCGCTGGGCGGCTCGGCACTGCGGCGGCGCTTGCTCACGGCCGGCCTGGGGCTAGGGCTGATTTGGAGCTACGCCTTCCTGACGGGGCTTTCGCCGTCGGTGCTGCGGGCCACGGCCATGCTTACGCTCGTCATGGTGGCGCAGGCCTGGGAGCGCCAGAGCAGCATCTTCAACACGCTGAGTGCCGCCGCGTTTTTGCTGCTGCTCTGGAACCCGTACCTGCTCTGCGATGTGGGTTTTCAGCTCTCCTTTCTGGCCGTGCTCGGCATCGTGTACCTGCACCCGCGCATCGTGCGCTGGCTCGCTGTGCGCTCGTACCTGCTTGGCCAGCAGCGGAGCTGGCACCCGTCGCTGGTGCGGCGCTGGTGGCGGGCTGCCGCCTGGCTAGCCGATGCGGCCTGGCAGCTTACGGCGCTCTCCATAGCCGCCCAAGTCGCCACCTTCCCGCTGGGCTTGTACTACTTCCACCAGTTCCCCTTCAACTTTTTGCTGTCCAACCTTATCGCGGTGCCCATTTCGAGCCTGGCGGTGTACGTGGGCGTAGTGCTGCTGCTGGTTAAGGGGCTGACGGCCGCGGTAACGCTGGCGTTGCCGGCTGGCCTGGGCCCGGGGCTCGACCGGCTGCCGCAGGCGGTGGGCTGGGTATTTGAAAAGCTGGTCTGGCTCTTCAATGAGTACATTTTCTGGATTGGCCGGCGGCTGCCGGGGGCGGTGGTGGGTGGCCTGCACCTCAGCCCGGAGCAAGCGTTGCTCATCTTCTTGAGTATGCTGGCGGGCTGCGTTTTTATAGCCTCGCGCCGGCTAGGTTGGGCGGGCGGAGTGGTAGCGCTGCTGGCCCTTTACGGGAGCAGCCGGGTGGCCGAAGCCTACGCCGTAGCCCCGGTGAGCGAGTTTGTGGTCTATAGCGTGCCGCACCGCTCGGTAGTGGGCTTTTGGCAGGGGGCGGCCGTTGAGTTTGCCACCGCCGACTCGTTGCCGCTCTCCCAAGCCGAGCGTACCTATCGCCTCCAACCCGGCCTGATACTGCGCCGCGTGCGCCAGCCGCGCTACTGCGTGGGGTGGCGCGGCGCCACGGTGCCCGTGTGCCAAGTGGCCCCGCCCGACAGCGCCGAAGCTACTCGCCGCTACCCACCTGCCCCGCTGGTGCTGGCGCGCTGGCGCGGCTTGCGCGTAGCTTTTGTGAGCGGTAACCTGCGCCGGCTAGCCGCCACCGCGCCCACCCAGCCGGCCGATGTGGTCGTGCTGCGCCGCAACCCACACCTTTACCCCGACGCGCTGGCCGCGCACTTTGGCCGCCGGGCCCGCGTGGTGTTCGACTCGTCGTGCCAGCGCTGGTACGTGGCCCGCCAAGACTCGGCTTTGCGCGCCGCCGGCTTTCGCACCTGGGACGTGAGCGAGCAGGGCGCCTTTACCCAGCCGGTAGCCGAATAAAGCCAGGCGGTGCGGTAAACCGACGAATTCCCTCTGGGTTACCCTTTGGAAGAATGACTAGGGTGCCGATGGCCCAAGCTAAGCCAACCCGCCGATTCCGCCGTATTTTGCTACCCCATGACCGACTACCCCACCCCGGAACTAGACACCCTACGCTTTCTGCAATACGAAACGCAGGGCCGCCTAGCCTACATCACCCTGAATCGCCCCGCCAAGCGCAATGCGCTCAGCGCCAATGTAGTCACCGAGCTAAAGCAGGCCTTCGAGCAAGCCGAAGCCGACGATAACGTCAAAGTCGTGATCCTGCGTGCCACCGGTGACGTATTCTGCGCCGGCGCCGACCTCAAGTATTTACAAGAGCTGCAAGACAATACTTACCAGGAAAATCTGGCCGACAGCACGCACCTCATGCAGCTGTTTTACCAAATTTATACCCTCAAAAAAGTCGTGATCGGCCAGGTGCAGGGCCACGCCCTGGCCGGCGGCTGCGGGCTAGCTACGCTCTGCGACTTCACCTTCGCCGTACCCGAAGCCAACTTTGGCTATACGGAAGTGAAAATTGGTTTTTTGCCCGCCGTAGTAAGCGTATTTCTGCTGCGCCGCATTGGTGAGGCGCGCACCAAGCAGCTGCTGCTGAGCGGCGATATCTTTACCGCCCAGCAAGCCCTTGACTATGGGCTCATTACGTTTGTGGTCGAGCGTGACCAGCTGGAAGATGCCGTGCGCGACTATGCCCTGCGCCTAGCCCGCGAAAACTCCGCCCACAGCATGGAAATTACCAAGGAAATGCTGGCCCGCCTACCCGAGCTCGACCTTGAAGAAGGCCTGCGCTATGCCGCCGAGCGCAACGCCGATGCCCGCGCCTCCGAAGACTGCCGCCGCGGCATTGCCGCGTTCCTGAATAAAGAAAAGATTGAGTGGTAGATTTAATTCAGCTGTTGGCTCATAGCTGCTGGCTGTTAGCTTTTTGAACAAAAAGTGAGCACAAGCCAAACAAAAGCTAGCCGCCAACAGCTATAAGCTAATGGTTAACTTATTTATTGTTCTTGCCACCTTCGCCTTTATGGAGTTTTGGGCGTGGTTTATGCACAAATACGTGCAGCATGGGCCGCTGTGGGTGCTGCACCGCTCGCACCACGTGCGGCCCAGCCCGCGGCCATTTGAGCGCAACGACTGGTTTTTTGCTATCTACGGAGCCATCTCAGCGCTACTGTTCATTATTGGTGCCAATAGGCAGCACTGGTGGTTTTGGGTGGGAGTAGGCATTGCGTCCTATGGCTCAGTATACTTTCTGGTGCACGACGGCTTAATCCACGGCCGGCTGCCCTTCTGGAAAAAAACTGACAACACCTACCTGCGGGCGCTCAATATGGCCCACAAGATGCACCATAAGACCCAGGGGCGCGATCACTCCGAAGAATTTGGTCTTTTGTGGGTGTCGCCCAAATACTTGCGTCTGGCGCGCCGGCAAGCTGCCCGTAAGGCTAGCTAGCCCTAGCCTAAACTATTTCAGGGCCTTCAGGATTAATAGCAAAGACGTGATGAGGTTAATTTAGCAGTTCGGTAACGTCTCTGATTTATTAGCTCTTCCTTGCCAAAGTCGCGTTAGCCGCTGACACTAGCATCCTATCCTTTTCCTAAAATTATCCTCGTGGCCCGTTATTCTATCAGCGATCTGGAGCAGCTTTCCGGTGTGAAAGCGCATACCATTCGCATCTGGGAGCAGCGCTATAACCTGCTGCATCCCAGTCGTACTGCTACTAATATTCGTACCTACGGCGAGTCTGACCTGCGCCGCCTGCTCAACGTGGCTACCCTTTGTGGGCAGGGCCAGCGCATTTCGCACGTAGTGCGTCTGAGCGAAGAAGAGTGCCAAGCCGCTGCGCTAGCTCTCTGCAACGAGGTGAACCCCGCCGACTACGCTCGCATCAATGCGCTGCAAACGGCCGCTCTTGACCTCGACGAACCCCGCCTGCATCATCTCTTCGACGAAGCCATGAGCGAGCTGGGGCCTGAAGAGGCCACCCTGCGCCTCGGCTACCCGCTCCTCCAGCGCCTCGGCGTATCGTGGAAGGCTGGCTCACTCAGCGTCGCCCAGGAGCGCCTCGTAACGCAGCTGCTACGCCAAGAGCTGCTGGCTTCGGCCGACACCCTGCCGCTCATCCCGCTGGCCCAGACCGAAGCCAAGCGCTGGTTGCTTTTCCTGCCCGAGGGTGAATGGCAGGAGCTGGCCCTGCTTTTTATGAACTACGCCTTGCGGGCCCGTGGCCAGCAGGTACTATACCTGGGGCCTAACCTGGCACTACCCGACGTACTGGCCGCGGCCCAAGCCTTTCGCCCCACGGTGCTGGCTACCGTGCTCACCACAGTGCCCGCCCGCAACCAAGTAGCCACCTATGCCGCCGAGCTGCACCAGCACTACCCCCAGGCGACGCTGTTACTTTTTGGTGCGCTGGCTGTGCAGGCCACTGGCCTCCCCGAAGGCTGCCTGCAGCTCAATTGCCTGCACGAGTTTCGGGATTTAATTCCCTTTGTAAGTCAAGACTTTACGCCAGAATTCGTAGAAAAATAACGGATAAGCTGGGACTACTTTTGCTACCCTGCGTATTGCGGCGAGCCTGGGTTGTTTACTGGTTATGGTTGAAAAAACAGGCGGACTACAAGCCAACTTTCCCGCTTGTGGGTTATCTTTGTTTAAGATTCTGCTACGAACCCTTCAACAACATGACTTCTCTGGAATTCACTTCCCAAGTGCAGAAAATATCGTCGTCGCTGCGCCCGGTAGCGATGAACCTCACCCGCGATGCCGACGATGCCAAGGACCTAGTGCAGGAAACCTTGCTTAAAGCACTGCTTAACAAGGACAAATTTAAGGCTGGTACCAATTTGAAGGCGTGGTTGTACACCATCATGCGCAACACCTTCATTAACAATTATAACAAGATTACCAAGCGTAGCTCTAACATCGATTCGACGGAGTACTTCCAGTACTTCAACACCGATGAGAACTACATCACGCACAACGGCGCCACTACCGATTTTGTGGTGCGCGACATCAACGAGGCCATCGCCAGCCTGGGCACCGACTACCGCACGCCCTTCATGATGTACTACATCGGCTACAAGTACCTGGAGATTGCCGAGAAGCTGCAAATTCCGATTGGTACCGTCAAAAACCGCATTCACATTGCCCGCAAGGACCTCAAAGCCGCGCTGCAGGTGTACGCGCCGGCCGGCGCCGACCGGGGCACCGGCGTGCTGGCCGACGAGGTTGAGGACTAACTTGCCGCCGCGAATACTGAAAGCCGCGCTTTCCGCTTGTTCGGGAGGCGCGGCTTTTTGCATGAATGAGGATTTTGAAAAAGCACTGGCAGGGCAGTCAGCTCCCGCCGGCAAGGCCCGATTCAGACTTCGTACATTATAATTCATACCTAAAGAGAATGCCCCACGCAGTAGTAATTGGCGCCGGTTTTGCCGGCTTGTCGGCCGCCAGCACCCTAGCCCAGGCCGGCTGGCAAGTAACGCTGCTGGAGAAGAATACCGGCCCTGGTGGCCGCGCGCGGGTGTTTGAGGCCGAGGGCTTTACCTTCGATATGGGCCCTAGCTGGTACTGGATGCCGGGCGTGTTTGACCAGTATTTTGCAAAGTTTGGCAAGAAGGTAAGCGACTATTACGAGCTGGTGCGCCTTGACCCCTCATACCAGGTTATTTTCGAAGGCGACGACGCGGTGAATATCCCCGCGGGCCTGCCCGAGTTGCGCCAGCTTTTCGAAAGTCTGGAGCCCGGTAGCGCGGCCCGGCTCGATGAGTTTCTGGCCCAGGCCAAGTACAAGTACGAGGTCGGCATCAACAAATTTGTGCACCTGCCCAGCCGCTCGGTTACCGAGTTTATCGACTGGGAAATTGTGAAGGGCGCCGTGCGGCTCGACCTGCTGCAAAGCATGGCCAAGCACGCGCGCAAGTTTTTTAGCCATCCCAAGCTGCTCAAGCTCATTGAGTTTCCGGTCTTGTTTCTGGGTGCCACGCCCGAGAACACGCCCGCGCTTTATTCGCTCATGAACTACGCCGACCTGGCGCTGGGCACCTGGTACCCCAAGGGCGGCATGCACCAGATAGTGCGCGGCCTGGTGGCCGTGGCCGAGGAGCTAGGCGTGCGCATCGAGTACAACCAAGAAGTACGGGAAATCGTGGTCGAGAAAGGCCACGCGACCGGCGTACGCACCGCCGCGGGCTTCTTTCCGGCCGATGCGGTGGTGGCGGGCGCCGATTACCACCACATCGAGCAGCAGGTGCTACAGCCCGAGTATCGCCACTACTCGCCCGAGTACTGGGACACGCGCACGATGGCGCCGTCGTCGCTGCTTTTTTACTTGGGTGTAAAGCGCAAGCTGGCTAAGCTACAGCACCACAACTTGTTTTTTGACGAGGATTTTAGCCAGCACGCCCACGAGATCTATGAAGCGCCGCAGTGGCCCAGCCGGCCGCTATTTTACGCCTCGGTGCCCAGCAAAACCGACCCTACGGTAGCCCCCACGGGCCAGGAAAACCTGTTTTTGCTCGTTCCGGTAGCGCCCAATCTGGACGACCCTGACGCCACCCGCGAAAAATATTATAACCTATTGATGGATAGGCTTGAAAAGCACTGCGGCCATTCCATCCGCGATGCAGTCGTGTACAAGCGCAGCTATGCCCACCGCGACTTTGTGGCCGATTATCACTCGTTTAAAGGCAATGCCTACGGGCTAGCCAACACGCTCAAGCAGACGGCTATTCTCAAGCCCACGCTTAAGAGCAAAAAGGTTGATAACTTGTATTTTACGGGGCAACTTACGGTGCCGGGCCCGGGCGTACCGCCCTCTCTCATCTCGGGGCAGGTAGTGGCGGGAGAATTACTGAAGGAAATTAAGAACCGGGCATGAACCACGAGCAGCTATTCACCGATACCAGTTTAGCCTGTGCGCAGCTCATTACGCGACGCTACAGCACATCGTTCTCGCTGGGAATCCGCACGTTGGACAAGAGCTTGCACCGGGCTATTTATGCTATCTATGGCTTCGTGCGCTGGGCCGATGAGATTGTGGATACCTTTCATAGCCACGACAAGGCGACGCTGCTTGCCACCTTCGAGCACGATACCTACGCGGCCATTGCGGTGCGCTTTAGCCTAAACCCAGTGTTGCACGCCTTTCAGTGGGCCGTGAATGAGTACGAGATTGACCACGAGTTCATTAATGCTTTTTTACGCAGCATGGAAATGGATCTCGAAGACCGTAACTACCGCCAGGAGCTGTACGAAAAGTACATCTACGGCTCGGCCGAAGTAGTGGGCCTAATGTGCCTGCGCGTATTTTGCCACCGACAGCCGGCGTTGTTTGTGCAGCTTCAAGCGCCGGCGCGCCGGCTGGGGGCGGCATTCCAAAAGGTTAATTTTCTGCGTGATATCCGCTCCGATTATGAAGAGCGGGGGCGCGTCTACTTTCCGGGCCTGCGCTACGAGCAGTTCGATAATGAGTCCAAGCGTCAGATCGAAGCCGATATTAAAGCCGATTTTGAGGCGGCCTACGTGGGCATTCAGCAATTGCCACGCTCGGCGCGACTCGGCGTGTATTTGGCTTATGTGTACTACCTCAAGCTGTTTTATAAGCTGCGCCAGGCCCCGGCTACTCAGGTACTGGCCGAGCGCGTGCGCCTGCCCGACAATACCAAGCTGCTGCTGCTGCTGAGCTCGTGGCTGCGCTACCGCATCACCAACTAAGTGAGGTTGCCCGAACCTCTGCGGGGCCCGGCCGTAACTTTAGTATGATTAAGAAGACAGTAGTAATGCTCAGTTTGAGCGTAAGTTCGGGCCATACTAGCTTGGGCAAAAGGATTCCAACGCCTGCTGCGACACTCTCTTTCGTATTACCTTTTTCCTCTATTCGCCCGATGGCTGATTATCTGCCTGCCACCCTGCGCCGCCACTACGAGCAAGCCGCTGCTGATAAGGCCGCTGGTGAAAAATTCTACAACTTGCTGCACGACTATCAGCAGCAGGATGCCTTGGTGCTGGGGTATAAGGCCGCTTCCGAGGCTATTAAGGCTCGTGATGCTTCGATGCTCAACAAGCTGACGTACGTGCAGCAAGCCGCCCGCACCTTCGACCAGGCGGTAGAGCTAGACGGTACTAGCGCCGAAATTCGCTTCCTGCGTTTTTCGGTGGAAAGTAATCTGCCGGCCTTCCTAGGCCTGAGCAAGCATCTGGAAGAGGATAAAGAATTTTTGCTGAATGCTGCCCTGCAACACCCCCGCTCGGGCATGGACGAAGAGGCTTTTCGGACAGTGCGCGGTTTTTTAGTAGATCGCCGGCACGTGTCGGCCGCAGAAGCAGAACAGCTAGCCCAGATAAAAAGCTAATAATTGTCTGGTCGCTAGCTGCAGCTAAAAGGCTGAAGCTTATTGAAACAGTAAAATTGTGCGCGACGAATTAGAGATTTTTAATTCTGTAGCTGGCCTGGGCTAAAATACTGGCTTGTAGGTAACCTTGGTTGTGACTTCGGAGTTAGATTCTTAGTATGCACTCTGGTTTGCACCTCAACGTTCGCATTGATTCTAATTCCGGCTTCTGCTTCGGAGTGGTTTACGCTATTCAGATGGCGGAGGACTTGCTTGCTGAGCAAGGTCATCTCTATTGCTTAGGTGATATTGTGCACAACGATGAGGAAGTACAGCGCTTAGAAGCCCAAGGCTTGCGCATAATTGACTACGAGCAACTCGCAGTGCTACGCGATGAGACCGTGCTCATCCGGGCACACGGCGAGCCTCCTAGCACCTACCAACGTGCGCTCGAAAACAACCTTACGCTGATTGATGCCAGCTGTCCAGTAGTGCTCAAGCTGCAAAACCGTATTAAAGCCAGCTTCGACCGGCACGAAAAAATCCTGATTTATGGCAAGCATGGCCACGCCGAAGTGCGGGGCTTGTTAGGGCAAACGGGGGGCGAAGCTATTGTATTTGAGAACTTGGAGGAACTGCTACGTCATAATTTGCCCAGTAGCGTCACGCTGTATAGCCAAACAACCAAGAGCACCGACTCATTCTACAACCTGAAGCGAGAATTGGAAAGCCGCGGCTACGCTGTGAACGCCAACGACACTATTTGCCGCCAAGTGAGCAACCGTAACCAGGATTTGCGGCGCTTTGCGACGCAGTTTGACCAGATAGTTTTTGTGTCGGGTACCAAAAGTTCGAACGGGCGACTGCTATACCAAGTATGCAAGGAAGCTAACCCGCAGACGCACTTCGTATCGCGTCCTAGCGAGCTTACGGCCGCTTGGTTTGTGCCGGGCCAGTCGGTGGGCATTTGCGGGGCCACCAGCACGCCCATGTGGCTGATGGAGCAGGCGCGCGACGAGCTAGTGCGGTTTTAGCTCCTCCTGCTTAGTCGGGCAAGACCTGGCAGCGGCTTCTGCGCAAGTAAACTCTATTCGTGGTTTAGCGGTTTACCAACCCGATGCCTACCCTCCATTCTACCGTTGCTGATGCCCCCCGAGTGGCTCCTGCGCCGCTAGCTGGCAAAGGCGTGGTGGCGGCAGTAGCGATCATCGCGGCTTGGGCCGGGCTGCTGGCTTTCTTGCTGGCGCGCTACCAGCCCGACTGGCACTCGCCCGCGCCGTACTTGCTGGTGTTGCTGCAAACTCACTTATACACTGGGCTTTATATCACGGGGCACGATGCGATGCACGGCGTGGTGAGCCCCAATAAGCATCTGAATAATGCGCTGGGTACGATGGCCACGCTGTTGTTTGCCTACAATTGGTTTCCGCGTCAGCTGCCCAAGCACCACGACCACCATCGCCACGTGGGTACCGAAGCCGATCCTGATTTTCACTCTGCCGACCACCCGGGCTTCTTGCCCTGGCTGGCCCGCTTCGCCTGGAACTATGTGACCTGGTGGCAGGTGCTGCTAATGGCGGTGACCTACAACGTACTGAAGCTGTATTTTCCGCCGGCCAATGTCATTGCTTTTTGGATGGTGCCGGCGGTGCTTGCCACGTTGCAGCTGTTTTTCTTCGGTACCTATTTGCCGCATCGCGGTGAGCACGAGGCCGACAACCACCACAAATCGCGCAGCCAGCTGCGCCACCACGTGTGGGCTTTTGTGAGCTGCTACTTTTTTGGCTACCACTACGAGCACCACGATCAGCCTTATTTGCCGTGGTGGCGCTTGTGGAAGGCTAAAGCCTGACCGCGGATTTATCGGATTCTTCGGATTACTCGGATTTTGTGGGCGTTGAAAAGGCCGCCTACTGGGCGGCCTTTCTTTTTGGCTGGGGAAGGCTTTTTGTGCGAGCATCAATTATAAAATCTGGGACGCCCATTGGCCGTTTTGTAAGATACTATTTATCAGAAAAAAAGCTGATAGCTAGTAGCTAGCCGCTAATGGCTAACTATTTAGTGGGTGCCAGCGGTTTTTTTGCAGCACTCGGGTAGGCGGTCGTAGGCGCGGGCATCGGCGGTAAGCTGGTCGGCGTCGTAGCCGGTCTTTTGCACGGCGGTGCGCAGGGCTTCGGGGTTGGTCTTGGTGGGGTTGTAGGTAACGGTCAGGACCTTGCTGGGCACGTCGAGGTTGGCAGCCTGCACGCCTTTTTCGTAGGCCAGGCTTTTTTCGAGGCGCGCCTTGCACATGTCGCACACGGCCGAGGTCTTGAACTGCACTGTTTCGGCGCTTTTTTTGGGGCTGGCGGTAGCTATGGGGGCGGTTTGGGCCTGGGCAGCAGTGCCGGCAAAGCTCAGCAGGGTGAGCAAGGAGAATGCGAAAGCTTTCATGAAAACAAAACGGTTAGGAAGAGTAAATAAGTGCAAAAGAGCGAAGCTTTCAAGGTCAATGGGTCGACTCTATTCTAAAGTCAACAAAGGAAAACCTAGCGAAACCTCTTTCAACCTGGCGAAACCTAGTGCTCCTACTCCAGGCGGTAGCGTAGGCCAGCATAAGTCAGGCGCCCATATATCGGGCCCCACACCATGGCCGCGTCGAAGCCCGCGCTAAACGGCGTAGCAGCGTCCTGAATGGGGTTGGGCTGGCGGTAATTGCTGAGGTTTTCGACGCCCACGTACACCTCCAGGCGCTTGAAGGCGCGAGTGACCTGGGCATTGAGCAAGGCGTAGCGGGGCGCGTATTCGAGGCCGGCGGTGCCGGTGCCGTGCACGTGGCCGCCGCCGATGCCATCGGCGGGCAAGTGGGCTAGCGGGCGCTCGCCAAACCACTGCACCGTGAGGTCGCCGCGCCACTTATCGAAGGCCGAGGCGTAGCCCAGGTTCAGGAAAGCGCGGTTTTGGGGCGTGAGGGGCTTGGGCAGCAGCTGGCCGTCGTAGGTGCTCTGCACGTCGAGCCACTTGTAGGCGGCTTTCACTTGCAGGCCCTTGGCGGGCTCGGCCTGCACCTCGGCCTGGGCGCTGCGGGCGTACGACCGGGCACCGGGCGCGAGGTTATCCAGGATGATGTACTGCGGCTGGGTGTACATATCAGCCACCAGCTGGTTTTGGAAGATCGTGCTGTAGTAATCAGCCACGAGCGTAGCCGGCCGGCTCCACAGCTGGAAGTACTGCGTAAACGAGCCGCCCACGTTCCAGGCAGTTTCGGGGCGCAGATTGGGGGCGATGAAGAAGCTGCGGGCGCTGGCTAGCACGGCCGCATTGTCGGCGATGGGGTTGGGCACCCGGAAGCCGCGGCCGGCCGACAGCCGCACCGAGCTCGCCGGCGCCACGTCGTACTTAAGGTTGAAGCGCGGCGTGACTTGCCAGCCGTAGAGGTTGTGGTAGTCGGTGCGCAGGCCCAGCGCGGCCGTGAGGTTGTGGGCGTTGTTGTAGGTGTATTCGGCGAAGGCGCCGGGCACGCGCTCGGTGCGCAGGCGGTCGAGGCGAGCGGCCACAATCTCGGGCGAGCCGATGCGCAGGCGCTCGCGGTAGTCATCGTACAAGAAGCTCAGGCCGGTGCGGTAGGTGTGGCGGGTGTCACCTATCACGCTCTGAAAGAGCAGCGTAGCCTGGCCGGTGTTCTGGTGGCCGTCGTAGAAGCGCGGCCCGGCATCCTGCTTGAAAGAGTAGGTCGAGGTAAAATCGTGGCTGGTGCCATTTACCAGCAGGCCCAGGCTTTGGAAAGGCCGGCCGGGCCAAGTATAGGAAGTACGCGCCTGGGCCGTGTAGCGGTCGGTGGTCTGGGTGGTGCCGTAGGCGGCGCGGTAGGCGTCGGGCGCATCTTCGCGAAAGCTGAGCTGGCCACCCTGGCGGGTTTCGTGGAGGGCGCCCACGCCCAGCTCGGCCACCACGCCGCCCGATTTATACTTCACCTTATCGTAGCCGTTGAACTGGGTGGCGAGCGGCAGGTCGAGGAAGCCATCGCCGTTGCGGTCCACGCGGTTGCCGAGGTGGTCGTTGTGCAGCAGTAGCACGTTGCTCCACTGCTTGTTGAAGCGCTGGGAAGCCACGGCGTTCAAGTCAAATTTGCCAAGGTCGTTGGCGTAGGCATTGAGCAGTAGCTGGTCGGTGAGGTCGGGCTCCTTGAGCTGCACATTCACCTGGCCCGAAATACCTTCGTAGCCATTCACCACCGAGCCGGTACCCTTGATGATGTCGATGCTGCCAATCCAGGGGCCCGCCAGATACCCTAGCCGGTAGGGCGCCGAGAGGCCGCGCAGGGCCGGCTGGTTGTCGATGGTAAGCAGCGAATACGCCCCATCGAGCCCCAGCAATTGAATCTGCTTGGCCCCGCTCACGGCGTCGGCGGTGCTTACCTCCACGGCGGCGTTGGTTTCGAAGCTTTCGGCCAGGTTGCAGCACGCCGACTTGGTAAGGTCGCGGGCGCTGATGGTTTGTAAATTACTCACCGCCTTGGCCGAGTAGGCAGGCGGCCGGCCGGTCACGGTGACCTCACCCAGCGCGGTGCCGCCTTTAAGATTGACGCGCAAATAAGGAGTGCCAGTAGTGGGTACGGCCACCGTATCGGCGGCGTAGCCCACGGCGCTCACGATGACGCGGTGGCTGGCCTGGGCCGGGAATGGCAAGACAAATACGCCCCCGCCATCGGTAGTAGCCACGGGGCCGTTGGCCCCACCGGGCAGCAGCCAGCGCACCACAGCGCCGGGGAGCGGCCCGCTAGCTTCGCGCACTTCGCCGCGCACAGCCGCGCCACTTTGGGCGTGGGCCAGTAGCGGCAGGCTAGCCAGTAAGAACAGGCTTAAACGCGGGGTACTCCCGCTGGTAAATTGCATATGGTCGAGAAGTTAGCTGGTTTCTGAAAAAGGAAATCCTGGCCTCCATAAAGGAGGCTGGCTTTTTTAGAAGCGGCTAAACGACAAGCTTGCAAACAAGCGTGAGCAGCACGCGCCCCGCCCTGAGTGCGCCGGGTGACGACGAGTTGGTGGCCGTGCCCATGGCCACGCTGGCGGCTAGCGGCGCCGCAAGCTCAGGGCTACTCCACACCGGCGCGGGCAGCCAGGCTGGTGGCCCAAATTGCGGCGGGCTGGGCAGCCACTTGGGGAGGCTAGCGGCCGGCGTCTGGGTATTGAGCTTATGCTGGAAGTGGCTGATGTCGCAGCAACCGCTGGCGCGGCGCTTATTACAGGGCCGACCAGGCTTGACCGGCGGTGCGTCAGCTTCCGCGTGGCTGGCCAGGCCGGGCAGCTGTAAGGAAATGGTACTGCGCCCGCTGATGCGGCAGCGGTGCCGCTCGGCCGTGAGCCCCACCGACGTAGCCAGCACCAACAGCGCCAGCAAGGCGCTGAGCAGGCGGTGGCGGTAGGGGAGGGGACGTGGCAACATAGTTCCACAAAGGTACGGCCCGCTAGCCGGCTACTTACGTGCAAGCTAGCGGGCCACAGGGTATAGAATTTCGGTTGCCTACGCGGTAGAAGGGTTCTGGCCGGTGCTACTTTTTAGCGGCACGCACCTGCTCGTAGGCGAGGCGCTGAAGCTGCACGGCCACCTCGGGCGCGATGCCTAGGTCGGCCGCGGCCTGCTCGTGGGCGCCGAGCTTACGCGAGTCTTGGCCGGTGACTTCAGCCAGCACCACGCAGGCATTCAGGTAAGCCCCGTAAATGCCGGGGTGGTAGTGGTCGCGGCCCCAAAGGTCAACTTTGCCCGGCTCGGGCGAGTAGGGGTTAGGTAGCGCCACGCCCTGCCGCACGGCGCGCAGCCAGGCATCGCCCGCTGGCGCTACCCCGGCAAAATGCTTATTCTGCGCGGCCTCCTGGTAGTAGGCGCGGTGCAGGTCGGCGGCCATCGAGTCGAGGGGCAGGCTCGAATAGGCTTGGCCGGCCGGGTAGGTGAGGTCGGCGCGGGGCCAGGTTTCGTAGAGGTATACTTGGGCCTGCGGGTTGGCCTGGTGCACGGCCTGCTCGAGGCGGGTAGCGTAGGCGAAGAAGCGCGCCGGCTGGCCGCCGTGCCGCGTCGGCACCGGCCCGGTGCTGTAGTCGTGCATAATCACCTTATCCCAGCGCGGCTGCTGAATGACGGCCAGCGCGCTGTCGTAGTGGAACTTTAGCGTTTGCCCGCTGATGGCCTCCAGGTGCACCTCGTAGTGGAGCCCCGACTCATCGGCCAGTTTCTTGAAAATACCCGGAATGCCACCCCACGGACCTTCCTCGTGCTCGTACTGGCGGCGCCGCTGACCAGTGCGGTTGGGCTTGAAGTTTTCGTCGGTCACGGCTGCCCGGTTGTAGCTCAGCACCGGCTGAAAAGCGCCGTGAAAAAAGCTATTGCCCACGAATAGAATGACGATAGGCTTCTTGGCAACCTGGGCGTTCAGCGGTTGGCTTAGCAGCCCCACGCTCAGGAAGCTAGCTAGGGCAGAACGGAATAAGCGCGGAAGTAGCATGGCGTAAAGGAAGTAAGGTTAGAATACGAGGGCCGATACGCGTGCTGGCTGTACCCCAATCCTAACGCCACTTTATTTTTTTAATTCAGCCTGGAGCGCCGCGATGACCTCGGGGTTTGGCAGGCAGTTTTTAAACTTGATATTGTCCAGGATTACCGGCAGGTCGGCCGCACTTTTTACCTCGACGAGGTAGGGCGGCTTGATGCGCAGCAGCGCGGCAATGGGCTGGTCGCTGAAGCGCTTATAGGTCCAGTTGCACCAGCCGATACCCACGCGGTTGAGGTTGCGGGCAGCCTCCCCCATCCACTGCGCGGTGTTTTCGCCGGTTTCGCCCACCCACACGGGCACTTGCTGCGCCTCCCGAAAGCGCACCAGGTTGCCAATGGTGCCGAGCTGGTTGGCGTCGGGGTTGCTGGCGTCGAGGGCGTTGCTGAGTGGGTATTTGGGCAAAATGCTGTAGCGGTGCGCGTTGTACACCAGGTTTTGCTGGTGGGTGAAAGTCTGCTTCTCCAGCGCGTTGTAGTTGTTGCCAAAGCCGTTGCCTTCCAGTAGCAGCAGGTGCTGGTCGCCCTGGGCGCGCACCGTGTTGATGAGCCGCTCAAGCATCGCGTGGATGGGCGGGTTACCGCCGGGTACGTTGTTGGGCTCATTCACCAGGTCGTACATCGCGATGCGGCCGTCGTGGCGGTAGCGCCGGGCCAGCATCGCCCACAGGCCGTTGGTCATATCCTGGTACACCGGCTCTTGCCAGAAGTCGTTGGGCTGCAAGGCATCGGCAATGTTGACGTCGGTGCCCTGCGCGCCGGGCGCGGCGTGCAGGTCGAGCACCACGTAAAGCTTATTGGCGGCGCCCCAGGCCAGCGTCTGGTCGATGAGGCGGATGGCGTCGAGCTGCGACGGCTCGCGAAACAGCTCGCCTTTTTGCTGCCATTCCTTCAGCCTGGCTACGTAGTCGGCATACGGTACGGTGCCCCGAATCACGCCGTTGCGCACCGCCCGCTGGCTGGGAGTGAGAAACAGATCATAGTGCAGCGGCAGCCGGATGCAGTTAAATCCCTGCTGGGCAATGAAATCAATATCGGCCTTGGTGATAAAGTTAGCCCGGTATTGCTGGTAGAAGTCTTCCACCGCCGCGTCGCTCAGGCCCGCCTGGTAAAGCACCTTCTTCACCGAGCCCTGGGTGCCGCCGTAGCCGGGCTTCATCATGTAGCCTTCCTGTAAGAGCCAGCCGCCGAGGTTCATGCCTTGCAGCAGCACCTCATGGTTTTGGGCGTCCACGATTTTGGGGCCGGCGGCGCGCAGCAAAGGGCTAGCCGTGGTTTGGGCAAATGTAGGCAGAGCCAACAGGCAGAACAGCAGCGTTTTCATAAGGAGTAGGAAAGCGTTTCGCACCGAGTCAGGCGGAGTAAAAAAGAGTTTCACTGAGCTAATAATACTCGGCAAAACTCCTTTTTTACTCCGCCTGACTCGGTGCGAAAAATTAGTTGATAACGTAAGTAGCCATCGAATGAGGCAGGCTGGTGGTGCTCGCCGCCTGGCCCTTTATCCAGAGCTGAAACTGCTGGGGCTTGTCGCCGCTGTTCATCACCACCACGGCTACTTTGCCGTCGGTATTGCGGAAGGCGGTGGCTTGCAGCCAATCGCGGTTGGTAGTGGTGGCGATGCGCTGGGCGCCGGGGCGCACGAACTTCGAGAAGTGCCCGATGTAGTAGTAGGCGTTGGTGTAGAGGAGCTTGCCGGTGCGGGTGTCGGCGATGACGGGCGCGAAGCAGAAGTTGCCGACGTGGTTGGGGCCGCCGGTTTCGTCGAGCAGCACGTTCCAGTCGGTCCAGCCCACGGTGCCCGCGTTGAAGTCGTTGATCATCGAGAGGCCGTAACGCTCGCCCAGCCGCCAGTCGTTTACCTGGTCAAGCTTAAAGTTTTCGACGCAGCCTTCGGTAAAGATCAGGTTGGTAGTAGGATACGTCTCGTGCACGCGCCGCTCATTGTCGAAAAGCATCCCGCTGCCGGTCCAGGTTTCATACCAGTGGTAGCCGATGCCCCACACGTACTTGGCAGCCTCGGGGTCGTCGAGCACGGTGCTGGCGCGCTGAAACAGCAAGTCGCGGTTGTGGTCCCAGGCAATGAGCTTTTTCTCCGCCAAGCCATTTTTTTGTAGCGTTGGCCCGAGGTATTCCTTGATGAAATCGCGCTCCTCCTCGGCCGTGTACAGGCACGACTCCCACTTCTGGGTTGCCATCTCCTCGTTTTGCACCGTGAGGCCCCAAATGGGAATCCCGAGCGCCTCGTAGGCGTGAATAAACTTGACGTAGTAATCGGCCCAGGGCTGGCGGAATTGCGGCAGCAGCTTGCCGCCGTGCAGCAGGTCGTGGTTGGTTTTCATGAACGCCGGCGGCGTCCAGGGGCTCACAAACAGGGTGAGCTGGCCGCCCGCCGCGGCCGTAGCCTGCTTGATAAACGGAATGCGGTACTTCTCGTCGTGCTTCACGCTGAAGCTCCGCAGGCTAGCGTCGCCCTCCTTGATGTAGGTATAGCTGGCAGTCGAAAAGTC
The DNA here is from genome assembly GCA_964514915.1 of uncultured Hymenobacter sp. Classification (GTDB taxonomy): domain Bacteria; phylum Bacteroidota; class Bacteroidia; order Cytophagales; family Hymenobacteraceae; genus Hymenobacter. The sequence continues at coordinate 20,906 of CAZERY010000001.1, forward strand.
GCAGCTGCCGATGCTCGTGCGCGCCAGCGTGTAGCCGATGCCCGCCGTGGGGCTGTAGCAGGCCTGCATAAATTCCTGCTGCTGCGCTTTGGGCAGCTTGTAGAACGTCTCAGCCGAGGCGTCGGTGAGCGCTCCGCCGATGCCGAGCAGCGTCTGGAAGGAGTGGCCAGGGTCAACAAACACGCACACCTGCGTTTCGGCGGGTTGGCCCGCGGGCTGAAAATCGAGGCTGGCGCCCGCCGTCAGGCGCTGGTCGGTACCCTGGGCGGTAGTGAATACCTGCGCCTTTTTGCCGGCGGCTGAGTAAGAGGTAGGCTGGGCCACCGCCTGGCCCAGGCCCAGCGCCGAAAGCAGCAGGGCCGGAAAAAACTTCGTGGTCATCGAAAGAAATTCGGGTGGGAAAAGATGCGGGGGCTCACCCCCGCGGCCAAATGTACGGGGCTACCGCGCTACCAAACAGCAAAATAATTGCCGCTTGGCTTTGGGGCTAAATAAGAAGCTTGGTTGGGCCCGGCCCGCGGCTGGGCAGAGCTGCCACGTATAGTGCAGCAGCTGGACGCTGCCCCCGGTGAGGCAGTAGCCAAAGCCAGTCATCGTCTGGGAGCACGGCCCCGCTAGCTGTCCCCTTTTTAAACGCGAGGTGGCCCGGCTGCGGCTGCAACAGCTAGCAATGCTCGTTACCAAGCCAAAAAGAGGCTCCCGTGTCGGGAAGCCTCTTTTTAGTGTGTACTACCGGCGTTGCCGGGCTATTGCGCCGTATACGTTATTTCGACCACGGTGCCGGTCCCCGATAAGATATTGGGGACAGTTATGATAAGCGTGGTGTCGGTGAGCGTGCCGATGACACCCTCCAACACCTTCCCATCCGAATCAATTATTTTAAGCACGGTTTCGCTGGTGGTGAAGTCCCATGAACCCCCGCTAGTCTGGGGCGAGGCAAGGTCGCACTTGAGGGCGCCTTCGTTGAAGGTAATGGACTTGTCGGTATTGAATTTCAGGAGATCGTCCTTCTCGCAGGCCTTAATAACGGTATCGAAACCGCTTGTGCCATCTACTTTAAAATCAGTCTCCTTCCAGGCTTTGGCGGTCAACAGGTCCGTTTTGGAAGGCGCAGGCTTGGGATCGTCAAATTGGCAGCTAGTCAGGTTGGTTAGGATGAACGCCGCAGTGAGGAGGTGAAGAAGTTGTTTTTTCATGGGGTAAAGCTGGAGAAAAGGTGAGAGAAAAAGAGGTATTTTAAGGATGATACGGAGCGAAAACAGGCGTTTTGGCTAAATAAAAACTTGATAGTCAGTACATAGGCTGGAAGAGAGGTTCGGCGGTGGCGTAGCCAGCGGTGGACTTCCCGTCTGGCTACCCGTTGGTGGGAAGCTCATGCAGGCCTTTGGCACCCTTTCCTTAAAAACTCCGGTAACCAAACCGGTAGCGCAGCCCAAAGCTGAAGCCCGCCGTCAGGTAGGTGCCGGGCTCAGAGCCGTAGGAGCTAACTTGAGATAAAGTTTGCAAGTCCTTGATCAGGACAAATTCAGTGGTGGCCTGTAGCCGACGGCGGCGGCCAAACGCGTAGCTGGCATCGAAGCCCAAGTCCGCGTGCAGGCTGAAGGCCTGGCGCTGGAACCCGAAGCTTTCCTGGGGCGTGACCTGGTGGTTAACAATGGCGTATTCGTGGAAACTAACGGCCGACCATACGGGCACCACGCCACTCAGCACATCGAACTGAAACCGGTGCAGGAAAACAGGGCTGAGCGCATAGCGTAGCAGCACGGGCAGGGCTAGGCCGCGCTGCCGCAGGGTTTGATTAGGCACCGTGAAGGTGCCGGTGGGCGTTTCGAAGACCGTGCCCCCGAGCTCGTTAGGGAAGGTTTCGCTGTACTGAAACCCTAGCTGCACGGCAAAGCGTGGCGCCCAACGGTAGCCCGCGTACACGTAAGGCACTGCTCCCTGCGCTACATCCTGCACGTAGTCGCCGTAGCCTCTTGTTGGGTAGCTGGTCGTTTGCGTTTCGGAGGGAGACGTCCTAACGCTTGGGGCCGGGTACGGATTCTGTTCCGAATAGCGCATATGGTAGGAATAGGTGCCTTGTGCCACGCCGACGTAGAACCGGGGCTGCGACGTTACCATATCGTTGGCGGGGGCCAGGGGCCGGACGTATTTCGTCGGTTGCTGCCCCAGCAGCAGGCCGATGCGCAGGCTACCAGCCGGCGTTATAAGCGGCTCGCCGGCTCGGAGCAGCGTCGCTACGCCGACATTGGCATCGACGAAGCCGTGGCGGCCCAGCCGACGCTGCAAGCCCCATAGCAACGCCAGGTCGGCGGTCACGAACTGGCGGCCGTCGTTTGAGTATCGGAAGAAGGACGTTTCCTGCGCCTCCTTGCCCAGCCCAGCTCCGAGCGCAACTGACACGTAGTTAGCCGAAAAATTGCGCGCGTTACGCCCCTGGCGCAGCCGCTTTTCCTGGTTGTAATAGTAGCGCCCGGCCACTTGGCCCCGCATGGTCAGGTGCCAAGAAGCATAGTCGTAGCGCGTCAGTGCCGGGCTCACCTCTGCCAGTACCGACCAGGTCGGGCTGCGCAGCTTGCGCTCATAGGCCAGGTGAAAGCCATAGCGGACGGACGGCGCGAAGTTATTTAGCCCCAGTTTCCACCAGCTGCGCTGTTCTTCCTGCACCCGCAGCGGCACGTCGGCGGTGGGCAGTAAACTCACTTCTTCACTGTATTTCAGGTGCGTCGTGTCGGGCACGGTCTGGGCAGCAGCGTGCCACGCGGGGCCCACCAGCAGGCCCACCCAGTACAGAAACCGACGACCACGAAAAGGATGCAGAATAGCCATGGCAAGGAAGCGGTGTAGATTAGAATTGCGTAGCAAGGGGTTGGGTTTGCAAGGTCAGCGGCGCGTAGGAAGTGGTTATCCGCACCACCGGCCGGGAGCTGGCAGCGGGCTTGGTGGTTAAGGAGCCGCTGCTGGCGCTCACTTTCTTAGCTGCTGCGTAGGCCGGCGGCACGGTGAGCTCGCCCTGCGAAACCTGGAGGTGATAGGTGAAGAGTGCGGGCTCAGTAGCGCTGACCACTACTTCCGTGCGGTCGGCCTCTACCGTAAGCTTGCGCAGGCCCACGGCGGGCTGCACCCGGACGCTGCCGTAGTAGTTGCGCACAAAGCAGCTTCCCCCCAGCTCCAGCAGCTGTACGGCCGACTTATTGGCTTCGCAGGTGAAGTCGGCCTGCACGTTGGTGGCCGCCAAGTCGGCGTAGCGGGCCGTGGCTGTGAGGGTGCCACGCAGGTTGCGCAGGGTAATCTGCCCAAAATTTTGCGTCAACTGCTGCGGGCCGCTAAGGTCGGTGAGCGTGGTTTGGCCGTAGGCATTCACCACTTGCAGCGAGTTGGCGGTGGGCATCAGCACGGTATACTCCGCCCGCAGGTCGCTGCGTACAGCGGGCGAGCCCAAGGGCAGCACAAACAGGTTGATGAGGTCCAGCACGTTGCCGTTTTGCTGGAGCCGGTACTGGGCCACGGCTAGGTCCTGCACGGCTACGGCGCGCTCGGGGTGGCGGGCACTCAGGCGCAGGGTCACCTGCACGGTGGGCCGGTCCCAGCCGCGCACCTGTACGCTGGCCTTTTCGGCCCGGATGTGCACGGCCATGCCGGGGGGGCAGCTCCAGGTTTGCTCCACGGTACGCGTCACGACCTGGACCCGCTGCTGGGCGTGCCCGGCGGGCAGCGTCAGCAGCCCGAGTAGCACCGCTAGCGTGGCCAAGCGCCCCCAGCTTCTGAACAAGTATACAAGCGCTATCATGAGATAAGTAGGTGAACTAGTTGGCGAGTGAAAGAGGCTTTCAGGGTGACCAGGCGGGCTTGCTCCCGGAGTAATTCTGGGGAAGGGCCGAAGCGACGGGCCGCCTGGCGCAGCTGCGCTTCCTGGCTCTCTACCTCCTGCAATTGGGTGCGCAACGTGCGAAATTCCCTCGATTGGCACACCACGGGCTGCGAAGAGCAGTGCGCCTCTGCGAAGGATAATCCTTGCGCCTCCAGGGAGTCGGCTGCTGGGGCTGGTAGCAGCGGCGGGCTAGCTTCCTCACTGAACGTCAGGGTTTCATAGGCCACCGCGGGCCTCGAAGTAGTGGGGCGCACCTGCCACCAGCCGATGCCCACCAGCAACAGTAGGCTGGCCGCCAGGGCCAACACCCGGCGCGCCGTGCGGGCGGGCCACAGGGCCCGCACCACGGCGGGCCGGGCGGGCGCCGCCGTAGGCGCGGCTGCTACCGCCACCGTATCCAGCCGCGCGGCAATGCTGGCCCACAGGTCTTCATCGGGCTCGTGCGCCGGTAGCGTGGGCAAGGCCTGGGCCAGCGCCGCATCGGCCGCTAGCTGAGCCTCGATACGCGCCCAGGTAGCTGGGTCGGGCTCGTGGGCTGGCAGCGTATGCAGCGCCCGCTGCAGGTTGGCCCCGCCAGGTTCGGAGGTTTCAAAAATCTGGCTCATTGGTAGAGGTACTGAAGTTTGCGCTGGAGCAAGCGCTTGGCGTGGTAGAGCTGCGATTTGCTGGTGCCTTCGGCAATACTCAGCAGCTCAGCTGTTTCGCTATGGGTGTAGCCTTCCACCTCGATCAGGCAGAACACGGCCCGATAGCCGGCTGGCAGCTCCCCAATGGCCTGGTCCAGGGCCTCGCCCGTGAGGCTATCGTGCCAGGGCACTGTGGGCTCAGGGTGGCGGTCCTGGTCATATACTTCCATGCGGTGCTCGTGCCGCAGGGTGCGCAGGGCCCGCCGCACCACGATTGTTTTCATCCAGGCCCCCAGCGTTGATTGCCGCTGAAAACCCGTGAGGCCCTGGAAAATATCGACGAAGGCTTCCTGCAACGCATCCTGGGCCAGGGCCCGGTCGCCGAGAATCCGTAACGCCGAAGAGAACATCGCCGTCTTGTAGGACTGATACAGGCGGTACTGCGCCTGGCGGTCTTGCGCCAGGCAGCCCACCAGTAGGGACTGTTCTTCGGAAGATAGTGGAATTGGCGAGTCGGGCACGAACCTAGTAGAAATTCTGTACCCCAAAGTGCCAGCCCGCTACCAAAAGGTTGGTTGGGAAAAAATATTTCCCCTGGATTACCAAAAACCGCCTTGCCGCCGGTGAGCTGCCCCTGCACTAGCAGCCATCGCCTTATCCCAGGTAACCAGCCGACGTGGCTGCTGCATTGGCTAGATGGCTGTGCTTTAAGAACCCGTGCAGGGCTACAAACAGCCCACCGCTAAAATCGTCACGCACTTTCGCTGGTCCGAGCGCGGGCCGCGCCGTAATCTCCATCGCTGGCCGAGCTGCTGCAATAATCTCTTCTCTGTGCGTAGATGCGGTGCCCTGGTACTCATCGCCGGGGGTACTCATTGTCGTAGGTTCCCCGGCCCAGTGGCCGCGCACGAGTCGGGCGTACACCGCCGGGCCGGGGGCGGCCAAGGAGCTACACCGCCGGCTGCCTCAAGGGTGTCGAGCAGGGCCGGAATCGCCGTTTTCTCGTTCTTTTTGGCCCCAATCTGCGCTTGGCCAAAACTCAGGTGGGCGTCGGCCACCCAGACGCTGACCGTGCGCACCAGGGCCTGGCGCTGGCCGGCGGGGGTAGTGGCGCGGTGTGCCTTGCCATCGACGCACAGCTGCCGCCCCGCCAGCGACCCGGCACAGGCCCGCAGGCTCTGTTCCAACTCTTCGAGGCGAAATAGTCCATCCCCGAAACTAGCCTGCGACCTCCTTGCTTTTGGTGCGGAAGCCCTGGTTATCGCTTGGCTTTGGGGCTAAATAGGAAGCTTGGGCCCGGCTCGCGGCTGGGCAGAGCTACCACGTATAAGTTGCCACAGCCCCGGCCGGCAGCGTCAGGGGCACTACCTGGCCCTGGTAACGCAGGCTGAACGATTGCGCCGTGGGCTGGTCGTTTTGCACGAGCACTACGTGGCCGCCGCTGGGCGTGCGGTAGGCCACGTTGGGCAGTCCGCCCACGCTCGTGGAGCCGATGCGCACCGCGCCGGGCCGCACAAACTTGCTCGTCTGGCCCACGAGGTAGTAGGCTACGTTGCGCTGCACGGCATCGCCGGGGCCGAGCGTGATGGCCCCGAGGCATTCGTCGCAACCGCCGGGCGTGTGGGGGTTTTGCTGCGGGTCGGCGGCCAAGTTCCACTCCAGCACCGAGCGGCTCCAGTTGCGGGGCGCGCCCACAAAGAGCTGCTTGGTGTGCCAGGCCAGGTTGCCGGCAAAGTCCGATTTGGCGCCCACCCACTCCTCCGTGAAGTAGATGTTTTTGGTAGGAAAGGCGTCATGCACTTTGCTCAAGGCCTCGATGGGCCCGGCGTAGAGGTGAAAGGCCGAGCCATCGACGTAAGGGCTGGCCGCGGCATTGCCGAGCACCGTGAGCGGGTACTCGGGCTTGTCGGCGTTGTGGTCGTAGCAAATAATCTTGGTAGCGAGCTTGGCCGCTTGGAAAGCCGGCCCGAGGTGCTGGCCAATGAACTCGGCCTGCTGCTCGGCCGGCATTAGCAGGCTAGGGTTGTTGCCGGGGTGCAGTGGTTCGTTTTGCACCGTGATGGCCTCAACGCGAATGCCCCGGGCCTGCATGCCTTGCAGGTATTTCACAAAGTACTGTGCGTAAGCTTCGTAGTATTCAGGCTTGAGCGAGCCACCTTTGGTGGCCTCGTTGGTTTTCATCCAGGCCGGCGGGCTCCAGGGCGAGCCCACCAGCGTGATGCTGGGATTAATGGCCAAAATCTCCTTGAGCACCGGGATAAGGTGCTGCTCATCGGGCGCCAGGCTAAACTTGGCCAGCGTGGGGTCCGTTTGGCCCGCCGGCAGGTCGTCGTAGCTAAATACAGTGGCGTCGAGGTCCGACGCGCCGATGCTGAGGCGCAGGTAGCTAACGCCCAGGTCGCTAGCCCCGGTGCCAAACAGCTCGCGCAGGAGCTTGGCCCGCGCCGGCGCGCTCATGGCGTGCAGTAGTTGGGCGCTGCCCCCGGTGAGGCAGTAGCCAAAGCCAGCCATCGTCTGGAAGCGCTGGCTGTCCTCCACTTCAATGACGGTCCCGCTAGCCACCCCCTTCTTAAACGCGAGGCGGCCCGGCTGCGGCTGCAACAGCTGCGCCTGGTCGGGAGTAGTAAGCCAGCAGGCCACGCCCGCCGCTGGCTGGCTGCCGCTAGCCCACCGCTGGGCCTGGCCGGGGAGGAGATGCAGCGTGAGGAGGGCGCCCAGGCACCAGCGACTGACGGTAGGATACAAGCTCATCATAATCAAGTAAGTAAAAAGGTGGCTACCCAGCTGCTCCGGGGTGGGAAGCTTTTTGCTACTAGTATTTTCACCCCCAACGGCGGTTCCTGTTGAATGACTGGTCCGCAGGGAGTAAGCCCTGGTTTACTAGCCATTGAAGTTACGCTCTAGCACGGTTGCGAAGGCCGGATACCAGCTAGCTACAGGGCCTAGTGGGCCGCCCGGTACAGGCTTTCCAGCAGGCCGTGCTGGGGCTGATCACCGGTCAACTCCCAAAACATGATGCCCCCCAGGTGTTTCGCCCGCGCATACCGGGTTTTCAGCTGAATGGAGTGCGCATCATCGAAGGAGGCAAATTCCTGGCGGCGGGCATTGTAGGCATACGGTGCCTGCGCGACGGTGTCCCAGTAGGTAGCGAAGCCCTGTGCGGGCGATAAGCTATCCGCAAATTGTTTATAATCAAACGTTTTGGCAAACTTGCCGGCTTGTTGCAGGCCCTGGTTGGTGGCTACTACGCCGCGGAAGACTCGGGCGTAAAAGGCGGCCCCAATGACAATCTTGCCCGGCGCCACGCCGATGGAATCGAGAAAATGCACCCCGTCGTCCACCGACGCGCGTTGCTGCGGGGTGGAGTAGAGAGGGGTATGGTGGCCCGTAGTAGTGCTGTAGCCGTTGACCAGGTCGTAGCTCATCAGGTTGACGCGGTCGACCAGCGGCATCACGGCGGCCCAGTCTACGGAGTTGCGTAGATACTCGCGAAAGCCGCCGGCGGCAAAGCTGATTTCGTAGGTGCTCCCCAACGTGGTGCGCAGGGCCTGCACCAGCCGCGTGAAGTTTTGGCGGTCTTCGGGGGTGAAGCGCTGGCCGGGCGGGCCGGCAATGGCCGGGTATTCCCAATCTAAGTCGATCCCGTCGGTGTGGGTAGCCACCAGCACCTGCTTGACGGAAGCGGCAAACGCGGTGCGGCCTTGCTCGGTGGCGAACACCTGGGAGCAGGTTGCGCAGCCGCTCCAGCCCCCCAGCGACAGCAGCACTTTCAGCTGCGGGTGCTGGGCCTTGAGGGCAACCAGCGCGGCCACGGTAGCTTCATCCTGCGGCTTATCGAAGGCGAATGCCGTGCCTTGCAGATGCAGAAAGCTGTAGATGATATGGGTGAGCTGCTGGGTCGGATACCGCTGAAAACCGCGGGCGTCGCCGGCATAATAGGCAATAATGGCCAAGCCGGGCTTGGGAGCAGCCAGGGCCTGGCTGGCGCGCAGGGCAGCAGAGGCCCCCGCTGCCGCCAGGAGGGCCGCGTACAAAACAGTTCGCATAGAGCAGGCAGTAACAGGTAGGGTCAAACTACTCCCGAAGGTAGGAGATTTGCGCTCCCGTGGCTTTGCCTAGCCGTCTTCTATCGCGGCGTTACGGAGGAGCTAGCCTGCTGCCGGCATCGACGGCTGTAGTTGCCTGGTAAGAGTACGCGGGGCGCCCTGGGCTTCGCGGCCAGCTATCGGCTTCGCCTTGGCCGTGGCCAGGCGCACCAGCCCGGGCGGTAGTGGGCGGGCACAAGCGCTGCCCCAGCTACTTGTGCTGCATTTGCTGCCGGGCGAGCTGGCGGCCAGTGCGCCCTACCTCATTACGCAGCGCCCCACTCTTAGCAGCCCACACACCGACTTTTTTTACCCGCTGGTGAAAGCCGGCGAGCTTGTGTACCCCGGGGGCCGCCTCGGCTACGTCACCGACTTGTTTGGCCGCCCGCTGGCTGATAGCGTGGCGCCAGTCACGGGCGTAGTGCTGTACATGAGTGCTACGCTGCCCATCAGCCGGGGCGAAAGTTTCTTCAGCATCGGGCAGGTAGCTGGTGCCCGGCCGTGGGTATCGGCTGCGCCAGCGACGCAAAAAGCTCACCCCGTCCGGGCGGAGGTTTTTAGGGCTTGTCTTATCTGATGAAAAACCTGCTTATTTCTTGAGTAGCGCGGCGTGGTCTTGCTCGATTTTCTGGTGGTCGGCCACGAGCTTTTGGTGCTCATCCTGCATTTTCTGGTCCTCGGCCTTCATCTGGTTATGGTCGGCCAGCATCTGGGAGTCGGTCATGCCGCCGGCAGCGTGCTTGCGCTCCAGCTCGGCGTGGCGCTTCAGAATCTCGCCGTGCATGGCCACTACCTGCTTGTGGCGGGTGATGATAGCGTTGTGGCGTTTTTCGAGCGCGGCAAAGGCTGGCGTGTTGGCTTTGCCGGCGGCTTTGGCAGCCGCTACTTCCTGCTGGTGGTCGGCTTCCATCACCGAGTCGGCCGCGGCCATCGTGCGGTGGTCTTCCTCCATTTTCTGATGGTCGGCTACGAGCTGCGCGTGGGCGGGCGTAGATAGCTTGCTGGCCGTGTCGGCGGCCGCCGTAGCGCCCGGAGCTTCGGTAGTGGTCGTGGTGGTCGTGTCAGCAGCTTTGTCGCCGCTGCCGCAGCTGGCGAGCGAGGCAGTGAGGGCAACCAGGCCTAGGAGAGCAACTTTCTTCATGGGGTAAGAGGAAATTTTTTGAAACAATGATGCAAATAAAGGCTGTAAAGTTGTAGCGATGATGAATTATTGCTTACATTATAGCAGAAAGGCCTAGTCACTAACTACCAATAATAAAAGTGGCTAGACAAGCGAACGCAACGTTGCTTAGGAAGCTGGCCGGGCCCAGGTAGGGTTGACTAGACATGGCCTGGGGATAGTTCATTTGCAGCTAGTGCTCAGCGGGTGGGCCGACGAGCACTAGCTAGCTGCTTGGAAAGGCGCAGCGAATCGGGCCCAAATGGAAAGTCTAGCGCTAGTTGGGGGGCCGTTAGCTTACGCACGCGGCTTTGCATAAATAGCGACCCCTTGGGGCCGCTGGGGCTACTCCCGCCAGTGCCCTGCCTGCTACGCAGTAAATGCCGATTTCCGTCCAGGCTGGGAGTGAGTTAGGCTCTTCGTACTGGTCGAGCTGGTAGGTGCTGTCGGGCCGAAAGCTGACCACCTGGCGCGTACGGCCTTGGTGCAGCACTTCGTTAAGGGCGGCCACAGCCGAGTCGTCTAGCTACTCCTGTAGCTCGTGCGACAGCGGCCGCTCGGCTACGAAGCTAACCTGCCGCAACTGCCACTCACCCACCAGCAGGGCCGGCTTCGACGCGTCGGCCCCGTTCCGAGCGAAGCTCAAGCCGGCAAAAGTGAGCAAACCGGCGGCCCACCGGCGCCCATTAAATCAGCTGCTCAGTACTTTAGATCGCAAAAATTAGCTCCCGGTTAAGCATAGCCCCGGCCATCATGCCGGCCGCCACGGCCGTGCTTACTGCTCGCATGGGGGTAGTAGCATCGCCGGCCGCATAAATACCCGCGACGCTCGTTTTCTGAAAGCCATCTACCATAAGGTGCCCCACTTCGGAATGAGTGCAGCCCAAGGCATGGGGTAGGGTGCAATGCTGCTCGAAGGGCAGCCGGGCATAGAGCGCGGTGAGGGGCAACTGGCGGCCATCGGCCAGCACGAGGTGCGTAAGGTAGCCGGCACGGTGCCGCAACTGTCGCACGGGAGCTTCTTCTACGGCGATACCACGGGCAGCCAGGAGTTGCTGCTGCTCGGGCTGGAGCATAGCGGGGCCATTGGTGAAGACGGTGAGCTTATCGGTCCACTGGCGAAGTAGCGGCCCCATTTCGGCAGCTACTTCGCCAGTGGCCAAGATGCCGGTGGGCTGGTCGCGGTACTCGTAGCCATGGCAATAGGGACAGTGAATAGCCGAAATGCCCCAGCTCTCGGCAAACCCCGGCAGGTTGGGCATCACGTCGCGAATGCCGCTGGCAAACAGCAGTTTGCGTGCTCGTAATGCCGTCCCGCTGGCCGTGGTGATGGTGAAGCCATTGTTCTCGCCGGCCGCGGCTACCGCCGCCTCGTCGCGAATCTCTACTGTCGGGTAAGCCAGCACCTGGGCGCGGGCCGTTGCCGTCAGGGCGGCGGGCGTATTGCCATCCTGGGTCAGGAAGTTGTGTGAGTGCGGCGTCTGACGGTTGCAGGGCTGGCCGCTGTCGAGCACCACTACCCGCCGAATGGCGCGGCCTAGGGCTAAAGCGGCCGAAAGCCCTGCGTAACTGCCGCCAATGATGATTACGTCAACAAGCGCTACTTTATCCATATTGCAAACCCTTATAAACCAAATGCAAATCAGTAAAAAAATTCTTGTTTGGGCACCGGCACCAAGGTGCTGCCTGAAAAAAATCTAGAATGCCGGCTACGGGTCAGCAAACTGCCCGCCGCGCTGCCACTGGCTAACCTCGGCTTCGGTGCACAAGCACGCTTCCAGCTCCTGCCGGATGCCCGCCTCCTCCAGGTCTTGGCCGATGAACACCAGCTCATTTACCCGATCCTGAAAGCGTTTATCCCAGCGGCTCAGAATCAGCTCACGGTTTTCGCGGAACGCCCGATGCAGCTCGGGGCGCTCGATGGCGGCCCACCACGAGCCAGCACTTTCGGCGCGGAGTGAGCCGCCGGCCTGGCCCCAGTTTAGCGCGTCGGCCGGGCGTGCGGCTAGCCAGAACAGGCCCTTGCTGCGGATGACTTTGGCCGGCCAACGCTCGCTCACGTACGCCCAGAAGCGGGCCGGGTGGAAGGGGCGCGAATCGCGGAAAACGAAGCTGCCGATGCCGTATTCCTCGGTTTCGGGGGGGTGGGGGCTGTGCTTTAGCTCCTCATGCCAGCCAGCAGTTTGTTGGGCTTGCTCCTGGTCGAAGAGCCTGGTATTCAAGATATCGTGCAGAGGTATTTGGCCAAAGCTGGCTTCTACGAAGCGCGCGCCGGGGTTGAGCTTGCGCAGCACGGCTTTTAGCTCGCCCAGCGTGGCGGTGGGCACCAGGTCGGCCTTGTTGAGCACGATGACGTTGGCATACTCGATTTGCTCGGTGAGCAGGTTCACGATGGTGCGCCGATCCTCGGGGTCGGCCTCGTGAAGCTGGCGGTCGGGCAGGCGGTCCATCGAGCCAAAGCCGCGGCCGAAGTTGAAGGCGTCGACCACCGTCACCAGCGTGTCGAGGCGGGCGTGGCGGCTCAGGCCGATGGTGCCGTCTTCGCTCACGAACGAGAACGTCTGCGCCACCGGCAGGGGCTCGAAGATACCCGTGCTTTCAATGAGCAAATAATCGAAGCGCTTTTCACGGGCCAGCTTGGTGACTTCGAGCATGAGGTCTTCGCGCAGGGAGCAGCAGATGCAGCCGTTGCTCATTTCGACGAGCCGCTCCTCGGTGCGCGAGAGGCCACCCTCGCGGGTTACTTGTTGAGCGTCGAGGTTGATTTCGCTCATGCCGTTGACGATGACGGCCACTTTCAGCCCCGCGCGGTTGAGCAGCGGGGTTTTGCCAGCGCCCCAAAAGCCGCTGAGTACGGTAACGGGGAGTTTGGCCGCAGCCGAAAAGATTGTAGACATACCAGAAGGAAAGCAGCGAATGAGCAGTCAAAAGTAGAGATGATTTTCTTATTTGCAACAATGATTCAAATAAGAAAATCTGGCTTTTGTTTTTTGAGCTATCTTTGCAACGTCGGTGCAACCATTGGGGGATGCCCGCCGTTTTAGGCCCCAATCTGCCTGCCCTGTGTTGCGCCTTCCGCTACGTTCTTACCTCGCTTTCTTCTTGCTGCTCTGCCTCACGCGGACGCTGCTGCCGGAGGCGTGGGTACTGGCGCTGCACGCCCACGAGCACACCAGCGAGGAGCCGGCCTTCCGGCCCCGTGGCCAGCGCCTGGCCGGTAAAGCCCTGCTGACGCCCAGGCACACGCACTGCCAAACCGAGCAGTTTTACAACGTGCCTTTTCAGCCCGCGCCACCGGTAGTAGTACCGCTGCCCAAGCTGCTCGCGAGCTACCGGCCCCTGGTCGTGCCGACTACCCTGGCCAGCTCGGCTACGGCGCTGCGCCGCTCGGCGCTACGCGGCCCCCCAGTGGGCTAGGTAGCTTTCGTCTGGTTGACAACTCTTGGCCGCTTTAGTGGGCCGGCGCTGCCGTGGGCACGCCGGACGCGGCCCCATCGGCTGCCTGCGGGCGGCGCAATCACTTTATTTTCTTGCAACTACGTAGTTCACAAAGCCGTGCGTCGGCCTTGCGGCTGCTGGTGTTGGCTTTGCTGCTCGGTGGGCAGCCTTGGCGAGCGGTGGCCCAAGTGCCGGCTGCCGGGCCGGGCTGCGCGCTGTCGCTGGCCGGGCGCATCAGCGACCAGCGCACCGGCGAGCCGCTGCCCGGGGCCGTGCTGCGCCTGGCCGAAACCAGCGCCGCCGAAGCTGCTGACCCCGACGGGCACTACCACTTTCACCAGTTGTGCGCGGGGCAATACCACCTGCACGTCAGCTTCGTGGGCTATGCCGAGCAGGTGCTGGTAGTGGACGTGCGCGGTGCGCTCAACAAGGATATTAAGCTAAGAGCTGATGCCAAGCAGCTCGGCGAAGTGCGGGTGGAGGGTGCCAGGCAGACCGTGCCGCTCATCAGCCAAAGCCAGACTACTCTCAGCGGGCCGGCCTTGCAACAAACCCGCGGGTTGAATTTGGCCGAGTCGCTCAAAGGCATCACGGGCGTGTACAGCATCCAGACCGGGCCCACGATTTCGAAGCCCGTCATTCATGGGCTTTATGGCAATAGAGTGCTGATTCTCAACAACGGTGTGCGGCAGGAAGGCCAGCAGTGGGCCCTCGACCACGCCCCCGAAATCGACCCCTTCACCGCTACCCGCCTCACGGTAATTAAGGGCGCGGCCAGCATCCGCTACGGGGCCGACGCCATTGGCGGCGTGGTGCTGGTAGAGCCCGCAGCCCTGCCCGACACGGCCGGTGTAAGCGGTGAAGTGAACCTGGTAGGCATGACCAATGGCCGGCTGGGCGCCGGGTCGGCCTTCGGGCAGGGTGCTATCCCGGCCGATACGGCGCGGGGCGGCGGGCGCGGGCTGGGGCTGCTGCACGGCCTCAGCTACCGGGTGCAGGGCACGCTGCGGCGGGGCGGCACCGCGCGCTCGGCCAACTACTACATCCAGAATACGGGCTTGCAGGAGCAGAACTACTCGCTGGCGCTGGGCTATCACCGGGGAATTGTAAATACGGAGCTGTTTTTCAGTCGGTTCGATACTAAAATAGGGATCTTCTCGGGGTCGGAAGTAGGGTCGGTCACCGACCTGCTGGCGGCCATTGACCGCGACCGGCCGCTGACGGCCGACCAGTTTACGTATGCCATCAAGCGGCCTTACCAGGCCGTGGTGCACCAGCTCTTCAAGGCCAAAGCCACGGTGGCGCTGCCGGCCGACAGCCGGGTGGAGGCCACCTTCGCCCGCCAGACCGACGCCCGCTCGGAGTATGGCGACCAGTTGCCGTTTAACCCGGCGCTGGGCGACGTGCCCGACTTGTTTCTGAGCCTGACCACGCACACGCTCGACGTAGCCTACCTGACCTCGGCCGCCCGGCCCTGGTCGGTGACGACCGGGGTGAGCGGCATGACCCAGGCCAACATTCGGGAATACCAGTTTCTGATTCCCAACTTCCGCAACTACGGGGCGGGGGCCTACGTGCTGGGCAAGCACCGCGGCGAGCGCCTGACTCTGGAAGGCGGCTTGCGCTACGACTACCGCTGGCTGCGCGCCTTTTTTACCGATGTCACGACGGGCAAAATCACGCAGCCTACCACGATTTACCAGGCCGTGACGGGTACGCTCGGCGGCCTGCTCGACCTGGGCCACGGCCTGAGCCTGGCCACCAACCTGGCCACGGCCTGGCGCCCGCCCACCGTGAATGAGTTGTATTCGGCCGGGGTGCACCAGAGCGCGGCCAGCTACGAAATTGGTGACCCAACCCTGACGAAGGAGCAGGCTTACAACACCAGCGCCAGCCTGCTGTATAGCGGGCAAAAGCTGGAAGGCGAGGTAGGCGGCTACGTCAATTATATTCATAATTACCTGTATTTGCAGCCCGCGCTGCGCTACATCCGCACGGTGCGCGGGGCGTATCCGGTGTTTGACTACACCCAGGCCAATGCGCTCTTCAAGGGCCTTGATGCCCGGGTGAGCTACCGGCCGGTGGCGCGGCTCACGTTCACGTCGGCCGCCTCGCTGCTGTGGGCCTACAACTACACGGCCGCCGACTACCTCATCTACGCCCCGCCCAACCGCTGGCAAAATAGCGTGCGCCTGAACCTGGGCCGGGCCGAAAGCGCCGGCCGGCTGCGCCAGAGCTACGTGGGTTTCAGCAACGTGTTTGTGGCGCGCCAGAGCCGCCCGCCGGCCAGCGGCGACTACGCACCCGCGCCCGCTGCCTACGACCTGTGGGGCGCCGAGGCCGGCACCATCCTGCGCGCCGGCCGCCAGGTATTTGACTTGAGCCTGACGGTCAGTAACCTCTTCAACCGCGAGTACCGCGACTACCTCAATCGCTTTCGCTACTACACGGCCGACGTGGGGCAGAATATCCAGCTGCGCCTGCGCGTGCCTTTTTAACTGGTTTTTTGCCAGCATCTTATCTGCTTTTTATTTCTCACACCCCAAACCCCCACTTCTATGTTTTCTACTTTGAGAATTACGCCCAAAGCCCGCTTCTTTGCGGGCGCTACCCTGCTGGCTACCTTGGGCCTGGCGAGCTGCAACAAAGACGAGGAAGTCGTGTCGCCGTCGGTGGCCAACGAGGCCATCACCACGATGACCCTGACGGTGACCAACGCCGCCAGCGCCACCGACACCCAGACCGCTACCTGGGAGCAGTTGCTCGACGCCACGGGCAATCCTGTCTCGACCGGCCCCGACTACAGCAAAGCCAACCTGACGCTGAAGGCCAACACGACCTACAACGTGGCCGTGGGCCTGCTCGACAAGTTGCAGACGCCCACTTTCGACGTGGGCGCCGAGATCAAGGAGCGGGCTAATATCCACAGCTTTTTCTTTCAGCCCCTGCCCACTACGCAGGCACTCGTGATTCCGGCGCCGACCGGCGCAGATACCTATCCCTTGCCCATCCCGACGCCCGCACCCACCGGCAACCCGCTGAACCTGACCGTGATGCGCACTGACCGCGACACCAATACTACGCCGCTGCCCGTGGGCCTCACCGATACGTTTGTGACCGGCGCGGCCAGCACCGGCTACCTGCGCGTGGTGCTGCGCCACCAGCCCAACGTGAAAGACGGCACCTACGCGCCCGGCTCGACGGATTTCGACGCTGGCTTTAAGGTGGCTATTCAGTAAGGCCTGTGATTCTTTAAAACCAATTCGTCCGTCATGCTGAGCGCAGCCGAAGCGTCTCTACCTACTTCGTTGCTAGCGCTAAGAGTTACTGCGCCACGCGAGATGCTTCGGCTGCACTCAGCATAACAGTAAGCAGGAATTTTTGCCATCATTATCATGAAAATCAATTTATTAGCCCTAGTCGCTCTAAGTACTGCCTTGGCATTGCCGCTGGTCAGCTGGGCCCAGTCGAGCCCCAACAAGTCGTACCTCGGCATCAATGCGGGGGCGTCGTTCGCCACCGGGAATTTTCGGTCTGCCGACGCCGAGAATACCCAGTCGGGCTTCGCCAAAACGGGCTTTACCGTGGCGCTGGATGGCGCGCATTTTTTCCACGGAGGCCTCGTAGGTATTGCCGGCCAGGTTGCCTTTTCCGACAACGGCCGCCTGCTCAGCAATGACGTGGCTAAGCTCGGCGCGGCCTATACCGAAGCCTTCGACGTGGACTACACCATGGTGCGCGCCACCGGCCGCTACCGCCGCCTCACGGCGCTGGTGGGCCCCACGTTCATGTTTGGCGGCGACAAGCTCAAGGTGGAGGTGCGCGGCCTGGCCGGCATCAACCAGATGCTGGGCACGCCCGAGCTGACGGTGCAGCTCGAAGACGACCCGGCGACCACCTTCACCCAGCGCAGCTCGCACAGCACCACCTTCGGCTACGCGGCGGGGGTAGGGCTGCACTACGCCTTCAGCGACAAGCTGGGCCTGGTGGCGCGCACCGATTTTATCGGCAGCTCGCCCATCACCATCAAAAACGACAACCGCAACACCAGCACGGGTCGCCTGTCCGAAAAACAGCCCGTGACGGCCTTCAACACCACGCTGGGCCTGGCCTTTACCCTGGGAAAATAACGCCGCCGGCAGCCTGGTAAGTAGTCGGCCACAAGCAAACGCACACTAGCTATTCAATAATGCCCTGTTAACTAGCAATCAAGCTGATAGCTAGCAGCTAAAAGCTAATGGCTGAATACTTAGCTACGGAGCGGCCGGGCGTTGACCCGCCGCTTACCCCAACTTTTCTCTGGTTTGGTATTAGAGAAATTGCGAACAGACCCTGGCCGTTGGCCGGGGTTTGTTTGGGTTGGGGCTGCCTGGGCTACCAGCCTGGCGGGCCTAGCAGAGAGCCTACCGCGACCTAATAAGAACCGGCGGGCTAGCCACTCCGCGGCGCCCCGCTTTGGGCGGGCTCGCGGGAGAGGTCCCCACGCGAATCAGCCTGTTCAGGCTTTGGGCGAAGTTGGCGAGCGAGTCGGTGGCCGCGACGCGGCGGCCGTCGAGCGGTGCGTACAGCTCCAGGCTCGATTTTAGGAGCGAGTCGGCGGCCAGCGCCTTGATTTCGTCACTATTCATTCCTGAGCGGTAAAAGAGCCAGTTGCGGTACTGTACGCCGTGCGGGGTGCCCGGGCCACCCACCGTAAGCTGGCGCGTGCGTAGCTGTTCCCGTAGGCTACCTACCCGGGTGCTGTCGAGGTACAGGATGGTTTCGCCGCGGGCAAAATAATGAGTTAGGCTGACGTGGTGCCACTCGCCATCATTCACCCTGGCCAGGCTGGTCAGGTGGCCGGTTTTGGCGGAAGTATAGGTGAGCGTGCCGCGCTGGTCGATGCGCAGGCTGCCCGTCGAGGTGCTATCCTGAAGCTCCAGCAGGCGGCCAGTAGCGGTGGTGCGAAAGCTAATGACCTGCGTAAACGGGTGCACCAACGCCTCGGGTACCAAGCGCAGGGCCTGCGGCTGCCGGCCAGAAAACCGGACGTAGGAAGTAGCCTGCCACCGCGGCAGCGGCTTGCCCGCCCGCAGCGCATCAAAAAGCGAGGGCACCAGCGCGTGAAACAGCTCGGCGTGCCCTAGGTCGTTGGGGTGCAGGGCATCGTCCCAGTAGCCGGGCGCCCAGTGGCCGGCGCCATCGTCTACGGCGCCCAGCAGGTTGACGGTCGGCACGGCCCAGGCCTGGAGCAGCAGGTTCATCTGCCGGATGTAGGCGTAGTCCTGCGCCGTATAGTCGTTGCGCGTGTAGCTGTTGGTCACCACCGGCACCAGCCCCAGCGCCCGGGCCTGCCCGATGAGCTGCTGCATATTGGTTTTAAACTGGTCGAGCTTCGCGCAGCCGCCCTCGTGAATGCCCTCATTGCCCAGCGCCAGCGCAAACAGCACGTAACGAGCATTTTGCGGAACCAAGTCGCGGTTCCAGCGGGCCAGTACTTTCACGGTATTATCGCCCGGCACCGAGATGTTGGCGGTAGTCCAGGCCGCTCCTTGCCTGGTTGCCGCGCGCTGCGCCAAAAGCGCGCTGTAGCGGCTGAGGTAGCCATACTTGTTGGTGGCGCCCTGCCCAAAGGGCACCGATGAGCCGAAATACACGATTTTCAGTTCATTAGGCGGGCTAACGTTAGTTGGCGCCGGGCTGGTAGGCTGGGCCACGGCTAGGCCGTGGCCTAGGAGCAGGAAGGAGGCAAGAAATTTGAGCATGGAGAACGAGCGGCGTGGCCAGCCGAAAACTACTAGAAAATTCACAGAAGAGGAGCGGGCTCAGCGAGGAGGCTTCAAGTGGAGATAGGACTATTCTAACCGGTTGTTTGCTCGCTCAGCTAGCCTTTGCCCGTCGGGCAAGCCGGGGCAAAATGTGAGAAGGCCACGACCAATCTCGGTTATATTGCAACTAAGTTGCTTGAAAAATAAAAAAATAAGCTTGGCTGATTTCGGGGTTCTGGTCCCGTAGAACACTCTCAAAAGAAGCCCAAATAATAAGGCAACATTGTTGCGTAACAGTAAAAAAGGCCATTTGCAGCTCGTAGAGGCATATTATGCGCCGTGGTAGAAAGTGGTAGAAAGTGGTGGGGTTTTTGAATCAACTCGTACTTTTGTTATCCTGCTGGGGCGGCCCGGCAGGGCTATCCTTCTCCTCCATGCACCAGCTCCTATCCGGCGAATACGACTGCAAGCTCGACCCGAAGGGGCGGCTGGTGCTGCCGGCCAAGGTGAAGGCAGCGCTACCCGACACGTACGCCAACCAGCTGATCCTCATGCGCGGGTTTGAGCCCTGCCTGGTGCTGTACCCCCGCCCGGCCTGGGAGCAGATTCATGCTAAAGTGATGGCCCTGGACGAGTTTAATGAGGAGTATCGGCAGTTTCAGCGCCACTTCTTTCGCGGCATCGCCGAGGTAGAGCTCGACAGCATCGGGCGTTTTGGCCTGCCCGGCTCGCTGCGCCGCCACGCCGGCCTCGACAAGGATGCCGTGATAGTGGGCCTCGGCAATCGCTGCGAAGTGTGGGACCCCGCCCGCTACGACGAATACCTGATTAAAGACCAACCTACCTTCTCCAAACTGGCCCAGCAATTCTTGGCGACCACCCCCGAAACGCCGGCGCTGCCCGGCCTGGCCGCATGAGCAGCTACCCCAATGATACCGCCTACCACCGCCCCGTAATGCTAGCCGAGTGCCTGGCGGGCCTCGACCTGCGCCCCGGGGGGCGCTATGTCGACGTTACGTTTGGCGGCGGCGGCCACTCGGCGCGCATCCTAGAGCAATTGGCGGCGGGCCATTTGTATAGCTTTGACCAGGACGACGCGGCTGAGCGCGAAGCCGCCCAGCTGGCCCGGCCGCAGTTCACCTTCATTCGGGCCAATTTCCGGGATCTTCAGGCCGAGCTGGCTGAGCGCGAGGCGCTGCCCGTCGATGGCT
This sequence comes from uncultured Hymenobacter sp., assembly GCA_964514915.1. Classification (GTDB taxonomy): domain Bacteria; phylum Bacteroidota; class Bacteroidia; order Cytophagales; family Hymenobacteraceae; genus Hymenobacter. The sequence goes on from CAZERY010000001.1 coordinate 41,043, forward strand.
TGCTCGCCGATCTGGGCGTGTCGTCGCACCAGTTCGACACGGCCGAGCGCGGCTTCAGCACTCGCTTTGACGGCCCGCTCGACATGCGCATGAACCCGCAGGCCAGCGACACGGCCACGGCCGCCGACGTGCTCAACAACTACGACGAGGCCGCGCTGCACCGCATTTTTGGCATGTACGGGGAGGTGACCAACGCCCGCACCCTGGCCGCCACCGTGGCGCAGGCGCGCCGGCAGCGGCCGCTGCGCACCATCCAGGAGCTGAAGCAGGCCATTCAGCCCGTGGCGCCCCGCGGCAAGGAAAATAAATACTTGGCGCAAGTATTTCAGGCCCTGCGCATTGAGGTAAACGATGAGCTAGCCGCCTTGCAGGAAATGCTGGAGCAAACGGCCCGGGTGCTGCGCCCCGGCGGCCGGCTGGTGGTGATGAGCTACCACTCGCTGGAAGACCGGCTGGTGAAGAATTTTATCAGCCAGGGTAAGTTTTTTGGCCAGGCTGAGAAGGACCTGTACGGCCACGTGCGGCTGCCCTTCGAGGCGCTTACGCGCAAGCCTACCGAGGCTACGGCCGAGGAAGTAGCCCTGAATAGCCGCGCCCGCAGCGCCAAGCTGCGCATTGCCACCCGAACTTCAATCTCCACTTAACCTCATGGCCGGTAATACGATACGCCCTGTTGCGGCAGGCCCGCCCCGCGCCAATACGGTGCGCCCGCCCCGGCTGCCCGAGCCGCCGGCCGAACCAGTAGGAGAGGCGCCCGTGGTGCCGATGCCAGCGCCAGTGGCTGAACCAGCTCCCGAGCCCACCCCGGCCCGCAAGGCCCGCCCGGTGCCCAAGGCCGAGCCCGTGGAATGGCCCGCCGAGCCGAGCCGCGATGTGCGCTCCATCGGCCGGTCGTGGAGCTTGTTTGCGCTGCTCGACCGCTTCACTGGCCTCGACGGGTTGTTTCGGGAGGGCTTGCCGGTGCGCTACCTGCCCAAGCTGCTCTTCGTGATGCTGCTCACGCTGCTATACATCGGCAACACGCACTATGGTAACCGCATGAATCGTAACATTCAGCGGCTCAAGCAGGAAACCGAGGACTTGCGCGCCGATTATACCACCCTGAAGTCGGACTATATGGAGGCCAGCAAGCAGAGCGAGGTAGCCCGCAAAGTGGCCGCTATCGGGCTGGTCGAAAGCTCGTCGCCGCCCTTCCGCATTGCGGTGCCGGCCGGTCGCCTCGACGAGGCTGAGCTGGAAGCTATGCCCGTGCTCACTGCCGACACGCTGGCCGCCCGCGCCCTGCGCGACTCGCTAGCCAGCCAGCGGGCCGACTCATTGCAAGGCCAGGTACACCGCCAGCAAATGGCCGCCGATGACGATACGCCCGAGTTAGGCGCCCCGCCGCCTGGCCTTGCCGCTGAAGAAGCAGTGCCTGCGAGCAGTGGCCTGGCAGACAAAGAGTTGAACAAGGACGAGGCAAATCAGTCAGTTGCTGAAAAGAAGGCTAGTAGTACAAAAAAGTCTATAACGGCTCAAGGTAAAGCAAAGCAGGCCAAGGAGAATACAGCTAAACCCAAGATGGCTATTAAAAACCAGCGATGAAAGGCAGCGTCAAAAAATCCATTGTTACGCGGGTACGCCTTGCGTTTCTGGGGGTGGCGCTCTTTTCCGGCGCCGTGGCCTGGAAAATTTCGCACATTCAATACCAGGAAGGCGCCAAGTGGCGCGCCCTGGAGCAGGAGCGCCGCATCAGCTACCAAGCAGTGCCCGCTACTCGGGGGAATATATACTCTGATAACGAGAGCATTATGGCCACGTCGCTGCCCTTCTACCGGGTAGCCTGGGACCCCGGTGTGGTCGACGATGCCTTGTTTGCTAGCAGCGTCGACTCGTTGGCCTGGCACCTGGCGCATTTCTTCCAAGACCGGAGTGTGCAGGAATACCGCCGCAAGCTAGTAGATGCCCACCAAGGCCACGACGTACGCTACCTGCGGCTAAATTCGCGGCAGGTAAATTTCCAGGAGAAGAAGCAGCTGGCGGCCTGGCCCATCTTCCGGGCCAAGCGCCGGGGCGGTGTCATTTTCGAGAAAGTGGATAAGCGCTTTCGGCCGTTTGGCGGGCTAGCGCAGCGCACGGTGGGTTTCATCAACGAGGACCGCAACGGCGCGGGGTTGGAATTTACTTTTCAGCAGAAGCTAGCGGGCAAGTCGGGCGAGGCGCTGTTTGAGCGCGTGCCCGGCGGCCTCAAGCCGGTGTATGACGGCACCGAGATCAAGCCCCAGCCGGGCTACGATGTGAAGACGACGCTCGACATCAACCTCCAGGATGGTGCCGAGGAAGCGCTCTACAAAGCCTTGGTAGCCAACGATGCCAAGTACGGCTGCGTGATTTTGATGGAAGTAAAAACCGGCGAAATCAAGGCCGTGGCTAACCTGGGCAAGGCCACTGACGGTACTTATAAGGAGGACTACAATTACGCCTTTGCCGACCAGGGCCGCACTGAGCCGGGCTCGACGTTCAAGCTGGCGTCGATGATGGCCGTGATGGAAGCCGACCCTAGCCTGAAGCTCGATGACATCGTGGATACCGGCCCGGGCCGCATGTTTATTGGCGGCGCCGTGAAGACCGACTCGCACGCCAACGGTCGCATTACGGTGCAGCAGGTGTTTGAGAAGTCGAGCAACATCGGCGTGGCCCGGCTGGTGCAGGAGCATTTTGCCGGCAACCCCACGCGCTACACCGACTACCTCAAGCGCTTTGGGCTCGACAAGCCGCTGGGTTTCCAAATGAGCGGCGAGGCGCTGCCCTACGTGAAAGACCCGCGCGACCCTAGCTGGAGCCGGACCTCGCTTTCGACGATGGCTATCGGCTACGAGCTGAAGCTGGCCCCCCTGCAAACGCTGACCTTTTACAATGCCGTGGCCAACGGCGGTGTGAAGGTGGCGCCCATGATTGTAAAGCAAATCAAGCAGGCCGACCAGGTAGTGGAGCAGTTTGAGACGCAGGTGCTTAACCCGAAAATCTGCTCGGAACCCACGCTGCGCAAGCTGCACGCCATGCTCGAAGGCGTGGTGGTGGAGGGTACGGCCAAGGCGATTCGGCCCAAAGACTACAGCATTGCGGGCAAAACCGGTACGGCCTGGAAGTTTAAAAACGGCCAGTATACCAAAACGTATTCGACCAGCTTCTGCGGGTTTTTTCCGGCCGATCGGCCCAAGTACAGCTGCATTGTGGTAATTGACTCGCCGAGCAAAGGCCGCATCTACGGCGGCGACGTGGCCGCCCCGGTTTTCCGCGATATTGCCGACCGCTGCATGGCGCGCGACCAAGCCAGCCAGCGGCCCATGCTGGCGCGCGTTCCGGCCCGGCGCGCGCCGGTGCCCCTGGTGCGGGCAGGCTTGCAGGATGAAATCGCGCTGGTGTGCCAGAAAATTGGCTTGCCGGGCCAAACCCAGGCCACCGGCGGCGAAGAATGGGTGCGCGCCACGCCGGCTGTTGATACTGCTTTTGTGGCGCGCACTGTGGCGTTGCGGCCCAACGCCAGCGTGGCCCACCCCGGCCGGATGCCCGACGTGCGCGGCCTCACCCTGCGCGACGCCTTGTTTTTGCTCGAAAACCGAGGCCTGAAAGTGCAAGCCCTCGGTACCGGCCGGGTGCGCGAGCAGTCGGTAGCTCCCGGCGACCCCGCCCGGCGTGGCTTGGTAGTAAGCCTGGTGCTGACGCCCACCGCTAGCCTGCCCGCGGCGCCCGCGGCCCTGCCCGAGCCTACCCACACCGAGATTGTGGAAAATACGCTGCTAGTGCCGGCCGAAGCGAGCAGCCACCTCAAGGCCGTAAAGCCCGCTGCCAAACCCGCGCCGAAGCCTGCGTCTGCTCCCACGACCACAGCCGAAGCTAGCCAGCCAGCTACCACCGAAGAGCCGGCCCGCACTACGACCAAGCCGGCCAAAAAAGCGGCTGACCCGACCAAGTCTACCGCTGCCGCCGAGAAAAAGTCGGCTAGCTCGGCTAAGTCGGATAAGGCTAAAACCGGGAAGTCGAAGCCGGCTACCAAGCCTAAAAAAGCCGCCGAGAGCCAACCCGATATCCGGACTACGCCGCGCACTTCCGTACCAACGCCTGCGGCAGGCCACGCCGCGGCTAAAAATAAAACTCCCAAACGCGCATGAGTCTGCTTCCGCTTTTTGCCCTGCTCGCCGAGATTCCGGTGCTCGCCCAGCACGGTAGCCCCGACGTGCCTGTGGCCGGCCTCACGCTCGACTCGCGCCAGGCTGGGCCGGGCCAGCTGTTCTGCGCCCTGCGCGGCACGGCCACCGATGGCCACCACTTTATCGATAAAGCCGTGGCGCTGGGCGCGGCCGTGGTAGTCTGCGAAGAGCTGCCGGCTACGCTAAACTTAGCTACCACTTACGTACAGGTGGCCGACAGCGCCGCCGCGCTCGGGCCCATTGCCAGCGCGTTCTACGGCCACCCGTCGCGCCAGCTCACCCTAGTGGGCGTCACGGGCACCAATGGCAAAACGACCTGCGCCACGCTGCTGCACAAGCTGTTTCGCGAGCTAGGCTACCACGCAGGCCTGCTGAGTACCGTGCAAAACCAGATTGACGAAACCGTCATCGCAAGCACCCACACCACGCCCGACGCCATTCGGCTGAACGAGCTGCTGGCCAAGATGCTGGCCGCCGGCTGCACCCACGTCTGCATGGAAGTGAGCAGCCACGCCGTGGCCCAGCACCGGGTGGGTGGCCTGCGCTTCGCGGGCGGTATTTTCACCAACCTCACCCATGACCACCTCGACTACCACGGCACGTTTGATAATTACCTGAAAGCCAAAAAGGGTTTTTTCGACGCCTTGCCCAAGGCGGCGTTTGCCCTTACGAATGCCGATGATAAGCGCGGCCCGGTAATGCTGCAAAATACCGCGGCCCGCCGCGCCACCTACTCGCTGCGCTCAGCGGCCACCTTCCGCGCCCGCCTGGTGGCCAATGAGCTGCACGGCCTGCACCTGGAGGTAGATGACCGCGAAGTGCAGTTTCGCCTCATTGGCGTGTTTAATGCCTACAACCTGCTGGCCGTGTATGGGGCCGCCGTGCTGCTGGGCGAAGACCCCACCGAAACGCTCACCATTCTCTCGGGGCTGACGACGGCGCCCGGCCGCTTCGAGCCCGTATCGGTGCCGAATAGCGCTATTCTGGGCCTCGTAGATTATGCCCATACGCCCGACGCGCTCGAAAACGTGCTCCAAACCCTGCACCAGACGCGCCGGCCCGAACAGCGCATTATTACGGTGGTGGGCTGCGGCGGCAACCGCGACGCGGCCAAGCGCCCCATCATGGCCCGGCTAGCTGCCCAGCTCTCCGACCAGGTTATCCTCACCGCCGATAACCCGCGCGACGAAGACCCGCTCGAAATTTTGCGCCAGATGCAGGCGGGTATTTTGCCGCCCGCCGATGCCCACACGCAGCTGCTGGCCGACCGGCGCCAAGCCATCCGGGCGGCGGTGGCGCTGGCCCGCCCCGGCGACCTCGTGCTGGTAGCTGGCAAAGGCCACGAAACTTACCAGGAAATTAAAGGGGTGAAATTACCCTTCGACGACCGTGAAGAACTCCGCGCGGCGCTCCTTTCAAGTAACAAGTAACAAATAACAATTAACATTTAGCAACTCATTTGGGATAATGCCGCAAGCAAACCTTGTCGGTTGACTAGCAAGCACTTGTTAAGTGTTAAATGATAACTGCTAAATGAAATAATTTATGCTCTATTACCTCTTTCGTTACCTCCACGAGCACTATCACCTGGCTGGCACGGGCGTGTTTCAGTACACGACTTTTCGCGCCGGGCTTTCGGTGATTGTCTCGCTGCTCATCGCCCAGATTTTCGGCGGCAAGCTTATTAATGTATTGCAGCGCAAGCAAGTAGGCGAAAGTATCCGTGACCTGGGCTTGCAGGGCCAAACCGAGAAAAAAGGTACGCCGACCATGGGCGGCCTCATCATTTTGCTGGCTATTCTAGTGCCGGTTCTGTTGTTTGCCCGGCTGCGCAACATTTACATTATTCTCATGCTGCTCAGTACGGTGTGGCTTGGGCTGATTGGGTTCTTGGACGACTACATCAAGGTTTTTCGCAAGAATAAAGAAGGACTGAGCGGCCGATTTAAAGTGTTGGGCCAGATTGGCTTAGGCTTGACGGTAGGCTGGGTGCTGTTTTACAGCAACGAGATTACGGTGCGGGAATACCTGCTGCCCAATGGCCAGTATTCGGCCGTCGATGCAACCAAGCTATTTAGGGATGTGCATCTGGCCATTACCACGGTGCCGTTTATGAAAAACAACGAGTTGAATTACGGTGACTTGTTTGCGCAGGCCGGTACGGCCTTCAAGGGGCTGTACGGGTTGTTTTACATTCCCATCGTAGTTTTTCTGATAACCGCCATCAGCAACGGCGCTAACCTTACGGACGGCCTCGATGGGCTGGCAGCTGGTACTTCGGCCATCATCGGGGTCACGCTGGCCATTTTTGCCTTCGTAAGCGGCAATGCGCTGCTCGCTGACTACCTGGATGTTATGTTTATTCCTGACTCCGGCGAGTTAGTTGTCTTCTGTACGGCCTTCGTGGGCGCGTGCATCGGGTTTTTGTGGTACAACTCATATCCGGCCCAAGTATTTATGGGTGATACCGGCTCGCTGGCACTCGGCGGAATTATCACGGTGCTAGCCCTGGCAGTGCGCAAAGAATTGCTCATACCTATTCTGTGTGGGGTATTTATTATTGAAAACTTGTCGGTGGTAGTGCAGGTGAGCTGGTTTAAATACACCAAGCGCAAGTATGGTGAAGGCCGCCGGTTGCTGCGCATGTCGCCGCTGCACCACCACTACCAAAAGCTCGGCTACCACGAATCCAAAATCGTATCGCGGTTCTGGATCGTTGGTATTATGCTGGCTATCATTACATTGGTTACTTTAAAATTACGTTAAGCTATGGCCGAAAGCGTGAAAAATATGGTCGTGCTTGGCGCGGCTGAAAGTGGAGTCGGTGCTGCCCTGCTGGCCCAGGCCAAGGGCTACACCGTGTTCGTATCCGACCGCGGGCCCATCCAGCCGGCTTATAAGGCGAAGCTAGCTGGCGCCAACATTGAGTTTGAGGAAAATATGCATTCCCTCGACCGTATTCTGCAAGCGACGGAAGTAGTGAAAAGCCCCGGTATTCCGGAAAAAGCGCCGGTAATTAAGGCCCTGCGCGAAAAGCATATTCCCATCGTATCAGAAATTGAGTTTGCCGCGCGCTACACGAAGGCCCGTTTTGTGGCCATTACCGGCACCAATGGCAAGACGACCACCACCCTGCTTACCCACCATTTACTGAAGGAAGCGGGCCTGAACGTGGGGCTGGCGGGCAATATCGGCTACTCGCTGGCTGAGCAGGTAATCGAGGATAAGCACACGCATTACGTGCTGGAGCTGAGTAGCTTTCAGCTCGATGATAGCAAGGATTTTCACCCCTGGATAGCGCTGCTGCTCAACATTACCCCCGACCACCTCGACCGCTACGAGTATTCGCTCGAAAAATACGCCCAGGCTAAGCTACGCATTGCCGAAAACCTGTTTATCAACGATTACCTGATTTATAACGCCGACGATGAGAATATTGAGCGCTTCCTGACCACGGCGTTCATGACGGCTTTTACGCTGCCTTTCAGCCTGCACCATCGCCCCGATTATCACCTGGCCGGCTACTACGAAGACGATAGCACGCTGCGGGTGCACCTGCCCATCGAAGACCTGCATCCCGATAAGGTGAGCATCCGCAATGCGCCGCTCATTGGCCAGCACAACCAGCAGAATATGGCGGCGGCCATCCTGGCGGCGCGGGTGGCCGGCGTTTCGCCCGCCCAAATTGAGGCGGCGCTGCCCACCTTCAAAAATGCGGAGCACCGCTTGCAGTTAGTCCGGGAGATTAACGGGGTGCAGTTTATCGATGATAGCAAAGCCACCAACGTCGAAGCGGCCTGGTACGCGCTCGACGGCATTAAGCACCCCATCGTATGGATAGCTGGCGGCACCGACAAGGGCAACGACTACGCTACCATTAAGCCGCTGGCCCAGCAAAAAGTAAAGGCGCTCGTGTGCCTGGGTGTGGACAACGCCAAGCTACGCGCGGCTTTTGAAGGCGACGTGCCGCACCTCGAAGAAACCCAGAGCATGGCCGACGCCGTGCGCCGCGCCGCCGCGCTGGCCCGGCCTGGCGACGTGGTGCTGCTATCGCCCTGCTGCGCCAGCTTCGATTTATTTAAGAATTACGAAGACCGCGGCCGGCAATTTGCGGCGGCGGTCCGGGATTTAGCGTGATGTTCTCTTGAACTCTGGGCAAGCATTAACTATGGAAACCACCCGCCACACTTGGCTCCAGCGCAACCTCAAGGGCGACCCCATTTTGTGGGCCATTGTCATCCTGTTTTCGCTCATCAGCATTGCCGTGGTGTACTCGGCCACTGGTACGCTCGCGTACCGCAACGAGCTGCACGGCCGCACGGGCTCGGTCGAGATGATCGTGTTGAAGCACAGTAGCTTGATCTTCATTGGGCTGGCCCTCATGTGGTTGGCGCACCGCATCGACTATCGTCACTATTCGCGGTTGTCGCTCTACGCGCTACTCTTGTCGGTGCCGCTGCTGCTGTTTACCTATTTCATGGGCGGCGAAACGAACGGCGCCTCGCGCTGGCTCACCATCCCGGTTATCAATCAAACGTTTCAGCCTTCCGACCTGGCCAAGCTCGCCTTGATTTCGCACCTGGCTAGTATGCTGAGCCGCCGCCAGCAGCACCTGCACGACTTCTGGAGCACGCTCTTTCCGGTGATGCTGTGGGTGGGCGTGATCTGCGGGCTGATTGTATTGTCCAACGCCTCGACGGCGCTGCTGCTGTTCCTCACCTGCCTGCTGCTCATGTTTATCGGCCGCGTACCCATGAAGCAAATGCTAGTAATGGTGGCCATCGGCGTAATACTCGGCGGGGCGGGGCTAGCCGCGGGGCAGCGCCTGGGCACGGTAGTATCGCGCATTACCAACTTTACCGATCACACCAAGAAAACTCCGTTTCAGCTCGAACACTCCTTTATCGCCATTGCCACGGGCGGCCTTACGGGCAAGGGCCCCGGCAAAAGCACCGAGCGCAATATCATGCCGCACCCGTATTCCGACTTTATCTACGCCATTATCATCGAAGAATACGGCATGATTGGCGGGCTGCTGGTGCTATTTCTGTACCTCGCTTTCTTGTACCGAGGGCTCAAAACTGTGATGAATAGCCAGGGCGCTTTCGGCGGTTTGCTGTCGGCGGGCCTAAGCTTTAGTCTGGTTTTGCAGGCAATGGTAAATATGGGAGTGGCCGTGGGGCTCGGGCCCGTGACGGGCCTGCCGCTACCCATGCTAAGTATGGGTGGTACTTCACTCATATTCACGGGGTTAAGCGTCGGAATCATTCTGGCGGTAAGCCGTGGCGAGCGGGAAATCCGGCCCATGACTGGCGAGCCGGCCGACACGCCGCGCATTCCGAGCAAGCGCGCTGCCTACGCCTAAAAATGTCGGGGCGGCAGATAGGAATTACTAAGAAAACTACCCATGAAATTTATTATCTCAGGTGGCGGCACGGGGGGGCATATTTTCCCGGCGGTGGCAATTGCCAACGAAATTCGGCGCCGGCAGCCCGACGCAGCAATTCTGTTTGTGGGCGCCAACGGCCGCATGGAGATGACGCGCGTGCCTGAGGCCGGCTACGACATTGTGGGCCTGGATATTACCGGTTTGCAGCGCCGGCTCACGCCGCAGAATATTCTATTTCCGGTGCGAGTATTTCGCGCGGTGCGCAAGGCCGGCAAATTAATTCAGGAATTTCGGCCCGATGCCGTAGTGGGTGTGGGCGGCTACGCCTCGGCGCCGGTACTGCTAGCGGCCACTTCGCGCCATATTCCGAGCCTGATTCAGGAACAGAATTCCTACGCCGGGCTGGTGAACAAGCTGCTCGCTCGCCGCGTCGCCAAAATCTGCGTGGCGTACGACCACATGGAACAGTTTTTTCCAGCCGATAAGCTAGTCTTGACCGGTAACCCGGTGCGCACCGAAATTGCCCACGGTAGTCGCGCCGAAGCCCTGCGGTTTTTTAACCTCGATCCTACTAAAAAAACGCTTCTCGTAGTGGGCGGCAGCCTGGGCGCGCGCACCCTCAACCAGGCTACCGCCGCTGCCCTGGCTCAGCTGCGCGAAGCGGGCGTGCAGCTGCTCTGGCAAACCGGTAAGCTATATTATCCCGAAGCCCAGCAGCTGGCAGCTCCTTACGCCCCCGACCACCTTTACGCCCTGGAGTTTATTCAGCGGATGGACCTGGCTTATGCCGCGGCCGACGTGGTGATTAGCCGCGCTGGGGCACTCTCCGTGTCAGAGCTTTGCCTGACGGGTAAAGCCGCGGTACTGGTGCCGTCGCCCAACGTAGCCGAAGACCACCAAACCAAAAATGCGTTGGCCTTGGTGAATAAAGGCGCCGCGGTGCTTATCACCGATGAGCACGCGCCCGCTCGCCTCTACCCCGAAACCCTGCGCCTGCTTGCCGACCCCGACCGTCAGCAGCAGCTCAGTGCGCGCGTGCGCGAGCTCGCTCGCTCCGACGCCACGCGGGAGATTGTGGACGAATTATTCAAGCTAATAAAAAAGTAAATCCGAAAAGAAAGTCTGGCAGCGTGCACTAAAGCGCGACGTTCTCTTCGCTATTGATTACCACCATCTTGTAATGCAGCAGTTTCCCTACGTATTCTTTCTTGGTATTGGCGGCATTGGCATGTCGGCGCTGGCGCGCTGGTTTAAAGCTAATGGCCACCAGGTCAGTGGCTACGACAAAACCGCAACGCCCCTCACCCAAGCGCTGCAAGCCGAGGGAATTGCCGTGCACTATACCGATGCGGTAGCGAATATTCCGGCGGAAATTTGCACCAATAAAGCGCAGGTATTAGTGGTGCTCACGCCCGCTATTCCGGCGGCCAGCCAGGAGTGGGCGTGGCTCCGCGAGCAGGGCTACGACATTCGCAAGCGCAGCCAGGTGCTGGGCGTGCTCACCCAGGGCCGGCCCACCATTGCAGTAGCCGGCACCCACGGCAAAACCACCACCAGCAGCATGGTGGCCCATTTGCTGCACCACGCGGGCCTCGACGTCGGCGCCTTTCTGGGTGGCATTGCGGTCAATCTGGGATCAAATTTATTGCTGCCGGCTAGCCCCACGGCGCCCGTAGTGGTAGAGGCCGACGAGTACGACCGCAGCTTCCTGACCCTGAGCCCCGACGTGGCTATCGTTACGAGCACCGACGCCGACCACCTCGATATTTATGGCGATCAGCAGGCGCTCATCGATTCGTTTTGCCAATTCGTGAGCCAGCTCAAGCCCGGGGGTACGCTGCTGCTCAACCACACCGCCGACGCGCGCGTGGCCGCGGCCGTGCCTCCCGGCACGCGGGTGTTGCGCTATGGCCTGACTGCCGCGCAGGGGCCCGATTTATTTGCGGCGAATGTTACAGCCGAAGGTCACCAATTCCGCTTCGATTTGCACGGCCCGCAGGGCGTGGTGGCTGGGCTAAGGCTGGCGGTGCCAGGGTTTCATAACGTCGAAAATATGCTGGCGGCCGCGGCGGCCGCGCAGGTTTTCGGGATTACGCCAGCGCAACTCCCTGAAGCTGTGGCTGCCTACCGCGGGGTGAAAAGACGGTTTGAATTTGTTGTAACCAGCGGCACCAAAGTGTACGTAGACGACTACGCTCATCACCCGCGCGAGATTGAGGCTTTTCTGCGTTCACTGCGGACGTTATATCCTGGCAAGCGGTTGCGCGTCATTTTTCAGCCGCACCTGTTTACGCGCACCCGCGATTTTGCCGCTGGCTTTGCCAGTAGCTTGAGCTTGGCCGATGAGGTCGTACTACTGGATATTTATCCGGCTCGGGAGCTGCCCTTACCGGGAATAACTTCCGAGATGCTGCTGGGCGCCATTACGTCGCCAATCAAATCTTTGCAAACCAAAGAGCAGGTAGTAGAAAATGCGCGTCAGAATACGGCATTCGATGTACTTGCTACCGTCGGAGCCGGCGATATTGATGCCCTCGTGGCACCTCTAAAAGAAATACTTGCCGCTCAGTAAATCGGCGCCTTATTTAATAGAGTTACTATTGGCTGAAAATCAAGCACATGCCTACTTACTTAATTCGACAGTAATTCGGGGCAGATTCATTTAGCTCCGTAACACGCCAAAAAGTACCCAAAGAAGGCCTAAATATGCTGCAATAGCAGGAGTGACTAACAGCATGGAATTACTTGATGCTCATAAAGCCCTGAAAGTCATAGCATAGCAACTCTAATGACCCTACTTATAAAGCTTACCGAGCATATTCCCCGCTAGCAACTCAGTTCAACTACTTGAAAGATGACGGCTGCCTTTGCGAAATCTACGCAACCAGCTTAATCAGTGATTCTATGGATAAATCAGTCCGCAATTTACTCGTTGCTATCGCCTGCCTGGTCGCCCTGGCCGGCATGGCGGCATTTGCGGCCTTGCGGCAAGCGCACCGCCCAGTGCAGGCGGTGGTGGTAACTATTGCCAATGAGTTTAATAATTATTTTATCAGCGAGCGGGGCGTTACGGCGCTGCTCACGGATGGCGGCAAAGAGCCCGTAATTGGGACCGTGCCCGAAGGGCCGCGTCTGCGCCAGTTGGAAGGCCGCCTGAAGGCTCACCCGTTTGTGCGGGAGGCGCAGGTGTACCGCGACCTGGCGGGCAACCTCCACGCCGATGTTCGCCAGAATCGGCCCATTGCGCGCCTAGTGCATCCCGACGACCGCCTTGATAGCTACATTGATGCGAATGGCCACCGCCTGCCCCTTTCGCCGCTCTACACGGCGCGGGTCGCCACGGTAAGCCGGGCCGGGGGCGGCAAGCTACCCAGCAATTTTTTTCAGGATAGCACCAGTCAGGGCTACCTCGATTTCTTGCGTTACGTCGACGAGCATCCCTTCTGGCGCGCCCAAGTAGCCGAAGTATTCGTCGAGCCCGGTGGAAAGCTCAGCTTTACCCAACAGGTGGGTGACCAACGTATAGAGTTTGGGCCGCCGGAGGATATTTCTGAGAAATTCGCTAAATTGATGGTATTTTACCGTCAAATTCCTTCGGTTTTAGGCTGGGATACTTACCACCGCGTAAACGTCGAATACCAAAATCAAATAATTTGTGAGTGATAAGCGCTTGCAAATCAGGGATTTGTTTTTTATAAAATTAGCTAAGTAATTTAGTATCTGCTCTTTTGCTGCTCGCTCCATACCTATGCAACAAGATAAAATCGTCGTCGGCCTTGACATTGGCACCACTAAAATTTGCGCTTTGGTGGGGCGTAAAAACGAGTACGGCAAGCTGGAAATTCTCGGCATGGGCAAGGCCGTTTCGGAGGGTGTGCAACGGGGTATTGTGCTCAATATTGATAAAACGGTGGACGCTATCAAGCGTGCTATTCGGCAGGCGGAAGAGCAGTCGGGTATCGATATTGGCGTCGTGAACGTGGGTATTGCCGGGCAGCACATCAAGTCGTTGCAGCACAATGGCTCCATCACGCGGCCCAGCGGCGACAACGAGATTACCCAGGATGATGTGAACCGCCTCACGGCCGACATGTACCGCCTGGTAACGCCGCCCGGCTCGCAGATCATCCACGTGATGCCTCAGGACTATAAAGTCGATTTTGAGGGCGGTGTGACCGATCCCGTGGGCATGGCCGGCGTACGGTTGGAAGGTAACTTCCACATTATCACGGCGCAGAGCGCAGCAATTAACAATATAAATAAGTGCGTCACCAAGGCTGGGCTAGCCATTGCCGACCTCATTCTGGAGCCGTTGGCGTCGAGCGTATCAGTGCTGAGCGATGAGGAAAAGGAGGCGGGCGTGGCGCTGATCGATATTGGCGGCGGCACTACCGACTTGGCCGTGTTTAAGGACGGTATCATTCGCCACGCGGCGGTGCTGCCATTTGGCGGCAATATCATTACGCAAGACATTAAGCAGGGCTGCAACGTGACGCCCAACCAGGCCGAGCAGCTAAAGGTTAAGTTTGGCAAAGCCATTGCCGAAGAAGCTAGCGACTACGAAATCGTGAGCATTCCGGGCCTGCCCAATCGCCCACCCAAGGAAGTGTCGCTCAAGAATTTGGCGTATATCATCGAGGCCCGCATGTCGGAAATCATCGAGTTGGTGTACGCTGAGATCTACCGCATGGGCTTGCACGAGCACCTCTCGGCGGGCATCGTGCTGACGGGTGGCGGCTCGCAGCTCCAAAACCTGGAGCAGCTGACCGAATACCTCACTGGCCTCGATACGCGCATTGGCTACCCCAACCAGCACTTGGGTAAAGGCAAAATTGAGGCGGTGAAGTCGCCCATGCACGCCACTGGGGTGGGCCTCGTGCTGGCCGGCTACCAGGCCCAAGATGAGCACGCCGCCCGCCCCGGCTATGGCGACGATGAAATTCCTAGCAACTATAGCTACCAGGCTAGCCCTCCCGTGGCTATGCCCGCGCCAGTAGTGCCCACCTTTACGGCGCCCACGCCAGCCCCGGCGCCGGCCCCGGAGGTACCCAAGCCACCTAAAGAACAAAAGGGGCTGAAGTTTTTGGGCGATATTACCCGCAAGCTGAAGGGTATTTTAATCGACGATTTTGACGATAAACAATATTAATAGTAAGGAACAATTATCAATGAATAATGAGCAATGCCATGCGTCTAGCAGGTACTAATTGCTCATTGTTCATTGCTCATTGATAATTGACAACGTTATGAATTTCACTTTTGATATTCCTACCCAAAGCCGTTCCATCATCAAGGTGATTGGAGTTGGGGGCGGGGGCTCCAATGCCGTGAAGCACATGCACAAGCAGGGCATCAAGGACGTGGAGTTTATAATCTGCAATACGGACCGGCAGGCTCTCGAAAGCTCGACGGTACCGAATAAGCTTCAGATTGGGGTAGACCTGACCGAAGGCCTCGGCGCCGGGGCCAAGCCCGAGCGCGGCCGCCAGGCCGCACTCGAAAGTCGCGAGCAAATCCGCGAGCTGTTGAGCAACGGCACCAAGATGTTGTTTATCACGGCGGGCATGGGTGGTGGCACGGGCACGGGCGCGGCGCCCGTCATTGCGCAAGTAGCGCAGGAGCTCAATATTTTGACGGTCGGTATCGTGACGGCGCCTTTTCTTTTTGAAGGCAAGAAGAAGCGCGAGCAGGCCGAGCAGGGCATCAAGGAGCTGAGCGAGCATTGCGATACCGTGCTGGTGATTCTCAACGATAAGCTACGCCAGCTGTACGGCAACCTGACGATGGGCTTAGCCTTTGCCAAGGCCGACACGGTGTTGACTACGGCTGCCAAGTCGATTGCCGAAATTATCACGGTGACCAGCGACGTGAACGTAGACTTTGAGGACGTGAAAACGGTGATGAAGGACTCGGGCGCGGCTGTGATGGGCAGCTCCATCACGGAGGGTGAAAATCGCGCTCGCCGGGCGGCTGAGGAAGCGCTGAACTCGCCGCTGCTCAACAATACCGACATTCAGGGTGCGCAGAAAATTCTGCTCAGCATCATGTCGGGCGATCAGGCCGAGTTGGAAATGGATGAGCTGTCCGAAATTACGGAGTACATCCAAGGCAAGGCGGGCGAAGACGCCGAAATGATTTTTGGCCACGGCACGGATGATACGCTGGGCCAGAGCATCCGCGTAACGGTGATTGCCACGGGCTTTGCCCGCGAGGCGCATACCATCGCGACCAATAGCCGCCCTGCTGAGGTTGCCCCCGAGCCTGTAGTAGCGGCCGCTGCGGCTAGCTCCGAGCCCCAGTCGGTGAGCTCCGACCGGTCTAGTAGCCAGCCAGCTGTGGCGCCAGTAGTGCCCAGCTTTACCGTTCCGGTGGCTGCGGAGCCTGCCCGCGTCACCTTTGACCTCAACGGCCCGGTGGTGCCCAATGGCCAAACTGGGCTAGCCGGTGCTCCCATTACGGCTCCCGGCGACCCAGTGCTGGTATCGGGCCAAAACCAAGGCCAGCCAGTGCCCCCGGCGCCCCGCCCACGGCCCGCTGCCCTCGAAGCCCAGGCCGAAGAACGCCGCCGCCGCTTGCAGCAGCTTAGCCAAAACCAGGGCCTGTCGCCGGAGGCTACCAACCACCTCGATACGCCCGCCTACCTGCGCCGTGGCCAAAAGCTGGAGCCCGTGACGCCGAGTAGCGCGCAAAATATCTCGCGCTTCAACCTGAGCGATGATAATGAGCTGCTGGGAGACAACCGGTTCTTGCACGACAACGTGGACTAGCATCGTTAGCTAACTAAAAAGGCCCGCTCGGTATATCCGGGCGGGCCTTTTTAAGTACTCGTGCATAAGTAATCGAGTAGTAGTTTTGGGTCATGCTACCAC
>CAZERY010000002.1:0-53597 GCA_964514915.1 uncultured Hymenobacter sp.
GAGGGTCCCTGGTTCGAGCCCAGGAGGGAGCGCTTTAGCTTAGAATGCCCGCCCTTACCGGCGGGCATTCTTCGTTTCCAGCCTGTTTGGACATTTTTGGCGTTTGGCACTTCGGCTGTCTCCGGTTAGCTTTAGGTATAAGCCGGGACAATAACCGGGAACCAAACCGGGACAGACTTATGCCAATAATACGCCCCTCCGTATTCAAAAGGAAAATCAGCGTGCGGTTTTATCCGCGGCTGGCCGCTAAAAACCAAGATGGTTGCTGCCCGGTACGGCCCGGTGGCACGGTGAGGAGTTGCAGGTAGATAGCGGCGAAAGCATCCTGCCCGCGGGGTCGGTGAAGGGTGTTGTCGAACCGCTATGGGACGGTGACGCTGGGCGAGTGTTGCGGACGCACGACCGGCATGTTCACATCAATGCCAAGCTGTCCTTGTTGGAGAAGGAAGTGACGGACACCTTTGGGCGGCTGTTTGACTTAGCTCCTGACGAGAAAGTGAGCAAAGCGGCGATGGTGGCCGCACTGTATCCGGCCAAGGTGAAGGCGGAGGCGGAGCCAGTGGCCGCGCTGGCAGTGAGCCGCACCTTCCGGCAGGCGCTGGAAGAGTGGAAGGCGGAAAACCGCAACCTGGCCAAGGACTCGCTGCGCAAGTACGACCAGTTGGCCACAATGATGGAAAGCTGGCAGCCGGACCTGCGGCCTCAGCAGGAGTGCGGGCGAGTTAGCGGGCTACGTACGCGGGCACTGGGGCATCGAAAACGACTTGCACTGGCACTTGGATGTCACCTTTGGTGAGGATGCCTGTCAAACGCGCGGGCCATGCCCCGCGCAACCTCTCCACCCTGCGCAAGCTGGCCCTGACGCTTTTACGGCGCGAACCAACTAAAATGAGTCTCAAACGCAAGCGCAAGAAAGCGGCGCGTAATGATAACTACTTGCGGCAATTGCTTGCCCAACTAGTCGTACCCGCTGATCCCAAACGCTAACTAAGCGTTTGGTGCTTTTGCCCTGATCCCCAAAGTTACGCTGCTCAACACACGACCGTATTTTCTAGCAGCCGGCTACTTCTGGGGCTAGCTATTACTCATCCAAATGCCCTCAGAGATGCTGCCGTTGTCATCGTCGCCTATGAGTGGCGAGCCATCGGGAGTTTGCACTAACTCACAGCTTATTTGAGAGTTACAGCATAACCTGTTAGCCGGGCCTGCTCACCAACCACTGCTGGGTGTAGCTGACGCTAGCGGTTTTTAGCAGGAGCAACGCGGCGGCTACTCCGCCACTACCGTGCGCCGGATGCCTAGCTTTTTCATTCTGGCTTCCAGGGTTTTGGGATTAATATCGAGCAGCACGGCGGCGCCCTGAGCCCCGCTCACGCGGCCGCCCGTGCGGCGCAGAGCGCCCAAGATGTGGTCGCGCTCTTGCTCGCGCAGCGTTTTGAAGGCCCCGGAATCTGTAACTGCTGGCCGGCCGGCGAATGGGCGGGCTTCGGTGGGGGCCGGGCTGGGCGGCAAGGCTAGCAGTGGCCCACCCGCGGCAAAACCTCCAAATTCCAGCCACGCGCCCTGGCTTACAATAATGGCTTGCTCGAGCACGTGCTCGAGCTCACGAATATTACCGGGCCAGGGGTAAGCCAGCAGCGCGGCCATGTCGGCCGGCCGGATGGGCCGCGCCGGGCGGGCCAGGCGCTTGCTAAGGCTAGCCAGGTAATGCTGCACCAGGGGCGAAATATCCTGCGGCCGCTCGCGTAGCGGCAGCAGGTGGATGGGAAACACGTTGAGCCGGTAGTAGAGGTCAGCCCGAAAACGGCCGGCGCGCACCTCGTCTTCGAGCACCCGGTTGGTGGCGGCCAGCACGCGGGCGTTGGTAGTGAGCACGCGGTTGCCGCCCAGGCGCTCAAATTCCTTTTCTTGCAGCACGCGCAGCAGCTTGGCTTGCAGGTCGAGGGGCAGCTCGCCCACTTCATCGAGGAAGATGGTACCGCCGTTGGCTAGCTCAAACTTGCCAATGCGCCGCTCCACCGCGCCCGTAAAAGCACCTTTTTCGTGTCCAAAAAGCTCGCTTTCAATAAGCTGCGCGGGCAGCGCGGCGCAATTTATCTTGACCAGCGCCCGGCCATGGCGGGGCGAGGCTTGGTGCAGGGCGCGGGCCACTACTTCCTTGCCCGTGCCAGTTTCGCCCGTGATGAGCACCGTGGCATCGGTGGTGGCAACCTGGGCAATGCGCTGCCGGATTTGCTGTAGCGCCGGGCTGATGCCAATGAGGCCATCGGTGGGCTGGGCGGTGTTGATTTCGTCTATCAGGTAAGTGCGCTCCTGCTCGACCTGCGATTTCAGCTCCTCAATCTGCTCGAAGGCAAACAGGTTTTCCAAGGCCAGGGCAATCTGTGGCACCAAGGTCTGTACGGTAGCCAAGTCATTGGTTTTGAAGCCATCGGCGCGGGGCGAAGCTAGCAGCAGCACGGCCGCCCCGTCGGGCCGCTGCCAAATGGGCACGATGAGCATGGCCCGCACTTGGTGCTCGTCGTAGGCATAGCGCATGGCGGGGTAGCGCACGGCCAGCGCCCGAAAATCGTCGCCGGTATACAGCCCGGGCACTTGTAGCAACTCGTTGACCTGGCTGTAGATGCTGGTTAATTCTGCTTTGCCTAAGTGGTCATTACGGGTAGGATTGAGGGCTACTAGCGGAGAGCTAGCGTCATCATCGGCCCGGGTAAATTCGGCGAAGCCTTCGTAGACTTCGCGCTGCCCGGCCCGCTGCACGCGCAGGCCAAAATAATCGAATGGCACTACTCGGCCCAACTCCTCGGCAATGGCCCGAAAAAGCGGCTCACGCTGCTTAATACTGAGCAGCGCGTGCGTCACGGCAAGCTGGAGGCTGCGCTCCTGCTCGCGCCGGGCTATATTCTCGAAAGCCAGCGTGTTGCCGACGGCAGTAGCTACCAAAGAGGCTATTTTTTCGAGCAACTGCTCGTCGACAGCAGTGAAAGTAGGCTGCCGCACCGCCGCTAGGATGAGGTAGCCTGTAAGCTGGCCGGCTTGCCGCAGCGGCACGTTGGTCATGTAGCGGATGCCACGCTGCATAAGCCGATGAAATGGCTCATATTCAGAGTACTGCCGCACGTAATCTTGCAGCTCAATATGCTGAATGTGCGGGTCGATGAGGAGTTGCTCGACCGGTGAGCCAGCGATGGGCGTGAAGTCGGTGCTCAGTGGTAGCTCAGCATCGAGGTGATCTTCGACGGCGTAGCTGCGCAGAAATAAGCGCTTATTAAGCAGTATTTTATCGAAGACGTTGATGCCAATCAAGTCGAATGGAAAGATGAGCCGCAGCTTATTGGTAATCACCTGAAAGAGCGTTTCCTTATCGCGAATGGTCGCAATAGCTTCGTTGAGGTGCAGCAGCAGGGAATCGTCGGGATTGGTAGTGCGCATAGCAGCGTAGAGGAGCGTAGGCAAGGGGCAGGCCTAGCTTACGAGATAATAGAACGGCTGATTTTCTAAAGGTATTCCTGTTATTTAAGGAAACCCTCATAATATAAAATTGTTCGTAGGGGCCAAGGTAATTTACTGGGGCTATTTATAAGTCAGAATAACAGCCAGTTAAAATAATTCTCACCTATCAGAACCCCTTGGCACAACTTTCGGTAATCCAGCTTCACACTACTACGCCACTTGGCTTATGTTATCTAGATATAAACTTGCCGGTTTTGCAGGGCTGACGCTGGCCGGCGGCCTATTGGCCCAGCCAGCATTGGCCCAAAACCAGCCTGGTCTTCCGGCTGCTTCCCAAGCTATTGGGCTGGTTAGCGACTCCCTGACGCTTGGCGGCACAGTGCAGGCTGTGCTTGACTCTAACCCCGGCGTTACCAACCTCACCGAGCTGGCCAATGCCGCGGGCAGCCGCTTGACCCAGACGCAGGCAGGCTACCTCCCGCAGATTACGGGGTCGGTCGTTTACACCCGCCTCGACCCCGTGTCGAAGGTGGCATTTGGCAATGATGTACTGTCGTTTGTGCCCAACAACAACTTCGACGCCCACATCACGGCGCAGTACGAGCTGCTCGACTTCGGCAAGCGCGCGGCAACTACTAATCTGTCGCGCTCGCAGGTGCAAACTGCGCAAGACAACGTTGTGGTGGCGCGCCGCGACCTAGCCTTTAACGCTGCGCAAGTGTACTACAACATCCTTTTTATGCGCGAAAGCATTCGGGTGCAAGACCAGCAGATTGCCTCGCTGGTAGCCCACCGCAACGAAATGCAGAAGCGGGTAGAGGCTGGGGTGAGCACCAAGTTTGACGTGACAACGACCGACGTGCGCATCACGCAGGCCCAAAACACCAAACTCGACCTTCAAAATCAGCTGCGCAACCAGCAGGTGCAGCTAGCCCGCCTGCTGCACAAGCCGCAGCAGACCGATGTGCCGGTAAAAGGTCGCCTCGAATACAACCCCCAGCCAGTGAACCTGGAAGCGGAGCTAGCCAAGGCTGCCGAAAACCGCCCCGAAGTGAAGCTGGCTAAGGATGCGGAGCAAACTGCCGACTTGCAAGCCAAGCTCATCGACCGTAGCAACTCGCCAGTTTTGGGCGTAGGCGTGCAGGCCGGTGGCAAAAACGGCTACATCCTGCCAAACGCAGCCATCAGCGACATTCGGTTTAATACAGTAGGAGTGGCCCAACTTTCGGTGCCCATCTACGACGGTGGCCGCAACCGCAAGCAGCGCGTAGAAGCCGCCGCTAACTATCGCGGTGCAGTAGCGCGCACTGCCGATACGCAGGAGCAAATCAGGGCCGATGTGCGCCAGGCTGCTAATAACATGGAGTTTAGCCAGGCCCGCTACGACAATGCCGTGCAGCAAGTAACGCAGGCCAGCGATGCCCTCACCCGTGCCCAAGGTCGCTACCGCTACGGGGTAGGCCAAAACCTCGACGTACTCGACGCCGAAACCCAGCTCGCCCAGGCTCGCCTGGCCCGTGCCCAAGCCATGTACAACTACACGCTGGGCCAGTACCAGCTGCGCCGCGCCACCGGCGAGCAGATTTGGCAGTAGCCATAATCTTTTCAGCTGTTAGCCGATAGCTGTTAGCTATTAGCTTTCAGTTTTATAAGAACTAAGCTGCCTTCTCTTATTCTAAAAAGCTAACAGCTACTAGCTATCGGCTAACAGCTCCCAAAAATGACCCTCACCACTATCCTTTGTCCGCTCGATTTTTCGACTGCCTCGGCGGCGCTGGTGGCGTATGCCGCCGCGCTGGCGGTGGGTACCGGAGCCGAGCTGCGCCTGCTTTATGTGCAGGAGCCGGCTATGCCAGCCGCTGGGATAGAGGCCGCGCTGCGCGTGCACCGCGCCGCGGCCGAGGCCGCCGGTGCTAGCCGCGTAAGCACGAACACCTTGCAGGGGGAGGCCGCTCCGCAAATAGTAGCGGAGGCCCGCCGCCAGCACGCCGACCTCATCGTAATCGGGGCGCACGGCCAAACCGGGCTCAGCCGATTTTTGATGGGCAACACCGCTGAAGTAGTCGTGCGTACTGCACCCTGCCCCACAATGCTCGTAAGAGAATAGTAAGTTAATTGATTATTGGTGCGCTGCTGTTAGCTACGCGGCCATCAAGCCTCCCCGTATTTCAACCTCGCAATTTTCTGTTACCTAATGGCTACCCAAACTCAATCCCACGAAGAAACTCCTACTGCCGTTGCTGAGCCGCTCGAAACACCAAAGAAGACCAATCCGCTGGTATTCATCATTCTGGCGGTAGTATTGCTAGCCGGTGGCATTTATGGCTGGAACCGCCTGCAATATTCCAGAGCGCACGAAAGCACCGACGATGCCTCGGTAGAAGGCGATGTGTACCCCATCCTGCCCCGCGTGTCGGGCCCCGTCCTAAAGGTGTTTGTAGATGACAACCAAGTGGTGAAAAAAGGAGATACCCTGGTCACCATCGACAAGTCGGACTATCAGCAGCGGGTGAATGCGGCCCATGCGGCCCTCGTAGCCGCCCAGGCGCAGGTAGTAGCCGCCCGGGCTCAGGTAGGCACGGCCCAGGCCAACGTTCGCACCGCCCAAAGCACCATTGGCGTGAGCGAAGCTACTCGTATCCGCTTGCAGCAAGACTTGCAGCGTAGCAAGAAGCTCCGTAACGAAGATATCATTCCGCAGAGCGACTACGACGCCGTACAATCTAACCTGCGGGCGACGACTGCCCAGCGCAGCACTGCCCAAGACCAAGTGACCGTAGCCCGCCAGCAAGTGACTGTGGCTCAGCAGCAAATCGGCGTGGCTCAGGCTGTGGTAAAGCAGCGCCAGTCGGACCTCGACAATGCTCAGCTCCAGCTTAGCTACACCACGCTGCTCGCCCCTGCCAATGGCATCGTGAGCAAGAAGAGCGTGCAGCCCGGCCAGGTAGTGTCGCCCGGCCAGCAGCTGCTAGGCCTCGTATCGAGCGGTAAGACCTGGGTAATCGCCAACTTTAAAGAAACCCAGCTTGAGGAC
The DNA here is from genome assembly GCA_964514915.1 of uncultured Hymenobacter sp. Classification (GTDB taxonomy): domain Bacteria; phylum Bacteroidota; class Bacteroidia; order Cytophagales; family Hymenobacteraceae; genus Hymenobacter. The sequence goes on from CAZERY010000002.1 coordinate 6,488, forward strand.
ATGAAAGTGGGCCAGAAAGCTAAGCTGGAAGTGGATGCCTATCCCAATGAGCAATTTGAAGGCCACATCGAGTCGCTTTCGGCGGCCACGGGCGCTCGCTTTGCGCTGCTGCCCCCCGACAACGCCAGCGGCAACTTCGTGAAAGTGACCCAGCGCATCCCCGTCAAAATTGTGCTTGACAAAGAAGATGCTCAGCACCCATTGCGCGCCGGTATGAGTGTAAACGCCATCGTGGCGTTGAAGTAGCTATTTGCCCGGTAGCTGTCATCCTGCGCTAAGCGTAAAATGGCAGCTACTGGGCTCCTTTCCTATTTTAATTTATGGAAACCGGATTCAAGAAGTGGATTATCGTTATAACGGTGGTTCTCTGCTGCTTGCTAGAGCTGATTGATACTAGCATCGTTAACGTGGCCCTGACCCAGATGATGGGCAACCTCTCGGCCACGCAGCAGGAAGTAAGTTGGGTGATCGCGAGCTATGGCATTGCCAACGTGATTGTGATTCCGATGACCGGCTTCCTAGCCGAGCAGTTTGGACGCAGAAATTATTATCTCGTTTCGGTTATCATCTTCACGCTGGCCTCTATGGCCTGCGGCCAGAGCACCGGCCTGTGGGAATTGGTAGCGTTTCGCTTTATTCAGGGTATCGGTGGTGGCGCGCTTATGGCGACTTCACAGGCTATCCTGATTGATACCTTTCCGCCCAAGCAATTGCCCCTGGGCCAAGCGCTATTTGGCATGGGCGTCATTATTGGTCCCACCATCGGACCGACCCTAGGCGGCTACATCGTGGAGAACTACGACTGGCCCTGGATTTTCTACGTCAACGTGCCGGTAGGCATCCTGGCTAGCATCTTCACCTTGCTGTTTATCCGCGACCCCGACCGTATCAAGAATGCTATTCCCAAGCCGTTGCGCGAAATCGACTGGCTCGGTATTGGCCTCTTGGTATTAGGAGTAGGTTCGATGCAGTTGGTGCTGGAGCAAGGTGAAACCGAGGATTGGTTCGACAGCACCTACATTCTCAGCTTTACGCTACTCGCCGTGATTGGCGTAGTTGGGTTTATCTGGCGCGAACTCACGGCCAAGTCGCCGATTGTCGACCTGCGTATTCTCACTAAAAGCCGCAATCTGGCGGTGGGCGCGTTTCTGTCATTTGTGCTGGGCTTCGGGTTGTTTGCCTCAGTATTCGTGTTTCCCATTTTCACGCAGCGCATCCTGGGCTTCACTGCCGAGCAAACGGGCTACTTGCTACTACCCGGCGCGCTAGCCTCTGGCTTCATGATGCCTATCATCGGCCGGATGCTGCAAGCTGGCGTGCCACAGAAGCTAATGATTCCAGTGGGCTTCGTCATCTTCTTTGGCTTCACATTCTGGATGGCCTCCAAGATTTCGCCTACCGCTGGCGAAAGCGATTTCTTCTGGCCGCTCATCGTACGGGGCGTGGGGCTGGGCCTCATCTTCCTGCCTATCACCACCATGAGCCTAGCCGGCTTGCAAGGCAAGGATGCGGGCCAGGCTGCCGGCCTCACCGGCATGATTCGCCAGCTCGGCGGCTCGTTTGGGGTGGCTATCGTGGGCACGTACCTCGAGCGTACTATCCAGGCCAACCGCGTGGCGCTGCTACCCAATATCTCGCTCTACAACCCCGAAACGACCCAGCGCATTCAGGCTTTCACGCAGGGCTTCCTGGCTAAAGGTTTTCCCCTCAACCAAGCCACGCAGCAGGCCTATGCCGCCCTCGAAGGCATACTGATGAAACAGGTGTCGCTGATTACCTACTCGCAGGTATTCACGTCGTTAGGTGTTTTCTTTCTTGCTTGCCTACCGCTCATCTTGCTGGTAAAGCGAGCCAAGCCGGGCGAGAAGATGGACCTCAATGCCGCGCACTAAGCTTATGGCTTAGCCCTTACGCCCACTAAAAAAGGCCTCCCGCAACGCGCGGCAGGCCTTTTTTAGTGGGCGTAAGGGCTTACTGATACTGCACGTACAGCGGCTTTGGAGTCAGTTCGGCCAGCACTTCGGGGGGCGTCATCAGGTGGTGCGGCTTGCGCTTAATGTCGTATATGTAGAACAGCTTAAAGCCCGTGTACTGCACCGGCTGCTTCTGAACGTAGGCTTTGTAGGAATTTTTCTTGAGAATAGGGTCGCCCCAGCCGTCCATATCTATGATCACCTGCACGCGAGGGTCAAGCTTGATATTCTGGTAGTTGGTGAGCATTCCCTGCGTAAAGCGGTGCACCATCAAAATCTTGGGCGGCAGGTGGTTTTCGCTCACGATGCGGGCCAGAAAGTTGATGGCGTAGTTCACATCCTTCGCGTCGTAGGTGCCGATTTTTTTGCCAGGCCGCGCGTTTTTGGTGGCCATCGCAAACTCAGGGTCGATACCCAGGTGAATCGTTGGGTCTTTGAGGTACTCGGTGAGCTTGGGTAGCTCGTGCTCCAAGTCGCTGAGGCCCACCTGCACATCCATAAACAGGATGGCGTTTTTTTCCTTAGCCCAGGCGCGGGTTTCTTCTATCGTGCTCGCCGAGTTCATGAGGCGATATTTGCCATCGGCCCCGGCGGCGCCCTGCGCCGTAATGGTGACGCTGTGCAGCGCCGGCATTACCGGGATGCTAGGGTCGGCAGCCTGCCAGTCCTTCAGCACCTGGTCGAACTTGCGAAACATCTGGTCCTTAGGCTCGCGCCCCAGAATACCCATCCCTTTCGAACGAATATTGCCGTAGAAAGCCACGATGCGGTGCCCCGGCAAGATGGCGCCCGGCAGTTGGCCATTTTTGCGGGCGATGCTATCGGCTTTCAGCGAGTCGCGGCGCCAGGCCAGGCGCTGGAGGCGCATCGTATCAACTGGCGATGGCTGGTGGGCACTCGTAAGGGTGTCACCTTGGGCAGTAGCTTCGCCTTGCCCAGGCCGGTTGCAAGCTGCTAAGCCAGTGCTAGCCAGCATACTAATACCTAGCGCACCACGCCAGGCCAAACAAATAAATGAACGCACTATAGTTGAGGTAAGAATTGTGCGTGCAAGTTAAGGCTAAGGCAAACGCCAGCAAGGTAAACTGGGGGCAGCGGGCGCCAAGTGGCTACTGGACTACTGACTGCCCACGTGCTTTTGCCAGTCATACCTACCTCCTGCTTCGCTAGGTAGAGCGGGCCATCCGGCTGCTAGGCCTATTTTTAAGGCCTCCGCGGGAAATGCCCAACCGCCTGATTAGCCCTGGGCAGCATTTATCTCGCGCTGGTCTTCGCCTTCCTTGTACTTGCCGTTGTCTTCTCGCTTTGCCGTTGCCTTTCGCGCTCTGCGAGCGCTGGCCCGTACGCCCGCCCTCCTCACCGAGGTGCTAGCTGCCGATGCCGACGCCTGGCGTGCGGGCGCCCTGGCGCACACCCCGCGTTGGCCTGGGCTAGGTGCGGCGGGCCTGCCGCTGGTGCCGCTGGCGCAGTTTGTGCCCGCCAGTGCCCCCGCCGCGCACCGTACCGTTTGCGTTTGGCGACGGTGGCTCGCTGCCCACCGACCTACTCCTGCTGCGCGCCCTAGCCCGGCAGCAGCCCAGCTGCCGTTACTTCGAAATTGGCACCTGGCGCGGCGAAAGCGCGGCCAACGTTGCCGCCGAAGCGGCCACTGTGCACACGCTCAACCTAAGTGCTGCCGAGATGCGCACGTTGCGATTACCCGAGCGCTACATCGAGCTGCACGGCCATTTTTCGCGCCCGCTGCCCAACATCATGCAGCTGCACGGCAACTCGGCCACCTTCGACCTGGCTGGTTTGCAAGCTAGCGCTGGCCCGTTCGACCTGGTTTTTATCGATGGCGACCACCGCTACGAAGCCGTGCGGCGCGATACGGCCCGGGTGTTTGAGCACCTGATAGGCCCCACTACGGTGGTAGTATGGCACGATGCCAGCCGCCAGCCCGGCCAACCCCGTTGGGAAGTGCTGGCCGGGCTGCTCGATGGGCTGCCGACCAGCCTGCCCGGCCAGCTCGTGCAAGTAGGCAATACGCTGTGTGCGCTGTATACGCCCCAGCCTTTGCCCGCGCTGGCTCCCGACCTGCCCGCCAACCCCACCGCTTTCGCAGTGGCAGTAAGGCTGGCCTAGCCGCGGGGCCTCACTGCCAGCTTACTGCTGCTTGAGCTGCCGTTTGTAGAGCTGCACCGTGTTTTCCAGGCCCAGGTACAGCGCATCGGCTACCAGCGCGTGGCCGATGCTTACTTCTTGAAGCCCAGGCAGTTCCTGCGCCAGGTAAGCCAGGTTTTCGAGGTCTAGGTCGTGGCCGGCATTGAGGCCGAGGCCGGCCGCTACGGCAGCGAGGGCCGTTTCACGGTAAGGCAGCACGGCGGCGGCGCGGTCGGTAGGGTAGTAGCGGGCGTAAGCTTCGGTATACAGCTCAATGCGATCGGTACCGGTATGGGCCGCGGCATCAATCAGCGCCGGGTCGGGGTCGAGGAAAATGCTGACGCGGGCGCCGTAGCTTTTCAGCTCAGCCACTACCTCGCGCAGGTAGCCTTGGTGCCGAATTACGTTCCAGCCCGCATTGGAGGTGATGGCGTCGGGCGCGTCGGGCACCAGCGTCACCTGCTCGGGGCGCACCTCGCGGCACAGGGCCAGAAAGTCGGGCGTGGGGTTGCCTTCTACGTTCAGCTCGGTCGTGACGATGGCCTTAAGGTTGCGCACATCGTCGTAGCGGATGTGGCGCTCGTCGGGCCGCGGGTGCACCGTAATACCTTCTGCGCCAAAGCGCTCGATGTCGCGAGCCGCTTGCAGCAAATCGGGGCGGGCGTGCAGGCCCCGGGCGTTGCGCAGGGTAGCAATTTTGTTGATGTTAACGCTTAGCTTGACCACGGATTATCAGAAATAAGGTGAATTACCAATGCAGGTTGCTAGCTTGTACGAGCGGGCAGGCCGCTAGGGTAGAAGCTAGGGCTGGCACCCGCCGTCGTAGATTCGAGGCAAAATTACACCTGGCTCGGATGCGCGTCAGGTCGGGCCATTTAGCTGCTTTTTCTTATGACCATTCCCTACGCTATCAACCGTTTCCGGTATGCGCTGTGGTTTGGCGGGTTGCTAGGGCTCCTTGTCTTGGCCGAGCGCTTTGTGACAATGCGGCCCGAATTTCGCCAGTTCCCGGCGCTACCGGTGGGGGTCGCCATTGACTTGCTAGTGGTAGTGCCCATTCTGTTTTACTTCTTGGTAGTCCGGCCTTATCAGCTGTCCGTCAGTAGCTTGATTGGGGTTGTGGGCGCCTGCCTGACCTTAGCTTTTTGGCTGATTCCGGCTCCGCAGCAGCAGGTCTTGCACCTCCTGCCAGCCCTGCTCGAAGCCGCTACGTTGGGCCTGGCGGTGGCCAGGGCACGCCGCCTCATCCGGGCCTACCGGGCTGCCTATGCCCGTGAGCCGTATTTCTGGCGCAGCGTGCGCGCCGCCATGCAGTCGTTAGGCGCCGTAGGAGAGCTTCTCCTAGCCGAGCTCAACCTGCTTCGCTACGCCGGCCTGGGCTGGTGGGCTGCACCCGAAACGAGTGCCCACGCCACGGCATTCAGTAGCCACCGGGACTCGGGCTTTACGGCGCTAGTAGCCACTGCTACCCTAGTACTGACGATCGAAACAGCCTGCGTGCACCTGCTGGCCCTGCGCTGGTGCCCCGCCCTGGCGCCCTGGCTTTTCTTGCTAGATGGATATGGCGTAGTGCTGCTCGTGGCCCATATTCACGCAGTGCGACTGCGTCCGGTGCTGCTCACGCCCGATGAGCTGCTCCTTCGCGTAGGGTTTGTGTGGGAATTGGTGGTGCCCCGCACCGAGCTAGTGGCGGCCCGCGTGCTCTCCGACGCGCCGGCCGCTAACCCCAACGTGCTCAACCTGGCAAAACTGCTTTTCGCTGCCCCCAATTTATTGCTGACCTTTGCCGAGCCGGTCGTCGTAGGTGGCCCGTACGGCATTCGCCGCCCGGCGCGGCATGTGGCCGTATACCTCGACCAACCCCGGCAGTTTATAACGGCCGCTGGGCTGTAGCCTTATCTTCCTTTCACGCGCTAACCCGCCCATTTTTCTTCCCATGCCTCTCAAGGAAACCATCGACGCCGGCATCAAGCAGGCTATGCTAGCCAAAGACAAAGTGCGCCTTACTGCCCTGCGCAGCATTAAATCGCAGATTCTGGTGGCCGAAACCGCCGAGGGCGCCAGTGCCGCCGGCCTCAGCGCCGACCAAGAGTTGAAGCTGCTCAACAAAGCGGCCAAGCAGCGCCGCGACTCAGCCGCGACCTATAAGGAGCAGTTCCGGTCCGACCTTGAAGAAACCGAATTAGCCGAGCTAGCCATCATCGAAGAGTTTTTGCCCCAGCAGCTTACCGAAGGCGAGCTGGTCGAAAAGCTCGTTGGCATCATTCAGCGCACCGGCGCCAAAGGCCCCTCCGACCTGGGCAAAGTAATGGGCGTAGCCGCCCGCGAGCTCAGCGGCCAAGCCGATGGCAAGCGTATTTCGGAAGTAGTAAACATGCTACTCAACAATACTGACTTTTAGTAATGATTAATGGTTGGTTATTAGTGACCAGACTCTTAATGCCTTGTTTGCTAAGTAAGCAAGTAGCTTGGACTTTGTAGTCCGAGCGCGAGCACCGCGAGCATCCCGCATCGGGCTCGTTCGAATGTAGCTGCTCGCTACGCTCGCGCTCGGACTACAAAGTCCAAGCCACAGCCATCTGCCCACTTACTTCCTGAATAAATCCCTTAACAGTAAGTCATTACTAATTAACCATTAACAGCTAACCATTACTAGAATTGACGCCCCTCGACCTCCTGCTTTTGCTGCCGCTAGCCGTGGGCACTGTCAAGGGTTACCGGTGCGGGCTGGTACTTGAGGTGGTGTCGCTGCTAGCCTTTGTGCTGGGCATAGTGGGCGGACTTAGCCTGCTGAGCGCGGCCATTCCAGTGGTGCGCTCCTACCTAGGCGAGCTGTTTGGGATGCTGCCGCTGGTGTCTTTTTTACTGGTGCTGGTGGGCATTATGTGGGGCGTGTCGCTGCTCGGCGGTTTGGTCAAGACTGCGGTCCACCTTACGCCGCTTAGCTTACTGGATAATCTGCTGGGGGCCGCTGCCGGGGCCCTCAAGTGGCTGCTCGGCCTGAGCTTGTTGCTGCACGGCACGGCTTTGGCCGGCTTGCCGCTGCTGGCCCCGTCGCTCGCGGCGGGCTCGGTCGTATTGCCCTGGGTCCAAAAAGCTACCCCGCTAGCCTTGCAGCTCACGGCCTACGTGCTGCCTTTCGCCCACAATCTGCTAGCCCGGCTAAAAGGCGCCATGTAAGCTATTAGCCACTAAGTACCCGTTGGTAAATAGCTTAACTTTAACGACCATCATGCTGAGCTTGTCGAAGCATCTCTACCGCGCAAGTAATCTTAACGCTTAGAGTTAGTTACGCAGTAGAGATGCTTCGGCAAGCTCAGCATGACGCGCCATTTTTACCATAAAGTAATTAGCGACGGGCACTTAGCTACCCCACTCCGCTGCCTTGAACATTCTGCTGCTTGACAACTTTGATTCCTTTACCTACACGCTGGCCGACTACCTACGCCAGCTGGGCGCCGAGGTGTTGGTGCGGCGCAACGACGTGCCCCTAGGCGAGTTGCAGCAGCTACCCGTTGCGGGAGTGGTACTGTCGCCGGGGCCCGGCACGCCTGCTACGGCTGGCAATCTGCTAGCCGTAGTTGAAGCGTACCATCATAGCTTGCCCATACTGGGCGTGTGCTTGGGCCAGCAGGCGCTAGGCGAATTTTTTGGGGCCACGCTGCGCCGGGCGGCCCGGCCCATGCACGGCAAGGTATCGGAGATAATCTTACTTGGCGAAGATGCCTGGCTGACGGGTCTACCGCGGCGCCAGGCCGTGACGCGCTACCACTCGCTCGCCCTAGAAGCCAGCACGTTACCAGCGCACCTGTTGCCGCTAGCTCACACTGCCGATGCCGACCATGAACTGATGGCGTTGCGCCACGCCACGCTGCCACTCTATGGCATGCAGTTTCACCCAGAGGCCCTACTCACCACGCACGGCCAGCAGTGGCTCGCAAATTGGCTACGGTGTTGTAACATTGCGCGTCCTCGTTTGTAGGTTTCTAGTGCCGCAATGGTGGATTGGCAGGCGTATTTGCTCCCTGATTTAGCCAAGCCGTTCGTTCCCAATAAATAAGTAGTAGCATTTCTTTCTATGGTGCGCCAGCAGCAATTCGGCTTTGACTACGTGGACGAAGGCCAGGGCCCTATGCTGCTGCTACTGCACGGCCTGTTTGGCGCGCTTAGCAACTGGCGGGAAGTAGTAGAGGAATTTGCGCCTCATTACCGCGTGGTTATTCCAGTGCTGCCGGTGTACGATATGCCGCTGCTGCAAGCTACCGTACCCGGCTTGGTCGAGTATGTGGAAAACTTTGTGGACAAGTTGCAGCTACCGAGCACGTTTACCTTGCTTGGCAATTCGTTGGGCGGCCACATTGCGCTGGTTTATACCCTGCACAACCCTAGCCGCGTAGGGCAGCTAATCCTCACTGGTAGCAGTGGGTTGTTTGAAGATGGGATGGGCGGCTCTTTCCCAAAACGCGGCGACTACAACTTCGTGAACGAGCGAGTAGGCTACACGTTTTATGACCCATCCATCGCCACCAAAGAGCTGGTCGACGAAGTATTTGCCGTCACCAATTCTAATGCGAAGTGCCTGCGCATGATCAGCATTGCCCGCTCGGCGCAACGCCACAACCTAGCCCGCGAGCTGCATCGCGTTGCGGTGCCGGTGCTGCTGGTGTGGGGGCTCAACGATACCATTACGCCGCCCATCGTCGCGCACGAGTTCGAGCGCTTGTTGCCGCAGGCCGAGCTGCAGTTTCTCGACCACTGCGGGCACGCGCCCATGATGGAACGCCCTGCGGCCTTCAACCGCTGTTTGGGTCAGTTTCTGCACCGGGTGGTTCCGGTAGCGGCTTCTGCCTGACAAAGAATGGGCTGAGCGATTGCCGGCCTGGTTTTTGCCCATACTTGACAACCTTGCTAGTACATTGCTGGTCCTATTTCTACCTTGGGACGAGAGAGCTGAGCAAAATATTTAGTTGTTTTCAGCCTGAAAATAGGCACGGTGAGTAGATTCGCCAGGCATTCTTTTGCCAGGAAAAGTTGCTCGTAGTTGTTTAGTATCTGTTAGTTAATCTGTGTCGTTATGCCAGCTCTACTCGCCGAAGATTTACTCAATCAGATGATTCCGCCGCTCAAAGAGAGCGATACTACGGCCAAGGCGGCCCGGTGGCTGGAAGAATTTCACGTCACGCAACTGCCCGTGCTGACTGGCCGCCGCTATCGGGGCCTCATCACCGAGAACGACCTCGCCGACTATGAAAACCCTGATACCCAATTAGCCGACCTGGCTTTGGGTTTTGGCAATGTGCACGTGCAGCACGATCAGCACTTCTACCGCGTGATGGAGCTGGCCATTGAGAATAAGGTGCAGCTCATTCCGGTGCTCGATGAGCACCAAGAGTACGCCGGCGTAGTGACTGTAAATGATGCCTTAGCCGCCTTTGGCCCAGTGCCTGGCCCCAGTGGACAAGGCAGCATCCTGGTGCTCACGATGGAGGAGCGCGACTATTCTTTGTCGCAAATCAGCCGCTACATTGAAGAGAATAATGCCAAAATCCTGTCGGCCCACGTCGTAGCCGATGAGCATGACCCTTACCGCATTCGGCTCACGCTGCGGCTCAACACTGACAACCTGGCTCGCATCACCGCCACTCTCGAGCGGTTTGGCTACCTGGTATCGGCCCAATTCAGCGGCACGGCTGCCGTCAGCGACGACGAGCAAGAGCGTTTCGACGCGTTGCTGCGCTACCTGAGCGTCTAACTTTGCACGGTGAAGCCCCGCGCCCAGCCATCTTTTTTTTGCGCAATGAGTTGGCTGCTCCTGTGCGGGGCGCTCATCGGGGTAGCGGGCGGCGCCCAGGCCCAGACGACTACCCTACCGGCGGCCTCGCCCGATAGCTTGCGCGAGCTAAGCCAGGAGGCTCGCCCACCAGCTTTGGCCCCCGTGGTAGTGCCTACCGACACACTGGTACGCATCAGTGCCTGCCCCGGCACTCGGCCTCGGGTGCGGGTGGGAGTTATTTTCTTCGTCGGTAATGCCGTCACTAAAGAGCGTACGTTGCGGGCCGAGCTAGATTTTCGCGAAGGCGACTCGCTACTAGTAGCCGACTTGCCCGCGCGCCTGGAGGCCAATCGCCGCCGGCTCTATAATCTTCAGCTATTTCACGCGGTGCTAATGCAGGCTAGCTGCGGTAGCTCGGGAGATCTTACGCTGCTGATAAATGTGCAGGAGCGGTGGTACATTCTGCCAATCCCCATCTTCTCGCTCGCCGACCCTAATATTAATCGCTGGCTGGCCCGCCCGGCTAGCCAGCGCTGGCAGCGCCTCGACTATGGCCTGCACCTCACGCACACCAACTTTCGCGGCCGCGCCGAGCAGCTTACGGCCAATCTCCAATTAGGCTTCAACCGCAAATACGAGCTATTTTACGAAGCACCGGGGCTGGGCCGGCGGCGACGGGTAGGAGTGGGCTTCGGTATTTCGTATTACCAAAGCCGCAACCTCGATTACGCCACTTTTTTCGACCGCCCCATGCCCTTGCTGGAGCCTGAAGAAGGCACGTTTCCCATCCAGCGGTTTTACGTGTCGGGCGGTATTCGCCTGCGCCATACGGTGCAACTGGTATCGGCCATTGACGTGTCGTATCACCGCGACATTATTAGCGATACTATCCGCCAACTCAATCCGGCGTATTATCTAGGGAAGACGCAGCGTCAGTACTTGGAAGTGAGTGCAGGCATCACCGACAACAAGCGCAATACGTTCGCCTATCCTCTCACCGGGCATTTTATGCAGGCAGCCCTCACCTTTCGCCAGTTTGTGGCAACAGGGCGGCCGCCGGCCTACGCTACCGTCCAGCTGCGTTACGCCCGTTACCTCAGCTTGGGGCACAATTTTTACTATGCCCTGGGTCTATGGGGGCAGGTACGTCTACTCACCGACCGCATTGCGTACGCCGATGCGCGCGCGCTTGGCTATGATGCCTTGGTACGAGGCTACGACCGCTACGTCGTCGAAGGCCAGCACTATGGGCTAGTACAGCAGGGCCTGAGCTACCGAGCCTGGGTCCCGCCGCCTCTACGTATTCCTTTTATCAATAATCCTAAGATAAACACGTTACCCCTGGCGGTGTACCTCAACGCTTTTGCCGACGCGGGCTTTGCAGGGGGCCGGCTAGGATATTTGCCTTCCGATACCAACCGCTTGCCCGGGCAGTTGCTAGCCTCTGTGGGGCTTGGCTTGCACCTGGTGACCTACTACGACCGCGTTTTTTGTTTTGAGTTGGCCCACACCACCACGGGTTACCCAAGTACCGGATTTTTTCTACGTAGCACCTTTCCTATTTGAGCTGTTTGCCGCATGTCACCCTTGTTGTTATGAAAATTGCTATTCTGGGTAAGCCCTTTGACGATGCCGCTGCCCCTTTTCTCCAAACGCTGCTCGATGAGTTAGCCGCTCGCCAAGCCGAAGTCATCGTGGTCGAATCCTTTCGGGAGTTTATGAGCCAGCGTCTGCGACTCCCGCCCAATACGGGGAGCTTCCGACGCGGCGATTCGCTCCGCGGGGTGCAGTACGTACTCAGCATTGGCGGTGATGGCACCTTGTTGGATACCGTAACTTACGTTGGCGCCCTGCAAATCCCGATCCTGGGCATCAATACCGGTCGGCTAGGATTTTTGGCGCCGATCACCCCAGATCTCATTCCCCAGGCTATTGAAGCACTTTTTAAGGGGCATTTTACGATTGAAGAGCGCAGCTTACTGCGGGTTGACACTGACCCCGACGTTTTTGAGAAACTAAATTTTGGATTAAATGAATTTAGCATTCTCAAGCGTGACACTTCCTCCATGATTACCGTGCACACCTATATCGATGGGGAATATTTAAACTCTTACTGGGCCGATGGCCTCGTAGTCTCTACGCCCACCGGCTCTACTGGCTACTCACTAAGTTGCGGCGGGCCGGTGATGTTACCTCAAACCAACAATTTTATTATTGCGCCCGTATGCCCCCACAATTTGAACGTGCGCCCACTGGTAGTATCTGACCAAAGCGTCATTTCCTTCGAAATAGAAGGCCGTGGCACCAATTATTTACTAGCGCTCGACTCGCGCTCAACTCCCGTCGAAGCTACTGTGCAGATAGCAGTGCGACGAGAAAATTTTAACGCGCGTCTGGTTAAGCTCAACCATATTAATTTTTTGAGTACTTTACGCAATAAACTGAATTGGGGCCTGGATCGACGTAATCCAGCTACTATTCTTACCTTAAAATAAAGCTGAATAACTGAAAAAAAAGCACTTCGGATTTTTTTAGTTCCCTTTGCTTCTTACTTTTGTATTCGCTGTGAGCCACGTCCAGTAGTTTTGGACTTTTCCTTTTTGCCTTGCCAATATCTATTCTACGCTTTATGACTAAGTTTTTCACGTATTCTACTGCCCTTCTAGCGGGGCTTGTGCTGCTAGGGTCTGCGCAGCAGGCTAGTGCCCAACAGTTCAGCAAACGCAAGCAGTACACTACTATTGGAGTGAGCTTAAATGCCATGAACTACTTTGGTGATGTGAACCCAGCGAAAAATTTCGCTTCTGTTCACGCTGGCGATACTCGTCCTAACGTAGGCATTAATATTACCCATCGCTTTTTTCCCCGTGTTTCACTTCGGGGAGCCTTCGCAGTTGGGCGCATCGCCGCCAACGACGATAACGCTGGCAGTTCCTTTGGCACGGACGCATATTATCGGAATAACCGAAATATGAACTTTCGCAATAATATTTACGAGCTATCAGGCGTTGTTATTGTAGACCTAATTGAGAACCGTAACAACTATCTCAAGCGTCCTGACTTCGTGCCTTATCTCTTTGGGGGCATTGCTGGGTTTCACCATAATCCTCAGGGCACGCGCGATGGCGGTAATACTTGGGTAGATTTGCAACCACTGCAAACTGAAACAATAACCTATAGCCTCTGGCAATTCTCGTTGCCCTTTGGTGCGGGCGTTCGCTACCGCATCAACCGTAACTTGGATGTCTCGTTTGAAGTAGGTTTCCGCAAAACGTTTACTGGATATTTAGATGATGTAAGCGGCAATTATCGTGGTCCTGCAGCTTTTGGTATAGATGTTAGTCAGAACCTGCCAGTTTCCAGCTATAGCAATGCGGGGTATTTTGGTTATGGTATTACCAAAGACCACCGTGGCGGCAGTTTCGATGCGGCTGACGTAAAGCGCGGCCAGGGCAAGACCGATTGGTATACCGTTACCGGTTTCTCGCTCAATTACATCCTGAACCCCCGTATCAAAAACCCCAAATTCCGCTAGCCGACGTTCGGCTGGCTGCTTTCTTAATTTAACAGCCTGCTGAATGACCATTGCTAGGTTTTCTTCCGCACTCCCCGCTAGCCTGCTAGTAGGGAGTGCATTTTTTTTAGCTACTCCCGCGCTGGCTCAACATACCAGCGAACTGGGAATAGGCATCGGGGCGACTAATTATAAAGGCGAGCTATCGCCCCAGTTGCAGTGGCAAAACAGTCGCCCGGCACTAAATATATTTTATCGGTACGATGTTTCGGCCCCGGTTACGCTACGCGGGGGCTTTATAATAGGTGGCTTACGGGCTAATGATGCTAACGTAGGAGGCGTTACTGGTGGCGTGTCCCCGCTGCAAGGTTACCGGCAAACTCGTATGTATGGTACCGTACTGGAGTTTTCCGGGATAGTAGAATATAATTTCCTGGATTACCATTTGCGCCAAGAGCAGCATCGTACGCGTTTTACGCCCTATCTTTTTGGGGGACTGGCTGGCTACTATGTTAATACCACGACCGAAAGCCAGAACGTAGCTTTACAACCCAACTTCAACAGGAGTGGTGGCCGAGCAGGGATCTCTATTCCCGCTGGAGCCGGTATTAAGCTGGCTGTTAGCGAGCACATCAATCTAGGATTGGAAATGGGCGTGCGAAAAACCTTCACCGACCAGCTCGACCATTTGGGTGACCAAGACCCGCTGTATGTGAATTCACACGACCAAGATTGGTATTACTACTCGGGTATTAGCGTGTCTTATACCTTCTATAAAATTCTCTGCCCACCTACCTATAAACATAATAAGCGACTGCTGGAGTAGTAGGACCCTTAAATGCGAGCAGATAAAATGCAAGAAAACAGCGGCTTAATCACAAACCTATGTAGTAAAAGTAAGCTGTTAATTATGGTAGCCTTTCAAGGCACGTAGCGGCTAGCGGGGCGGGTCTGCAACCCTTTGTGTAACTTGCAGCCTCTTATACGCAAACCCCAACAATGGCCGAACGGTCCGAAATAGACCTCTCTAATATTCCTGCCCACGTGGCTGTTATCATGGACGGTAATGGGCGCTGGGCAAAGCAGCGAGGCGGCTTGCGTGTGTTTGGGCACCAAAGTGCCATTACGGCGGTGCGCGACACAGTGGAAGAAGCTGCTGAGCTAGGCATACGTTATTTGACCCTGTATGCGTTCTCGACCGAAAACTGGAACCGTCCAGCGTTAGAGGTAATGGCGCTCATGCAGCTGCTCGTGCATACCATAAGGCAAGAAACCAGTACCCTTCTAAAAAATAGCGTGCGGCTCCAAGCCATTGGCGACGTGAATAGCTTACCACAAAACTGTCAGCGCGAGCTAGCCGAAGCCATCGAGCTAACCAAGCAAGGCACGCGGATGACGCTGGTACTCGCCTTGAGCTACAGTGGCCGCTGGGATATTACGCAGGCGGCCCAGCGCCTGGCAGCCGATGTGGCAGCTGGCCGGCTACAACCGGCTGATGTGACAGAAGCTACTCTTCCAACTTACCTGGCTACGGCCGGAATACCTGACCCTGAGTTGCTTATTCGCACTAGTGGCGAGCAGCGAATCAGTAATTTTCTTTTGTGGCAGCTGGCTTATACCGAGCTGTATATCATGCCTGTGCTGTGGCCCGATTTTCGGCGCAGTCACTTCCGCGAAGCGCTAAAAGCTTATCAAAGCCGCGAGCGCCGTTTCGGTAAAACCAGCGAACAGCTGTCGACATCCTGATTTTATTTATGTTGGTAATGCGTACCTATTTGCGTAGCAGCTTATTCAGTTTATTAGTACTAATTGGGGCCTTGGCAGTTAAGCCGGCTTATGCCCAAGAAGCACCTGCTACAACTGCTCCGGC
Organism: uncultured Hymenobacter sp.; assembly: GCA_964514915.1. GTDB lineage: Bacteria > Bacteroidota > Bacteroidia > Cytophagales > Hymenobacteraceae > Hymenobacter. The sequence goes on from CAZERY010000002.1 coordinate 21,760, forward strand.
TGAAGAGCCGCGGAAATACGAGCTAGGCGGTATTACCGTAAGCGGTGCTCGCTACCTCGACCCTAATACGTTGATTGGGTTATCGGGTTTGCGGATTGGCGATGTGATTAGTGTACCCGGTGATGATTTGGGCAAGGCCATTCGCAAAATCTGGGCCCAAGGTATTCTGGCTGACATTTCGGTGACTATAGCGCGCACGGAAGGCAATAAGGTTTTCCTGGATTTTACGGTGCGTGAGCGGCCTCGCTTGTCAAAATTTACCTTTGAAGGAATTAGCAAAGGTCAAGCAGATGAGATAGATAAGAAAATCAAGCTCATCCGAGGTAAGGTAGTAACCGATGCTCTGCTAGCCAACACGCGCACGCAGGTGCGGAAGTTTTACACCAATAAGGGCTTTTTGGATACGAAGGTGGTGATTCGCCAAGTGCCCGATTCGACCCTTTCTAACAGCGTGGCCCTAAAGATTGATGTGGATCGGGGTAATAAGGTGCGCATCCATGACATTGAATTTGAAGGTAATAAAGCCTTTAAAGATGGGAAGTTGGCTAGCCAGTTTAAGAAAACCAAGGCTCGCAAACCCTACAAATTTTTGACGCCTGGCAAATTTCAGCGGTCGGAGTTTGAAGATGATAAAAAGAAGCTAGTTGACTTCTACAATAACCAAGGTTACCGCGATGCTACCATCCTATCGGATACCATTGAGCGCGATGAAAAAGGGCTAATTGTGAAAGTCAAATTGGATGAGGGCCCCAAGTATTTCTTTCGCCACATCACTTGGAGCGGCAACTATCTCTACGATAGCAAAACCCTAGCTTCGGTGCTCGGCATAAAATCTGGCAGCCCCTACAGCAAGGAGACCTTAGATAAGCGCCTGAGCTATAACCCTACGGGCCAGGATATTACCTCGCTCTACATGAATGATGGCTATCTGTTCTTCCAGATTGACCCCATCGAAACCAAAGTAGAGGGCGACTCGATTGACATCGAGATGCGTTTGACGGAAGGCGTGCAGGCGCGGGTAAAGGAGATAAACATTGCCGGTAACACGAAAACCTCAGACCACGTGCTGCGGCGGACACTGCGGACGCTACCCGGCGACAAGTTCAACCGGGAGCTGCTGATTCGCTCGCAGCGCGAAATTGCGACGCTGGGCTACTTCGACCCCGAAAAAATTGGTATCAACCCCGTGCCTAACCAAGCCGACGGTACCGTAGATATTAACTACACGGTGGTCGAGAAGCCCTCCGATCAAATTACGCTGTCGGGCGGCTGGGGTGGCTACGCCGGCTTTATCGGTACGGTAGGCTTGGTGTTCAACAACTTCTCGCTACGCAAAGCCAGCGATTTCCACAACTGGACGCCCGTGCCGGCTGGAGATGGCCAGCGCGTAGCCCTGAACGTGCAGGCCAACGGCTTGCAATACCAGGCCTACTCGTTCAGCTTTACGGAGCCCTGGCTGGGTGGCCGCAAGCCCAACTCATTCTCCTTTAGCCTCAACCGCAGCATTTCGCGCTTAGGCACTAATTTCGACGCCACGACGGGCAGCTATATTAAGGTGAATAGCGCTACCATTGGCCTGGGCCGGCAGCTGCGGGTACCAGATGACTACTTTACACTTAGCAACTCGCTTTCGTACAGCCAATACCAGCTCCAGAACTATTCAATTTTCTCGGACTTTAATACTGGTCGCGCTAATAACTTCACGTTCAATACGACGCTTTCGCGCAATAGCATCGATAACCCGACGTACACCCGTCGCGGCTCGTCCATCAGCTTGAGTGTGAGCCTGACGCCACCCTATTCGGCTTTCAAGGGTGCGCACCCCAACACATACGAGTGGGTAGAATTTCATAAGTGGATGTTCGACGCCTCCTGGTTTACACCCATCGTAGGCAAGCTGGTGCTTAATACGCGGGCGCACTTTGGCTTCATCGGCACCTATACTAAGGATCGCACGCCGGGGCCGTTTGAGCGCTTCAAGATGGGCGGGGCCGGCCTGGGCTACGGCGGCGGCGGCTCGTTCTTGGTAGGTACCGATTACATTGGTCTGCGGGGCTACGACGACCCCAACGGCGCTTACGCCATCCCAACGGCCCAGACTGGGGCCAGCGGTGGGGTAGCTTACAACAAGTACGTAGCTGAGCTACGCTACCCCGTTAGCCTCAACCCCGCCGCGACGGTATACATCCTGGGCTTTGCGGAGGCTGGCAATGCCTTCAATACTTCGGGCGAATACAACCCTTACAAGCTGTACCGCTCAGCAGGTTTTGGAGCACGCATCTTCATGTCGGCGTTTGGTTTGCTGGGTTTTGACTATGGTCGAGCCTTCGATACTGTAACGCCACCAACTGGTACTACTTCCCAACAGGACTTCAATCACTTCCACTTTATTATTGGCCAACAGATCCGTTAATCGGAGTGGCTAGCTGAACGTTTGGGGTGGTATTGGAAGTTGAGAAAGCTAGCGCCGTGGTAGCCAGACTAAATATGACCGCTTAAGCGTTTAGATAGAAAAAGATATGCAGGCAGCTTTCGGTTTCTCCTCTTTTCGTTGTGTGACCTACACAGTACGCCTTGCGTTAGTGCTAGTGCTTAGCGCCGGGGTACTAGCTCCGGCTTGGGGGCAGAAGTTCGGCTACATCGATACCGAATTCATTATGACGAAGATGCCCGAATATGCGGTGGCTCAAGTCGAATTGAATAAGCTGTCGGATACGTGGCAGAAGGAAATCGAATTTCAGAAAAAAGACTTGGACAAGCTCTACCGCACTTACCAGGCGGAGGAAGTAGTGCTTACTGAGGCAATGAAGAAGAAGCGCCAGGACGAAATCCTGAAGAAAGAGCAGGAAATCAAAGCCTACGAAACCAAGCAGTTTGGCTACGAAGGACAGCTTTTCAAGAAGCGCATTGAGCTCAATAAGCCAGTTCAGGACAGGATATTCGAGGCGGTCGAGAAGGTCGTGAAGACCCGCAAGCTGGATTTTATGTTCGATCGCAATGGTGACCTGACCATGCTCTACGCCAACCCTACCCACGACTATACCGAGTTTGTGCTGGAAGAGCTAGGCCTTGGCTCGACCGAGCGCAACCAGCCGGGAACTAAAGGCCCGGTGAAAACGGTACAGCCTCCGAAGACGCCCACGGCTAGCACCGACCCCGCATTTGAGTCTGACTCGGGCACGCCCGATGCTGCGCCCAGTACCCGCAGCAAGGCTACTAAGGCCACCAAAGCAACTAGTGGGGAAAAGCCGTAAAGAGTACCTAACTTTGTAATTCAGAACTTTTTCAGAACCTTGATTTTCTTTGTGACTAGCGTGAAAAAACTTCACCTGACCTTCGCCACCGCGCTACTCGTAGCCGGTTCCTTCTTTGCTACTACTGCCCAAGCGCAAGCTCCGCTTAAAATTGGTTTTACCAGCGTAGAGTACGTGCTCGCCCAGATGCCCGAAAGCAAGCAAATTGAGTCAGACCTGAAAACATACAGCAGCCAGCTTGAAGCGCAGCTAAAGAGCAAAACCACCGAGTACCAGACTAAAGTGGATACCTACCAGAAAGGAGTTTCCACGATGACGCCAGTTGTGAAGGCTGATAAGGAGAAGGAGCTGCAACAGCTCGGCCAAAGCATCCAGGAGTTTCAGCAGAGCGCTCAGCAGGGCTTGCAGCAAAAGCAGCAGACGCTGTTGCGCCCGGTGCTCGACAAGATTCAGAAGACCATCGACCAGGTGGCTGATGAAAACGGCTACACCTACGTACTGAACTCGGACTCTGGTAGCAACCCTATTTTGCTGCACGGCCCCAAAGAAGGGGACATCTCGGATGTTATTTTGAAGAAAATGGGCATTACCCCGAGCGCTGCCAACGCCGCTCCCAAAGTAGTAGCCCCCAGTGCTTCGCAGACTGGTGGCATACCCGCCGCCCCGGGCAAGACCAAGACGAAATCCAAATAAGGAATGCCACCTAGTGGTACAAAAGCCGGGGCCATTGGTCCCGGCTTTTTCGTGTTTTAGCGCCGCTTTAGCGTCGGCACTTTAGTCAGTTTGGCTAGGTATGCTGACCGAGTTTCCCCGCGCTTAGCCTTTTATACCTGTGCTGCTTACTATGTTATTGCCTACCGAAGCCGACTTAGACCCTGATGAAACGGGCGAGGGTGACGAATTATTTGAACATCACCGCATCGTAGCCGACCGGGGGCAGGAGCTGCTACGCCTCGACAAGTTCTTGCTCAACCGGCTAGCCAACGCTTCGCGCACCAAAATCCAGGATGCCATTCGGGCGGAGGCAGTGCAGGTAAACAGCTTGCCAACCAAGCCCAATTACCGCGTGCGGCCGGGCGACGTCGTCACCATTACGCTGCCCGAGCCGCCGCGCACTGGCAAGGTGCTGCCCGAAAAGATGGACCTCGACATTCGCTATGAAGACGAGGAGTTGCTACTGGTGAATAAGCCCGCTGGCATGGTGGTGCACCCTGCCTATGGCAATTGGGAAGGCACCTTGGTAAATGGGCTGGCCTACCATCTCGAAAACCTGCCCACTGGCCGCAATGGGGCTATTCGGCCCGGCTTGGTGCACCGAATTGATAAGGATACGTCGGGCCTGCTAGTGATTGGGAAGACGGAGTGGGCGATGACGCACTTGTCGCAGCAGTTCTTTCATCATACCATCGAGCGTAGCTACCTGGCGTTGGCTTGGGGCACTTTCCTGGATGATGTGGGCACCGTACGCGGCCACGTCGGCCGTAGCCTGCGCGACCGTAAAGTGCAGGCAGTATTTCCTGCTGGGGAGCAGGGCAAACCCGCCGTAACGCACTACCGGGTAGTGCGCCGCTACGGCCCAGTTACGCTGCTCGAATGCCGCCTCGAAACCGGCCGCACCCACCAAATACGCGCTCATATGCAGTACCTGGGTCACCCACTCTTCTCAGATGCTACCTACGGGGGCGACCGCATCAGGGCGGGGCAAGCTAGTGGGGCCTACAAGGCATTCGTAGAAAACTGCTTCGCCCTGATGCCCCGGCAGGCACTCCATGCTCGCTCGCTAGGCTTTATGCACCCCACCACGGGCCAGCAACTATACTTCGAAGTCGAGCTACCCGAAGATTTTACGGCAGTATTGGCCAAATGGGATGCTTGGGCAGCAACTCAGTAAGTGAGGCTATGCAGCAAAGCCTCACTTACTGAGTTGCTGCCATCAGGCTTACTTCCCAAAGATCTTCCCTATAAACTGGCAACGCTACCCCAAAAGTAGCCGGCCCGGCGTAGGCCACCCCAGCACGGTCGAGCGCCCTGGGCTATCGTAACGGTGCTTGGCCTGCTTTTTTACTCAGTTCGCCACGGGCGACCTCGCCTGCCATGACCAAGCTAAAGGCCAGGCTGTAGGCGCGCTGGCGGCGTCTACTTCGTTTTTCTTCGGGTGCTTGCATGACAGCTTGGGGAAAAGATGTCAACCTATACCCGGACGCGACAAGATCACAAAAAAGAGCCACTAGCAGGTGCTAGCAGCTCTTTTTTGTGGCTATGACGATTAATCTCTTCCGCCCCACTTGGAAGAGTACGCGCCCTAGGCAGCGTGCTTGGCTACGTAGCGTACGAAGTCGCCCACCGTGTAAAAGGGTACTTCGTCGGGCACGGTAATGTGAAAATTGCGCTCCAGCTCCAAGATAATATCAACCAAATCAACGGTATCGAAACTTAAATCGCGGCTGAGGCTAGCAGTGCGGCGCAGGCGCACGGGCTTAATAGCCTTGCGCTTGCTGATGATACCCAGCACTTGCTGCTCGATAGACTTAGGCTTAGCAGTGGTAGAAGCAACGGTAAACATGTTTGCAAAAAAATAGGAGTGAGGAATAAAGGACGAAATAACGGGGCTGGGCGGCAGTTTCTTACGGCTACTGGGTGAATAGCCGTAAGAAACCGACGAACTGGCCAAAGCCTAGGCTAGCACCGGAGGCGTGGCAGCTTCGACTTCCTCCCGGTCCACGAGGACGGTGGGTGGCGGGCTGTTCACGTCGCGACCGGTAAAGGCAGCCTGGATCTTCTCATTGAGCAGGTACATGACCGGGACTACCAGCAGCGTGACAATGGTTGCAAACGATAAACCGAAAATTATCGTCCAGGCTAGTGGGCCCCAGAACACTACCGACTCACCGCCGAGGTAAAAGTGGCCGTGGCCCGAGTTGAACAGCTCGTAAAAATCCACGTTCAGGCCCACCGCCAGCGGAATAAGCCCCAGGATGGCGGCCGTCGCCGTGAGGATAACCGGGTTGAGGCGGGTGCGGCCGGCGAGCACCAGCGCATCGTGCAGGTTCAGGCCTTGCGAGCGGAGCATGTCGGTAAACTCGACCAGCAAGATGCCGTTTTTCACCACGATACCGGCCAGGGCGATGATGCCCACGCCCGTCATCACGATGCTGATATTCATGCCCGTGATGGCGAGCCCGAGCATCACGCCGATAATTGAGAAGATAACTTCGGTGAGGATGATAATTGGCTTAGCCACCGAATTGAACTGCGTCACGAGCACCAAGAAGATAAGGGCGATAGCCCCTACGGCCGCGAAACCGAGGAAGTCGCTGGTTTCTTTCTGGTCTTCCTGGGCGCCGCCCATGCGCACGGTGTAGCCGGGCGGCGTGGGGAAGCTTTTGAGCGCCCGCTCCACGTTGGCGACCACATCGGGGCCGGTGAAGCCGTTGAGCACGTTCGACGAAATAGTGATGAGGCGGTGCGTGTCTTTGCGCTTAATGCCGCCGTAGGTAGTGCCGTAGTTGACGTCGGCAATCGCCGAAATGGGTACTTGGCGGACGGCGCCGGTCGCATCGCGGAAGGTCAGGGGCGCGTTCACGATGGCATTCACGTTGTCGCGGTAGGGCTTGGCGTAGCGCACCTGGATGGGGTACTCATCGTCCGGCGTTTTGAATTTGCTGGCCTCAAAGCCGTAGATGGAGGTGCGTACCTCCGAGCCAATCTGGGCCGTGCTGATGCCTTCGCGGTTGGCGCGGGTGCGGTTGATAACCACCCCAATTTCGGGGTTGCGGTCTTGCAAGTCGGAGCGCAAATCCTCAATGCCGCCAATCTTGAGCGAATCGATGTAGCGCTCTACTTTCTTCGAAAGCGCGGCTAGCTTGGGGTAGTCGTCGCCGGCTACCTCGATGGCTACGGCCTTACCCTGGGGCGGCCCGCTAGCCTCCTGGTCTACCGAAACCTCGGCGCCGGGGATGCCTTTTACTGCCTCGCGAATATCATCCATATAGATGTGCGTGGCTTGGCCCTTGCGCTCACTCAACTCCTTAAATGCCACGCCCACTTTGCCCAGGTGCGACTGCGACGTACCGGCCGCGGTAGCCTCGCTGGGGTCGCCGGCGCCAATGGCCACGTTAGTGATCACCGACTCCACGTCGGGGTTATTGCGGCCGATCACCTTGTACACCCGGTTTTCGAGGATGCGAGTGACCGAATCGGTCACTTCCACGCGGGTGCCTACCGGCATACGCAGGTAGGTATAAATGAACTTGGGGTCGCCGCTGGGGAAGAACTCCACCTTGGGCTTGCGAATGCCCACGGCCACAATGCTGCCCACAAACAGTAGCACCAGGCTAGCCATAATGGCGATTTGCCGCCAGATGCTGCCGCTTACTACTATCTCTACGAGGCGGCCGTAGGCATTCTGGAAGCGGGGCAGCAGGCTACGCTGGAAGCCTGCAATCATGTACACAAACACGTACTTATCGAGGAAGCAGAGCACGATGATGGTCATCATCAGGTTGCCCAAGAACGTCGAGTGGGCCGCATAGCCCGCTAGCGCAATGGCCAGCAGCACGCCCATCCCAATCACAAAGCCGCGCGTGAGCTGAGGCTTCTCGACCCGGTCGAGGTGCTCTTCGCGCTGCATGAAGCTCACCGCAAACACCGGGTTCATGATGAACGCCACGATGAGCGAGGCGCCCAGCGTCAGGATCAGCGTCACGGGCAGGTAGAACATGAAGCTACCCACAATGCCCGGCCAGAACATGAGCGGCACAAAGGGCGCCACCGTCGTGAGCGTGCCGGCGAGCACCGGAATGAACACCTCGCCCGCCGCGTACTTGGCGGCCTTGGCGGTGCTCAGGTTGGGGTGCTCGTGCAGCAAGCGGTGGGTGTTTTCGATGACCACGATGGCATCGTCCACCACGATGCCCAGCGCCAGCAAAAAGGCGAAGAGCACAATCATGTTGAGCGAGAAGTCCAGCGTGGGTAGCATCACGAAGGCCAGGAACATCGACAGCGGCACCGACAAGCCCACGAAGAGCGCGTTGGTGGTGCCCATGAAGAACATCAGAATCAAGGTCACCAGCAGGAAGCCGATGATGATGGTGTTGATGAGGTCATTGAGCGTGTTGCGGGTTTCGTTCGACGAGTCGCCCGTAATCGTGATTTTCAAGCCTTTCGGCATGCTAGCCTGCGACTCTTTCACGAGGTCGTGAATCTTGTCGGAGGCGTCGAGTAAGTTTTCACCTTGGCGCTTTACTACGTTCAGCGTCACCGTCGATTGGCCATCGAGGCGGGCATAGCTTTCGCGGTCCTTAAAGCCGTCGGCCACGGTGGCGATGTCGCCGAGGCGCACCGGCGCGCCGCGCAGGTTCTTAATCTGGATGTTGGCAATGTCGGCGGCGTTCACGTACTGGCCGGCCACGCGCACGGCGCGCTTCTGCGCCCCCACGTCGATAGAACCACCTGATACCGTGATGTTTTCGCGGGCAATGGCATTCTCAATATCCGAGAAGCTGAGCTGCGAGGCTTGCAGCTTGTAGAGGTCCACGTCCACGTTCACCTGCTGCTCCAGGGCACCCACAATGTCGACGCGGGTGATTTCGGGCAGCGCCTCAATCTTGTCCTGGAAGTCGTCGGCGAGCTTCTTGAGCTGGGCGGCGGGCAGGTTGCCGCTCAGGTTGACGTACATAATCGGCTGCTCCGAGATGTTCACTTCCTTCACCAGCGGGGCGCTGGGCAGGTCGTTGGGCAGCTCGGTGCTGGCCTTGTCCACGGCATCCTTGATGAGCTGCTTGGCGGCCTGCACGTCCACGCCGGAGTTAAACTCCACGTCCACAATGCAGTAGTCCTGGTTCGAGGTCGAGTTGATTTTCTTGACCCCGTTCACGCTTTTGATTTCCTTTTCGAGCTGGCGCGTCACCAGGTTCTCGATGTCGGTGGGCGAAGTGCCAGGGTACACCGTAGCCACGATGATGCGCGGAATGACGATATCCGGGAATTTCTCCTTGCCCAGCTTCACGTAGGCAAACAAGCCCGCAATCGTCAGCATCAGGGTGATGATGTAGATGCTCGTCTTGTTATTAATGGACCAGCTGGTGGGCCCAAACTCCTTTTCAATGTCTTGCATAACAACTAGTTGCTAGTGGAGGAGTAATGCTTAGCTGATTTTCAGCGTCTGCCCTTCGTTCAGATTCTGGTAGCCGGCCGAAATCACTTCGTCGCCGGGCTTGAGGCCGCTGGTCACTTCCTGCTGGCCGTTGTAGGTCTGACCGGTTTTGATGACGCGCTTCTGCGCCACGGGCTTGCCGTCTTCGCGCGCCACCACCAGCACGTAGGCATTTTGCTCGTCGTGCTGCACCAGGTCTACGGGCAGTACGGTGGCGTTATTGCTGCCGTAGTTCTGGATGCGTACCGTAGCCACCATGTTGGGACGCAGACGATTAGCCTGGTTGGCAGGCAAGCGCAGCTCTACCGTAAACGTGCGGCTGGTAGCCGAGATCGTGCGGCTCACGGTGCGGACGGTGCTCGCCACTTCCTCATTGCCAAGGTCGGGCAGGCTCACCAGCGCCTTATCGCCCGCTTTGATGCTGCCGGCGTAGGCTTCCGACACATCGGCAAGCACCTTGCCCCCCTGGCCGCTGTTGAGCTGCACCACCGGCGCGCCGGGCGCCACGGTCTCGCCGAGCTTGGGCAGCACGTTGTCGACCACGCCGGCGTAGGGCGCCACCACGTTGTAGAGGGCGCGCTGCTGCTGTAGAGTAGTCAGGTTGCGCTGGAGACCTTCGTAGGTATTCTTGGCCTGGAGGTACTGGATTTCGGTGCCAATCTGCTGCTTCCACAGGCCCGCCTGCTTTTCGTACACGATGTGGGCGAGGTCCAGGCGGGTACGCAGCTCGGCAATATTCGCGTCCAGGATGCTGGCATCCACCGTGGCGAGCACCTGGCCCTTCCGCACGCGGTCGCCGCGCTGCACGCGCACGCTGGTGAGCGTGCCGGCCGCCCGCGCCCCCACGGTGGCATTCTGGTCAAAGTCAACCCGGCCTTGCACTTCGAGGTAGCCCGCAAAGCTTTGCGGCGCCACCTTGATGATAGAAACTGGTACCGCGCTACTAGCCGAATCTTTGGCGCCCGCGCCGGTTTTGGCTTCGAGGGTTGCGATTTTGGCCTGGGTGGCCGCCTGCTCAGCCTTGAGCTTGGCTAGCTCGGCATTGGGGTCTTTAGCGCCGCCGCAAGCAGCCAGTGATAAGCCGAGAGCCAGTAGCTGATAGCTGGTAGTGCGGGAAAGAGGAAAGTTCATGTCAAAAGGAAAGCTTCGGAGTGAAAGGAGAAGCTAACAGCTCGTAGCCATCAGCTAACTGCTTGAATTATTTAGCCTGCTGGTACAGCTGGCCGGTGGCCTTATCGCGGTCTACCTTCGCTACCAACACATCGTAAACGGCCGAGTAGTAGTTGGTTTGCGACTCGCGCAGCGAGGTTTCGGCCGTGATGACTTCGATATTGGAGCCGACGCCCGCGTTGAATTTGATGCGTGTGACGCGGGCCACATCGGCCGCCAGGTCAAGGTTGGCCTTCTGGTTGTCGAGCACGTCGAGGGCATTGACCAGCGTGGTGCGGCTCTGGGTATCCTGCAAGTCGATGCTCTGGCGCAGCGTCTCGAAGCCGCGCTCCAGCGTTTGCTGCGTAATGCGCGCCTGCTGCACCTGGTAGCGGCGGCGGAAACCATCGAACACCGGCACGTTGAGCGTCAGGCCCACGTTGCCAAAGCCAAACCAGTTCTGATTCATAAAGCCGTTGGCATCGCGCGAGTTGGGCCCGCGAAAGGCAATCAGGTCACTCACCGACTTGGCCGAGCCCGAAAAGCCGTAGGCCGCCGTAAGCGCGAGGCGCGGGTAGGCGCCCGCCGTGCGGTTGCGCAGGTCGAGGCCAGCTAGCGCCTGCTGGGTTTGCAGGGTCGAAAACTCGATGCGGTTATTATAGTTGAAAGCGGCCTGGGCCTGCACGGGCTGGCCATTGTTGATGCCGGGCGTGGGCGGCCCAGCTTGGCTCTGGCCCAGGTCGGTGGGCTGGTTGGGCAGCGCATTCACGCCATCGGCCCCGCCGCCGGTGCCAAAGTTGGCCGAGCCCAGGTTGCGGCGCAGGGCAGCCGCATCGACTACCGCCGCCCCGAGCGAGTCGGTGAGCTGCACCGGCTGCTGCTGTGGCAGGCCCATCTGAAACTTGAGTAGCGCCACGCTCAGCTCAGTGAGGCGCTGCGCTTTCTGCTGCTCCACTACCAGGTTGTTGCGCTGCACGCGCAGGCGGTCCACATCCAGCTTTTCGGCAAAGCCCGCCTTGAAGGTCTGGTTGGTTTGGTAGAGCACTGTGTCTAGGCGCTGCACGTTGCGGGCGAGCAGGGCGAGGCGCGAGCGCGCCACCAGCGTGCTATAATAGGCTTTGCTCACCTGCTCCACCACGTCAATTTCGGCCTGTTGGGTCTGCTTCTTGGCTAGCTCCGTGTACACCTTAGCCGCCTTGAGGCCAATGAGATACGAGCCGTCAAAAATCTGCTGTGAAAACGTGGCCGACGTATTGCCCGCGTATTGCAGGCCAAAGGCAATGGCCTGGGGCGGTAGCGCCACGGCGGCGGCGTAGCTCGGCGTCAGGGTTACGCTTTGGCCGGCCTGCGCCCGGGCCAGATCGGCCTGCGTGAGGGTAGTGCCGGCGAGGGTCGGGCCCGAAAAGGCCGTGGCGTCCAGCAAGCTTTTTTGGAGCTTAAAGTTGTCGGCGGCATTGGCGCTGAGGTTTACCTGGGGCAAGCCCTGCGATTTGATTTCGCCCACCCTGGCCGCCGCCGTTTGCTCGGCCAGGCGCGTTGCGAGCAGGCTCGACTTATTGGTGACGGCGTAGCGAATGGCCTGCGATAAGCTCAGGGCCAGCGGGCCCGCGCTGGGTGGCACCGGCGCCGCCGCGGAGGTTTGGGCCAGGGCTGGGGCAGCCAGCCCCAGGGCCAGGCCGGAGGTGGCCAGCACTGTTCTGAATAGAATGTTCTTCATAACTAAGAAAGCAGCAGGAGGTAGTGCACGGGCGAGGTCGCCTATTCCTCCTCCGTAATGTGTTGATATTTATTGAAGAGGCGGTGTCCTTTCAGCGTGGCTACCCCCAGCAAGAAATGCTCGTCAAATACCTTATTCACCCGCACGGGCGCAAACTGAGCAGGTGGATAAAGCCTGGGGTCGAAGGCCAGTTCAATCTGAGCCAGGTTGAGGCGAGCCAGCACCTCCACGTCGAGGTCGGCCCGAAAGAGGCCTTCGGCGATGCCCCGGCGCAAATTCAAAATTATCTGGTCGAGGATGAACGTGTTCTTGTGCGCCGAAAACAGCTCCCAGGCCGCTGGGTAGTACTTGCGCAGATCATAAAAAATGCTCGGGTGCACATTGCTGAACTGCTGGTCGGCCCAGGCCGAGATTGTAAGCATCTCCTGCACTGCATCGGCGGCGGTGCTCGCAACACGGGCGCATTCACCCTGCGCCTGGCTGAGGTGGTTCGTCATCACGCCTAGCACTATTTCATCCTTGTTAGTGAAGGTTTTATAGAGCGTTTTCTTCGACATGCCCAGGTCGGCGGCAATGTCGTCCATGCTCACGCTCTTAATTCCATTGCGCATGAATAGCGCGGAGGCTTGGGTAAGGATTCGGTCTTTGATCTCCATGATTGACTGGGCAAAGATACACTGGAAACTCCGGGTGAGTTCGAAGTTTCCGAAGTTTCTTTTCGCCTCGTCGGCTGCTGGTAGCTAGCCGCACCGGGGCTGACGAGCGGCTAGGGGATTTACTTTCGTGGCACGGCAATCTTTCTCCACTTTCTTCTACATTATGAAAATTCGCGTTGGCTTCGGCTACGACGTTCACCAGTTGCAGCCCGGGCTGCCGTTCTGGCTCGGCGGCATTGCAGTGCCCCACACTCACGGCGCGCTCGGCCACTCCGACGCCGACGTGCTCATTCACGTCATTTGCGATGCGCTGCTCGGCGCAGCTAACCTGCGCGACATTGGCTTTCACTTCCCCGACACCGACCCGCAGTACAAAGGCATCGACAGCAAAAAGCTCTTGGCCGAAGTGCTGCGCATCTTGCGGGCCAAGGGCTACGAAGTGAGCAACATCGACTCTACCATCTGCCTCGAACAGCCCAAGGTCAACCCGCACATTGCGGCCATGCAGCAAGTGCTGGCCGAGGTCATGCAAATCGACGCCGACCTTATTTCCATCAAGGCCACCACTACCGAAAAGCTGGGCTTTGTGGGCCGACGCGAGGGCGTGGCCGCCTACGCCACGGTGCTCATTCAGCAGGGCTAGCTATGGCCTGTGCAGAGCCAGTTACTTTATTTTCAGTATGATAAAACATCCATGAAATACGCTTTTTTACTGTTGGCGGGGCTTGCCCTGCCCGCCGCCACCCGGGCGCAGGCACCGGGCAAAATCAAAATCAAAACCAAGGGCGCGGTCCCCGTGGCTAGCCCCCGCGAGCAGCCCGGCCACGGCATTGCGCCCCACGGCTCGGTGCCGGTATCGCTAGAGCAGGCCAATGCCGACTACGCCGCGCAGTTTGCCACCCGCTACATCACCCAGGATAAGCTGCGGCGCGATCTCAGCGTGCTCGCCTCCGATGCGTACGAGGGCCGCGAAACCGGCACCAAAGGCCAAAAAATGGCCGCTACGTACATCACGCAGCAGTTTCGGGCCGATAGCCTGGTGGCCCCGGTAGCCGCCAACCCAACCAACCCTTACCTCCAGACTTTCAGCCTGGAGCGCAGCGCCTGGCAAGCGGGCGGCACCCTCACGGTGGGCGGCAAAGCTTATGAGTGGCTCAAGGATTTTTATGCTTTCGGGCGCTCACCCTTCCAGCAGGCTACGGCGGTGCAGCCGGTGTTTGTGGGGTACGGCATCGAGCAGGGTGCGTACTCGGACTATACCGGCCGCGACGTGCAGGGCAAAGACCTCCTGGTGCTGGTGGGCGAGCCACGCACAGCCGATGGCAAGTCGGTGCTGAGCGCCGATGGCACGCCCACCAAGTGGAGCGTAGACTTTCGGGCCAAGGCGGCGCTAGCCGCGCAGAAGGGTGCGCGTAGCGTGTTTTTCGTCGACTTCTCGCCCAGTAATGACTTTGGGAAGCTAGCTACCCGGCTGGCCCCGCGCATTATGCAGCCCACCATTGCGGCGGCCGACCAAGCCGGAGGCCGGGCGCCATCGTTCTTCGTGTCGCCGGCCGTAGGCCTCAAGCTGCTGGGCACCAATGAGGCGGCCATTCGCAGCTATGAGGCGGCTACGACGGCCGCTAAGCAGCCAGTAGCCAGCAAGTTCAAGCCCGTTAAATTTACTATTAGCGCCCCGCAGGAACGCAGTGCCGTGAGCACCGAAAACGTGCTGGGCTTCTTGCCCGGCACCGATAAAAAGGACGAAATCCTGGTAGTGTCGGCGCACTACGACCACCTCGGCATCATCGGTGGGGAGGTGTACAACGGGGCCGACGACGACGGCTCGGGCACGGTGGGTATGCTCAGCATTGCGGAGGCCTTTACCAAAGCTGCCCAAGCGGGGCACGGGCCGCGCCGTAGCATCCTGTTCTTGGCCAACACGGGCGAGGAGAAGGGCTTGCTGGGCTCGGAGTACTATACGAGCCACCCGATCTTCCCGCTGGCCTCGACGGTGGCCGACCTCAATATTGATATGATTGGGCGCACCGACGTGGCCCATGCGGGTAAGCCCGACTACGTGTACGTCATCGGCTCGGACAAGCTGTCGTCGCAGCTGCACACAGTGCTCGAAAACGCTAACCGCCAGTATACCAAGCTCGACCTCGACTACCGCTTCAACGACCCTAACGACCCCAATCGCTTCTATTACCGCTCGGACCACTACAACTTCGCAGTGCACAAGATTCCGGTGGCTTTCTTCTTCAACGGGGTGCACGCCGACTACCACGAGGCGAGCGATGAGGTAAGCAAGATTGAGTTTGCTAAGCTGGAAGCGCGGGCGCGGCTCGTGTTTTATACGGCCTGGGAGCTGGCTAACCGCGACGAGCGGCCGGCGGTGGACTCGAATAAGCCCTGAGCGCAGAGTTTCGCAGAGTTGGCGGAGTTTCGCAAAGTTTTAAGTGTGCTTTATGCATGAAAACGCTATTTCCGGACATATTCTGACTGCTGCATTCCGGGTGCACACAATACTTGGGCCAGGGCTGATGGAAGCAGTATATGAAGCGGCGCTGACGCATGAATTGCGCAAGATGGGCCTGCACGTAGCGACTCAAGTGGCCTTGCCCGTGATTTATGATGGCGTTAAGCTGGAAGTGGGTTACCGGCTTGACTTGCTTGTTGAAGACAAGGTAATTGTAGAGCTAAAATCAGTGGAGAGTTTTCACCCGATGCACGCCAAGCAGCTAACCAACTACTTAAAGCTATCCAAGTTGAAGCTAGGTCTGCTGCTTAATTTCAATGTTCCTTCCCTGAAGGACCATATCATTCGCATAGTCAACGGCCTATAAACTCTGCGAAACTCTGCCAACTTCGCGAAACTCTGCGCTAATGAAGTCCACCGCCTTCCTCCAAGACGCCGAAGCGAAAGCCTTCGACCTCGAGCACCGCCGCAAAATCCGCTTCAACATCGGCAAGTACGACGCGGCCGTAACGGCCGGCCTGGGCCACTACGCCGACCACGAGCTGGCCCGCAGCCGCGCGGCCTACCTCAAGGCGCAGGTGCTGGAAAAACTCGACGAGCACCTGTTGCAGTTTGAGGCCGCCTTCACGGCGCGGGGTGGGCGCGTGGTGTGGGCCAGCGACGCGCAGGAAGCCCTGGCCGAAATCGGCCGCCTGACTGCGGCGCGCCAGGCCCGCACGGTGGTGAAAGCCAAAAGCATGACCACCGAGGAAATCCACGTCAATAAGTACCTGCAAAGCCGGGGCGTAGAATCGGTCGAGACGGACCTGGGCGAGTACATCGTGCAGCTCAACGGCGAGCGGCCCTACCACATCGTGACGCCGGCCATGCACCTGAGCAAAGCCGACATTGCCAACATCTTCGTCAAGCACCTCGGCATCGAGCACACCGACGACGCCCAGCAGCTCGTGCTCACGGCCCGCCACCTGCTGCGCGATAAGTACACGTCGGCCGAGGTGGGCATCACGGGTGGCAATTTCTTGATTGCCAAGGAAGGCGGCGTGGCCGTGACCGAAAATGAGGGCAATGCCCGCCTCTCAGCCACCTTCCCCGATTTGCACATTGCCATTGTCGGCATCGAAAAGGTCATTCCGCAGCTCACCGACCTCGACTTATTCTGGCCGCTGCTGAGCACCAGCGGCACCGGCCAGCAAGTGACGGTCTACAACACGGTGTACTTTGGCCCGCGCCAGCCCGGCGAAACCGACGGCCCGACCGAGATGGTGGTCATCCTGCTCGACAACGGCCGCACCAACCTGCTGGCCAAGCCCGACCGCCGCGAGGCGCTGCGCTGCATCCGGTGCGGGGCCTGCCTCAACGTGTGCCCGGTATACAAAAACATTGGCGGCCACACCTACGAAACGACTTATTC
The DNA here is from genome assembly GCA_964514915.1 of uncultured Hymenobacter sp. GTDB lineage: Bacteria > Bacteroidota > Bacteroidia > Cytophagales > Hymenobacteraceae > Hymenobacter. The sequence continues at coordinate 38,562 of CAZERY010000002.1, forward strand.
GGGGCCCATCGGTTCGGTTATCAGCCCGCACCTGAGTGGGTTGAAAGAACACCAGCACCTGAGCTTTGCCAGCAGCCTGTGCGGAGCCTGCACCAGCGTGTGCCCGGTGCGCATCAACCTGCACAACCTGCTGCTGCTCAACCGGCAGCAGAGTGTAGCCGAAGGCCACAACACACCCGTCGAGAAGCTAGCCATCGGCCTGTGGCGCTGGAGCATGCGCCACCGCTGGGCACTCGACGTGCTGCCTGGCCGCCTCAAAGATTTTAGCCTCGGCTACCTGCTCGACCAAGCCGGCTGGCGCAAGCGCCGCGAAGCGCTAAAAGTAGCCGATAAGTCGTTTCGGCAGCTGTGGATGGAAAAACAGAAGTGAACTATAGTTCTTATTCTGCCTAAATATTGTATCTTTGAGGTGTTGGCAAGGACTTTTTTATTAAAAGATGAAGTTTGCTTCAGGTGCTGCTCGACAGCCTTATAATGTGTTATACAGGTGACAGTTCAGGAAATAGGGAGTATTTTAAGCAGTTGCCGTAAACGCGCACGCCTTTCACAAGCTTACGTAGCAGAGTTAGCCGGAATATCCAGCCGGCAACTTTTAGAATGGGAGGCGGGCCGTGGCAATCCCAGTTTTGGACAGCTCCAGGCAGTGTTAGAGGTACTGGGGTTGACCCTAAAAATCGAACCCAAGCAACTATGATGAACCACCGGCAGGCAGCAGTTTATATGAATGAAAGGCGGGCCGGCACCTTACGTCAAGAGCCTGGCCGGTATGTATTCGAGTATGAGCCGGCTTACTTTGCTGATCCAGAGTCTCCGGCAATCAGCCTGACGTTACCCAAAAACCAGCGGGTACACCTGGCGCCAGTACTGTTTCCCTTTTTCTCCGGCCTATTGGCGGAAGGCACCAATCATTCTATTCAAGTGCGGACGTTGCGAATAGATGAGCGAGACGATTTCAGCTTGCTGGTAGCCACCGCCCAGCAGCAAACTATTGGCGCTATTACGGTACGCGAATTAGTATGAATTGCCCCGGCTGCTACCGTACGTTGCGTGGCGCCAAGCTACGCTTCTGCCCAGCTTGTAAAAAGCTATTGTTTGATGGCCAGGCAGTTAGACCTGCGCTGTCCTTTGCAGCGCAAGACTTGCCTAGCGTATTACGAGAAGACCTGATTCAGACTATTAAACGAATTTCTATTTCGGGTTTCCAGTTCAAAGTTTCCCTGCGGTTGGAGCAGAACGAGTTAGTCTTGAGTGCTGCGCGTGGCGACTACGAATATCTATTGAAGCCCCCACCACGTAGCTTGACGCTCAACCAAATTGAATCGTTGCCAGCTAATGAGCACTTTACCATGCAATTGGCCCGACAAGTCTTCGGTTTGCCAGTGGCGGCTTGTGCGCTGCTTCAGTTTGCTGATGGTGAGCCGGCAGCCTATCTGACCCGTCGCTTCGATGTGCTGCCCACTGGTGAGCGACTGCTGCAAGAAGATTTTGCGCAGCTAACCGGGCGTAGCCGGGGTACGCATGGGGAAAATTTCAAGATGGAAGGCAGTCATGAGGAAATCGCAGGTCTCATTCGGCAGCATGTGCGAGCTGCCCAACCGGATATCGATGTATTTTTTCGCTTAACGCTGTTCAACTACCTCGTTAGCAATGGCGATGCGCATCTCAAAAACTTCTCGCTCTACCGTTTGCCCAACGGCGAATATCACCTCACGCCAGCCTACGACTTGCTCAATACCAGCTTGCACGTCAACGATGGCAACGGGCTAGCGCTAAATCTGTTTGCCGATGAGTATGCGACGCCCAGCTTCGTAGCCAATGCCTTTTTAGCCTACGATGACTTTCTGGAATTTGGGGTCCGAATCGGCTTGCCAGTGAGCCGGGTACGCCGACTCCTGACCGATATAGTTGGCCACGAAGCCGCAGTACAAAAGCTGCTTGCACGCTCCTTTTTACCGCCCGCCATGCAGGCGCAGTACGCTGCCGGCCTGGCTAGCCGCCGTCAGCGTCTGCACGACTCATTAGCTAACCGCAGCTAAGCACTGGCTTCCCCGTACACGGGCCATGTCAACTACTGTGGAGTATGCACTGCGCCTGCTGGCCGGGCTAGCCGGGAGCTGGCTAGCCATTGTGGCCGTGTCGGCCGCCATTCGATCCTTCGTGCTGCCGCGCAACGAGTCGGTGCGGCTCAACGCGTTCGTATTTGGCGGCGTGCGGTACCTCTTTGATTTTGTGGCGCGGCGCGCCAACAACTATGCCCGGCGCGACCGCATTATGGCGCACTACGCGCCGGTGGCGCTGCCCATCGGCTGGCTTGCGCTGGTGGGCGTAGGCTACACGGGTATTTACTGGGCGCTGGGCGTCGATGGCTTCACCAAGTGCTATGAGCTGAGCGGTAGCGCGTTGCTTACGCTGGGTACTACTTCGGAGAGAGGGTTGGTTACCAATGTGTTCAGCTACTCCGAAGCTACCTTAGGCTTGCTGCTGCTTACGCTGCTGCTGTCGTACCTGCCCACCATCTACCAGGCTTTTTCGCGGCGCGAAATTGTGGTGGCACAGCTCGAGCTACGGGCTGGGGTGCCCGCTTCGGCGGCGGGCTTGCTGCGCTGGCTAGGGCACGACCACGATTTTTTGAATGACGATGCACAGTGGCTGGAATGGGAAAAATGGCTGGTCGAAATCGACGAAAGCCACACGTCGCTCCCCGTCCTCGCGTTCTTCCGCTCGCCGCAGAGTGGGCGCTCGTGGGTGCTCACGGCGGGGTTAATACTCGACGCGGCCAACCTGCTTTTTTCGGCCCTCGACGTGCCCCGCTCGCGCCAGGTAGAGCTCACCTTTACGGCCGGCATTTTGGCCCTGAACCGGGTGCATCGCTTCTTTGACCTCAAGGCCGAAACCAAACCCGAAGAGTTGCGCACCCTAGAAGAGCTGACGGCTTCCATACCGGAGCGCCAGGAGTTTGCGGAGGCCTGGCAAACCCTGCGCGTGGCCAACCTGCCCCTGCGCGAAAATGAGGAGACAGCCTGGCAGCACTACAAAGAGCGCCGCGTGCGCTACGAGCCAGCCCTGAAGTTTTTGGGAGCGCTGCTGATGACGCCGCCGACGATGGAATAAGTCGCTAGGTAATGTGTTGGCCACCAAGGGTTACGCAGCAACCAGCAGTTTCGTGTGCTAGGGGTTGACCTTTGCCTCCGAGTTGGGCCTTTCGGTGGGGCAGACGCGGCGTTCCCGCAAAAACCACGGCTATCGCGCCCCCAGCCTCAGCCGTCACGGTCTGAATCTGCTGCGCCAACTCACGCGCCCCGGCGCTTGTCTGAACCAACCGCTAGCCCGACTTCTGGAACGCTTAATCGATTGGCTTGCTGGCCCTGCGCACCTGGACGTGCCCCAAATGCCTGGCTTGCCAAGCCAAAACCACGGCTTATCAACTCAATCAGCGCCTGCTCGACGACGACATGCGACACGAACTCGCCCAACCTACCTTGCGCTTTGCATAAGTCCTAAATGATTGCAAGCTATTGGCCCTGGCCAGCTTTTTATGGGCTTACCCTCTGAACTAGCTGGCTGCGGCGCGTCGTTGGCTTGGCGGGCGTAACTTGTTGCGGCGTGGGCCGCCCGAGTTGCGCCCGCCTTTTCTTTGCTTATGACGATGGTAGCGGCTCTCCCGGCCCCGGCGGCTGGGCTTTCTCCCCACGATTTTCCGGCTCTCACCCAGGTGCGGGCCGAGCTTGAAGCCTACAAGCGCAAGTTTTACTTGAGCCTGCTGGTGCGCGGCGGCCTGGTAGCCGCGGCCCTGCTGCTGAGCCTGTTCGTGGTAGTTAATACCCTAGAGTATTTCCTGTACCTGCCCACGGCCGTGCGGGCGGGGCTGCTGTTTGGCTTCCTGGCGCTGGCTGCCTACGCGGTGGGCCGCTGGCTATGGCAGCCGCTGGCCGCGCTCGCCAACCTACGCCGCTTGCTGAGCGACGAGCAGGCGGCCCGGCAAGTGGGCGAGCTGTTTCCGCAGGTGCAAGACCGGTTGCTGAATGCCCTCCAGCTGCAAGGCCAGGCCCGAGACAACGAGCTGCTGCTGGCTAGCTTGGAGCAGCGAGCGGCCCAGCTGCAAGGCGTGTCGTTTGCCCAGGGCATCGACATTCCGCAGCAGAGCCGCCCGCTGTGGAAGTACGTGTTGCCGCCGCTGGCCATCGTGCTGTTGGCGCTGGCGTTTTTCCCGGCGTTTATTACGCAGAGTAGCAGCCGCATCTGGCACTACCAGCGGCAGTATTCGCGGCCTGCGCCCTTCGACTTTGTGTTGAAGAACAAAGAGTTGAAGGTCTTTAAAGGCGAGAATTTTACGCTCGACGTGGCCGTGGCCGGCAAGGTGCTGCCCGCCACCGTGAGCCTGCTCGCCGAAGGCGCCGAGCGCCCGCTGGCTAAAGTAAACGGCCACGCTGACCAGTTTCGCTACACCTTCGAGCAGCCTGGCCAGGATGTGACGTTCCAGCTAAACGGGGCGGGCTTCGTATCGCCCGAATACCACCTGACCGTGGTAGAACGCCCTGACTTGCGCGACTTTACGGTGCAGGTAACGTACCCGGCCTACACCCGCCGGCCAGCCGAAACCAGCCGCAACGGCGGCAACCTCACCGTGCCCGAAGGCAGCCAAGTGCGCTGGCAGTTCAGCACGGCGGCCACTGAGGCGTTGAGCCTGCTTTTTGAAAACCCGGCCGAAACGGTGCCCGGCACCCACGACGGCGACACGTTTGTGGCCGAGCACCGGGCCCTGCGCTCGCAGCCTTACCAGGTGCGCCTGCAAAATGCGGCCAGCCTCAACCGCGACCCCATCGGCTACCAGCTCACGGTGGTGCCCGACGCGCCGCCCACGCTCACGGTCGAATCATTTTCGGATACGACTTCGTTGCGCTACCTGGCCCTGGGTGGCACCGCGCAAGACGACTACGGCCTGACGGCGCTGCGGCTACACTACCAGGTGCGGCGCGGTGGCGCGCCGGGTGGCGCCTCCGCTAGCCGGCCCCTAAGCCTGCCAAACAATGCGGGCGGCACCTATTCCTACACCTGGAACCTGGCCCCGCTGAACCTACAACCCGGCGATCGGCTCGAATACTTTATCGAAGCCGTTGACAATGACGGCATTCACGGGCCGAAGAGCACGCGCTCACGGCCCCTGGAATTTCGCCTGCCCAGCCGGCGCGAATTGGACAAGCAGCTGGCCTCGCAGGCCAATTCGGTGGCTAGCCAGCTCAGCTCGGCGGCCAAGCAAAGCAAGCAGCTGGAGCGCGAGCTCGCCCAAAGCCAGGATAAGCTCAAGACCAAGCGCGAGATGAGCCACCAGGACCGCAAGCAGCTCGAAGACATGCTCGACCAGAAGCAGCAGCTTGACCAGCAGGTGCAGCAAATGCAGCAGAAGTTTGACCAGCTGATGCAGCAGCAAAACCAGCTCGACCCCAAGAGCGAGGAGCTAGCCAAGAAGGCTGAGGAGCTGAAAAAGCTGATGAGCGACCTGCTCGACCCCGAAACCAAGAAGCTCTACGACAAGCTGCAAAAGCTGCTGGACCAGCAAAAGCAGCCCGACGCCGAGATGCAAAAGCTGCTCGCCCAGCTCGAAAACAAGGAAAACACCTTGCAGAAAGAGCTGGACCGCGCCCTCGAAATGTTCAAGCAAATGCAATTTGAGCAGAAGGCCGAGCAGACCGCCAACCGCCTCGAACAGTTAGCCAAAGAGGAGGAAAAGCTAGCCGAGCAAACCGCTCAAAACGATAAAAACAACCCCGACAACCAGCTCACCAAGCAGCAGCAGCAGGCCAAAAACGACCAGCTAGCCCAGGAGCAAGCCAATAAGCACCAGGATTTTGAGCAGCTGAAAGAAGACCTGAAAGACCTGAAACAGCAGGACAAAGAGCTGGGCGACCAAAACGGCCTCGACGAGCAAAAGCAGGACCAGCAGCAAGCCGACCAGGATATGGAGGAAGGCGAGCAGCAGCTGGCCAAAAACCAGAACAAGCAGGCCAGCCAGAGCCAAAAAGATGCGGCCCAGCGCATGGCCAAAATGGCCAAGAAGATGAAAGAGGAGATGAGCGACGATGAGGACCAAAAGGCTCAGCAAAACATCGACGACTTGCGCGACATCCTCGACAACCTGCTCACGCTCAGCTTCGACCAGGAAAAGCTAATGAAGGATTTCCGCGCCGTGGACCAGGCCGACCCGCGCTTTGTGCAGCTCGGCCAGACGCAGCGCAAGCTGCGCGACGATGCCAAGATTATTCAGGACTCGCTGTATGCGCTCGCCAAGAAGGAGCCACGCATCCAGAGCTTCGTAACCCGCGAGGTGGGGGAGATGAACGGCCGCATGGACGAGTCGCTCAACCACATCAGGCAGCGCGATGTGCCGCGCGCCACTACCACCCAGCAGCAGGCCATGACGAGCATCAACAACCTGGCGCTCATGCTCGCCGACGCTCTCAACCAGATGCAGCAGGAGCAACAGGCTAGTATGCAGGGCAAGGGCCAGCCGCAGCCCGGCAGCGGCAAGGGCAAGAAGAAGGGCAAGGGCAGCTCGCCCGGCGCGGGTAGCCTCAGCAAGATGCAGCAGCAGCTAAACCAGCAGATTCAGCAGCTCTCGCAGAGTGGTAAAACCGGCCGCGCGCTCTCGCAGGAGCTTGCCCGGCTAGCCGGCCAGCAGCAGATGCTACGCCAGGCCATGCAGCAGCTCGGCAACATGCCTGGTGGAGGTAAGCCCGGCGGCAAGGATGGGAAAGAGGGCAAAGACGGACCCGGCGGTAAGGATGGCCAGAATGGCCAGGGCGGTGCGGGCAATGCTGGGGAAATGAAAAAAATGATGGAGCAAACCGAAACCGACCTCGTCAATAAGCGCCTCACCGAAGAAACCATCAACCGCCAGCGGCAGATACTGACGCGCCTGCTCGAAGCCGAAAAATCGGCTCGCGAGCGCGACCAGGATACTAAGCGCGAGGCCCAAGCGGCGCAAAACCACCCACCGGTTTTCCCGCCCGCTTTCAACAAGTATAAGCCCGCCGTTAATGAGCAGCAAACTGACTTGTTGCGTCGCCCGCAACCCACTTTTACTCCTTATTACCAGCAGAAGGTGAGTGAGTATTTTCAAAAAACTCGCTAGCCTGGGTAACCCTGCCGTACCGCTCACGTAACGCCCCAACTAAATAGCAGCTTTTAGGCAGTACCGCGCTCACTGGCCTTGGAGCCACCAGGCTAGGGCAATACCTGAATTTTGTTGACTTTTTCTATTTTCGTCCCTCCAACTTCTGCGCTGCCCTATCTCTACCCTTCGCCGCCTTTTATGAAGCAGGTTAAAATCCAGATTCCGTCACTCGTGGAAAATATTCGCGTCGTGGAGAGTTTTATTGACAACTCCAAGGACACGTTCCACATTGAGGACGATATCTATGGCAACATTATGGTGGCCGTCACCGAAGCCGTCAACAACGCTATTCGCCACGGCAATAAGTTCGACAAGGAGAAGAACGTGTACCTGTCGCTCTACGTGAACCCCGACCAGCTGAAGTTTGAGATTGAAGACGAAGGCACGGGCTTTGACTTTACCAACCTCGACGACCCCACGGCTCCCGAAAACCTGGAAAACCCCGGCGGACGCGGTATTTTCCTCATTCGCCACCTGGCCGATGAAGTTGAATTTAGCAAGGACGGCCGCCGCATCGAGCTGACCTTTGCCCTCACACCCGGCGTTACTTCCCAAGCCGCTGCCGCATGAGTGCTGCTCCCACCGCCGGGATTCGTTATTTTGAAGCCCCTGGTATTGAGTTTGTAGTGGAAGACGTGCCGGAGTTTGGCCTGCACGATGCCGAAGACTTAGTAGCCTGGATAGAACGCATTGCGGCGGTGCACGAGTACCGCATTGCGCAGCTCACGTTTATCTTTTGCTCCGATGAGTACCTGCACAAGCTCAACCTGGAGTACCTCAACCACGACACGCTTACCGATATTATCACCTTCGATAATGCCGATGACGCCGATGTGCTGGAAGGCGATATTTTTATCAGCGTCGATCGGGTAGCCGATAATGCCAAGGACTTGAGCATCAGCTTTCGCGATGAGCTACACCGCGTTATGATTCATGGTGTGCTGCACCTGCTCGGCTACCACGATAAAGACCTGCTGAGCCAGACGGCCATGCGCCGCAAAGAGGATTATTGCCTCTCATTGCGCACGTTTTAGCAGCTAGCCAGCGGGCCTGACTTTCGACTTATGCTGCTCCGCATTCCCGGCGCCGTCCTGGATTACTACCTGAGCCTGGGCTACTACCGGATGCGGCAGGATTTATTTACCTGCCAGTTTTTACCCCACGACGAGCAGCTGTACACCGTGCACTGGCTGCGCCTTGTGCTGGGCCGCGTGCAGTATGGCAGTAAACAGCGCCACCTGCTCCGTCAAAATGCGAGCTTTGCGGTGGTAGTACGGCCCTTCCGCCTCATGGCTGAATACGAGGATCTCTATACGCTTTACCGCCAAGGCATTAGTTTCGACGTCTCGCTGACTTTGGCCGACTTGCTGCTCGATGAGAGTGCCCACTCGGTATTCGACACCCAGATTGTAGAAGTGCGTGATGGGGGGCGGCTAATTGCCGCCGGCATTTTCGACCAGGGTACGGACAGTATTGCGGGCATCGTCAATTTTTATCATCCCGACTACCGAAAACACAGCCTCGGCAAGTACCTGATGCTGCTCAAGCTGGCCCACGCCAGCCAGCAGCAAAAAACGTATTATTACCCCGGCTACGTGGTGCACGGCTACCCCAAGTTCGATTATAAGCTGTGGGCATGCCCGGCCGCTACCGAGGCTTTTGACTACCGCACCAGCCAGTGGCAGCCTTTTATCTGGGAAGAAATAGCGGCGCAGTCGGCCGCCTTGCTGGCGGCCAGGCTCCTGCAAGACCTGGCCGACGAAGCCGAGTAGCTAGCCGTGAGGAACGCTCCCAGTTTTGTGGCGAACTTTGTCAATTATCAGTCACCAATGAACAATTAGCAGGGCTACTGCACTTGATACTTGTTCATTGATGACTGCTAATTGCTACTTGTTAACTGCATCCCATGTTCTCCGATACTGAATACGACCTCATCGTAGTGGGCGCGGGCCACGCCGGCTGCGAAGCCGCGGCCGCCGCCGCCAACCTTGGCTCGAAGGTGCTACTGGTGACGATGAACATGAACACCATCGCCCAGATGTCGTGCAACCCCGCGATGGGCGGCGTGGCCAAAGGGCAGATAGTGCGCGAGATAGATGCCCTGGGCGGCCAGTCGGGCATCATCACCGACCGCACCATGATTCAGTTTCGGATGCTCAACCGCTCGAAAGGTCCCGCCATGTGGAGCCCGCGCGCCCAAAGTGACCGTATGCGCTTTGCCGAGGCCTGGCGCCTGACGCTGGAGCAAATCCCAAACGTCGATTTTTGGCAGGAAGCCGTGACGGGCCTGCTCATTGAAAACAACGCTTGCGTAGGTATTCGCACGGCGCTGGGTATCGAGTTTCGGAGCAAAACAGTGGTGCTGACCAATGGCACGTTCCTCAACGGCCTGATTCACATTGGGGAAAAGAACTTTGGCGGAGGCCGGGCGGCGGAGAAAAATAGCCATGGCATCACGGAGCAGCTCGTGGAGCTGGGCTTTGAGGCCGGGCGCATGAAAACCGGCACGCCGCCCCGCGTAGACGGCCGCTCGCTCGACTACTCGAAGATGGAAGTGCAGGACGGCGACGCCAACCCCAGCCGCTTCTCGTACCTCGATACGCCGCCGCTCACGGGGCAGCGCCCGTGCTACATCACGTACACCAACGAGCGGGTGCACGAGATTTTGCGCGAAGGCTTCGAGAAATCGCCCATGTTTCAGGGGCGCATCAAGGGGCTGGGGCCGCGCTACTGCCCGAGCGTGGAGGATAAAATCAACCGCTTTGCGGACAAGGACCGGCACCAGATATTCGTGGAGCCCGAGGGCTGGAGCACCGTCGAGTGCTACATCAACGGTTTCAGCAGCTCCTTGCCCGAAGACGTGCAGTACCGCGCCCTGCGCGCGATTGCCGGCTTTGAGAAGGCCAAGATGTTTCGGCCCGGCTACGCGATCGAGTACGACTTCTTCCCGCCGACGCAGCTCACCAACACGCTCGAAACCAAGCCGGTGCGTAACCTCTGGCTAGCCGGCCAAATCAATGGCACCACTGGCTACGAAGAGGCCGCCTGCCAGGGCCTGATGGCCGGCATCAACGCCCACCAGCGCGCCTTCGACAAGCCGGCTTTCACGCTGCGGCGCGACGAAGCCTACATCGGCGTGCTCATCGACGACCTCATCAACAAGGGGACCGACGAGCCGTACCGCATGTTTACCAGCCGTGCCGAGCACCGCATTTTGCTGCGCCAGGATAATGCCGACCTGCGCCTCACGCCGCTGGGCCACGCCCTGGGGCTGGCCAGCGACGAGCGCCTGGCCCGCGTGCGCCAAAAGGAAGCCGACACGGCCGCCGTGCTCACGGTACTTTCGACCTTCGGCGTTGAGCCCACGACCATCAACGGCTTTTTGGCGGAGTACGGCTCGGCTGAGATTCACGAAAAAACCCGCGCCCTCAACCTGTTGCGCCGGCCCAATATCGAGCTACCCGAACTTGCTGCCGCGCTGCCCGACCTGGCCGAGAAGCTAGCCGCCTTCAGCGAAGAAGCCCAGGAGCAAGCCATCATCCAGACCAAGTACGAAACGTACTTGCAGAAGGAGCAGCAGCAGGCGCAGCGCATGCGCGAGCTCGAAAACTTCGTGATTCAGGGACGCCTGAACTACGGCGCCATGCCGGCGCTCAGCCACGAGGCGCGCGAAAAGCTACTCAAGATTCAGCCCGAAACGCTGGGGCAGGCTAGCCGCATCAGCGGCGTAAGCCCCGCCGACGTGTCGGTGCTGATGGTGTACCTAAATCGTTAATTAAAAATTGAGAATCAAAAATTAAAAATTAAGGCTGGGGGAGGCTGTTGGCTTCAATTCCTTCTTAATTTTTAATTTTTGATTTTTGATTCTCAACTGTGTGACCAACGAATTACTAGAGAATTGCCCGGTGTGTGGCGGCGCCAACCTACCTGCCAAGCTACTGGTGCCAGACCGGTCGGTAAGCCAGGAAACGTTTACCATCGTGCAGTGCGCGGGCTGCGGCTTGCAGTTTACAAACCCCCGGCCCGACGCGGCCCACATTGGCAAGTACTACGAGTCAGATGCTTACGTGTCGCACAACTCGGCGGCGCAGGGCCTGGTCAACCGCGTGTATAAGGTGGCGCGCTACTTCACGGTGCGCCGCAAGGTGGCGCTCATTACCAAGCTCCATGGTGGGCAGCCGGGCCGGCTGCTGGACTATGGCTGCGGCACGGGTCACTTTTTGGCCAGAGCCAAGCAGGCCGGCTGGCAGGTAACGGGCCTGGAGCCCAACCCACGCGCCCGCCAGGATGCGGCCACTCGCGTGGGCCAGCCCATCGAGGAGCCAGCAGTATTGGCTAGTTTGCCCCCCGCCAGCTTTGATGCAGTAACGCTATGGCACGTGCTAGAGCACGTGCATGCACTGCAAGACACGCTGCATCAGCTTATTGCGCTGCTCAAGCCGAGCGGTCAGCTTCTCATCGCGGTGCCCAACCCCGATAGCCTCGATGCCCAGCACTACCGCCAAGACTGGGCAGCCTACGATGTGCCCCGGCACCTCTACCACTTTGTGCCGGCTACTATGCGCCGGCTACTGGCCAGCCACGGCCTGCGCGTGGTGCAAACCGTGCCGCTGGTGCTCGATGCCTACTACGTGAGCATGCTTTCGGAACAGCTGCGGGCACCCGAGCGGGCCGGCGGGCCGCTGGCCGTGCTCAAGGCGGGCTACAAATCCAACCAGTACGCGGCGCAGCACGAGGGGCAATATTCGAGCTTGCTTTACGTAGCTGAGCGGGTAGCCCTGGCGGCTGGCTAGCCGACTGGCCGTGGGGAGCCGGCTATTTTTACCGAGTTTTTCCGCTGCTTTTGCTGATGAGTTTACGCGCCGCTTTTCGTTTTTCCTGGATTTCTAACGTGAAGGCAAGTGCGCGACCGGTGGGCCGCGGGGCGGCGCTGCTAGCCTTGCTGGGCCTGGGTAGCTGCGCAGCCGTCAGCTCGCCGCAGGGCGGGCCGCGCGACAAAACGGCGCCGCGCCTGGTGGCAACTTCGCCCGATAGCGCCGCCCGCAACGTGCGGCCGCAGTCCGTCAGGCTCACTTTTTCGGAGCCCGTGCAGCTGAAGGATATTGCTAAAAACCTGATTATTACGCCGCAGCTGGCAGCTGACAATTCGTATACGTCGCGTACCGACCGCAACTCGATTGTGCTGCTGTTCAAAAAACCGCTGGATGCCAACACGACTTACTCGTTCAACTTCCGCAAGGCCATCGTCGACGTTACCGAAAGCCTGCCGGCCAAGTACCAGGCCCTGAGCTTTAGCACGGGCGCCACGCTCGACTCGGGCCGGGTACGCGGCACGGTGAGCGACCTGCTCACGGCCCAGCCGGCCAAGGACGTTATCGTGGGGCTGTACCGCACCACCGACACGGTGGGCGTGCGCCGGGGCCAGCCCTACTACCTCACCCGCACCGATGACAAAGGCGTTTTTCAACTCAACTTTATTCGGGTAGCACCCTACAAAGTGTACGCCTGGGCCGATAAGAACAACAACGGCCGCTTTGATGACGGGGAAAAAATCGCCTATCTGCCTGCTCCAGTTACCATTACCGATACCACCGCCGCCCGCCACCTGGTGCTGGTGCGCCCCGATCGCCTCCCCCCCCAGCGCACCGGCCTCGAAGCCAGCGCCACCCAGGTGCGGCTGCGCTTCAATGAGGGGCTGACCAGCGCCGTGCTTGCACCGGTGGCCGGCAACTCGACCACGGCGACCGCTGCCCAGGCCGCTACCCAGCTCGTAGACCAGGCCCGCGGACTAGTGCTGTACAAAACGCCAACGGTGGGCGATGGCCGCTACCTACTGACCGCCACCGATAGCACTGGCAATGTTCGCCACGACACGCTCAACGTACGCTTTCCGGTGCCCACGGCGGCGGGTAAAAAGACCGCCCCTGCTTACACCTCCCTGGAAGGTAATGTGCGCACGGTCTATCGCCAGGGTCAGGTAAAATTCCGGTTTCCGGTGCCGACGTTGCTAGTGGCAGGCAAAGCGGTCGGTACTCTTACTGAAGACTCGCTCAAAACGCGCCCGTTGTACCTACCCGCCGACGGTACACTCAGCGCCAACCGTACTGAACTGACTATCAATATCGACACGAAAGCTCAGAAGAGTATTGATATTCGGCTCGATAGCACGGCTTTTGCGGCTATCACGGGCCAGTCGCTGGGCTTGCGCCGGGGGGTACACTTGGGCGTGGTCGACCAAGACCCGAGTGGTCTTATTACGGGCACCATCCAAAGCAAGTACCCGCAAGTTGACTTGCAGCTGCTCACCGACAAGTTCGAAGTGGTGAGCCAGCTGCGCTCACCCAAGGGCACGTACCGCTTTGCGCACCTGGCCCCCGGCAAATACCGGCTGCGCGTGCTCATCGACCAGAATGGCGACGGCCACTGGCGCGCCGGCGACCCGCTGCTGCAAGTGCCGGCCGAGCCGGTGTACCTCTACCCAAAGGTGCTCGAAGTGCGCGCCGGCTGGGAAGCAGAAGAAAAGCTCAGCTTTTAGCCATTCAGTAGAGCTATCCACGCCCAGGGGCGCCGAGAGCTGGTTTCTCGGTGCCCCTGGGCGTTTTTGGGCTAGCCACGTGGATAACTCTGGTCCATTTCCAGTTACTGAGGCGGGTTTTGAGCGGTTATGCACGGGTTATCCACAAAGTTGTCCACGCCCGGGAGCACGTTGGTCGGCACTTGTGGATAAGCGTGGGGATAAGCTTACCTCAGCAGTGGATAAGTTGGGGACAAGTTTTTTTGGTAATCTGGCGCGGCGCACAGCTGTCGCAGCTAGTGGGTAAGCTGTGGACAACGGTGAATAACTTCCACACCCTACGAACACTATCCACACTGCCCAGCAGCTGTGAATAGTGGATAAGTGGATAACCTATGTGAATAGTGGATAACCTTGCTAATTTACTAGCTATCAACCCGTCACTATTCACAATGCCTGTGGATAGGCAGTGGATAAGCCCATAGTTACCCACTTGTTATCCACGCTGTGGACAACTTCCAAAAGTTATGAACTTATCCACCGCCCTGATGGATGGAAACAAAAAGAAATCTTTTAAAAAGAAATTAATTAAACTTATTAACCTGTGGAAAACTTCGCGCTTGCCGGGCTTGGGCCAAAAAGCCGGGGCTAGGCGGCGGCGGTCGTTTTTGCGTATAAGCTGCCCCAAGCACCCGCCCGTCATGCCTTTCGATTACCAGCAGGATTTTACGACCGTTGACTTTCGGCAACACCCCGAGCGGTACCGTGTGGGCAAGGGCGAGCAGGGTGTACTACTAGTGCAGCCCTACAAAGGCGAGATTCTACCCCACTGGCGCTTTAAGGACGCAGCGGCGGCCCAGGAGTCCTCGGCGGCCATCTGGAAGCTGCTGGAGGCTTATTTGGCGGCGGGCGACTTTGTAGGAGCTGATATGGCGCGCAAGTTTTTGCAAATGGGTTTTACCCGGGCCCGGCGCTACGCCAACCACCGCGGCGGCAAGAAGTACGCCGGTCCTGTGCCGGCCGACAAAAAAGGCCAGAGCGGCGCCCACGGCCGCGCTGAGCTGCCCCGCACCAGCGAGCCCGATGTGGATAAAGTAGCCGCGGCCGCTATTTTCAAGCAGAAGTGGGACGAGGCCAAAGCCCTACCCGAATACCAGCGCCAGAAAGCGGACTTCGAAGCCAAGTACGGTAAATAAACCGGCCAGCACCCGGCTACCTTTGCACTCTCTTTCACTTACTACATCCCATGAGCACGCCAACTACTACCCCCAGCAGCATTGAGGAAAACGAAATAATTCTGGGCACCGGCATGGGCCCGCTGCGCTTCGGCACTACCATGGACGAGGTGCGC
>CAZERY010000003.1:0-52715 GCA_964514915.1 uncultured Hymenobacter sp.
AAAATCCTGGTATCTTTATACGAGACCCAACCCACGACTTTCCGGGACTATACAGTTAATCAACTCCGCAAACTCCTGGCTGGTGAGGCCAATCTGCTTGCCGAAGCCGG
Source organism: uncultured Hymenobacter sp. (assembly GCA_964514915.1). Lineage (GTDB taxonomy): Bacteria > Bacteroidota > Bacteroidia > Cytophagales > Hymenobacteraceae > Hymenobacter. The sequence goes on from CAZERY010000003.1 coordinate 111, forward strand.
CCGTATCCTTCGAGGCCGTGAGCAGGATGTTGGAGAGGCCACCGGCCGAAATCTCGGCCGACAACCCGAGCTCCTGAAACGCGGCGCCCAGGCCTAGGGTCTGGGTAATCTGCGGGGCCAGGTCGCCCAATTGGCCGATGCGGGCCGTGAAGTCGGCAATGACGGGGCCCGTGGCCGTGCCATCGGCGCCCAGGGCATTGACTGCCGAGCCAATCTTGGTAATCGCATCGGCTGGGCTCACATCGGCCGTTTCCTTAAACAGCTTTTGCAGGCCGCCCAGGCTCTTGGCCACGTCCTCAACCCCGCCCGTGAACTCATCGCCCAGCGCCACCACGGCCTGGTCAACCGACTGGGTGAAGGCAACGGCCTCCTCCTTGGCAATGCCCAGCTGGCCGGCTGCCACGGCAATGCCTTCCAGGTTCGCTTCCGAGGTACGCGTGTCGATTCCTTCCAATTGGGTGCGCAGCCCTTTGGCTTCGGCCGTGGTCAGGTTCAGGGCTTTCTCCATATCGGAGATAGAATCCGCGCCTTTTACGGCCGCATCAATGCTTTCCGAACCCAGCTGCTTGATGCCGCCCAGTACGGCCTGCACCCCGAGCTGAATGCCGGCGAAACCAGCGGCCTTTTTGATAAACTCGCCAATGCCCCCACCGGCGTTGGTTAGCTCATCCTGTACGCCCTTGGCCTCGGCTCGCACCTGGGCGAGCCGCGCATCCACGTTGGCCAGCTCCTGCGCCTTATTGAGAAACGATTCGGTGTTGGGCGTCAGGTTGGCCAGCTCGCGGTTGAGCTGATTCGACATCGCCTTTAGCTGCGCGCTGGTGAGCGAGGTAAGGCCGATTTCGCTCCGCAATTCTTCCATGCGGGCCTTGACCTGGCTCAGCTCCTTGTTCTGGGCAATGTATTCTTCCGAGCCTTTTTTGAGGCCCTTGAATCCCGCCTGGAGCAAATCAGCCTTGCGGGTGAGGTTGTCGAGCTCCGTGCGCGACTGCGAGCCATCTATCTCCAGCTTTATCTGGACGTTATCCTGTCTGACCTGTCCCATTAGATTTTAATTCGCGCTGCCAGGTGCGTGCCGGTGGCTACCAGGTAGCGACTAGTCACGGCATCGATGAAGCTGTTGATGCTGGAGTAAAACGTTTTGCTGAACCAGGATTTGGGTTTCACCTGGGCGTTGTCGCGCAGCTTGGCCCGGGCGATGCCCCAGGCAATGCGGTTGATGGCCAGGCTGCTCACCGGCGACACGTTGGAACGCTCGGTATAGCCGGGGATGTAGTCGAAATGACTCAGGCCCACCTTCTTGACGTAAGCCTCAATCTCTTCAATGGGCGGGGCCTTAGTGCGCGAAATGCCCTTCATGTCCTTGATGCGGCCGTACTGCTCGAAGAGCACCCCCATCTGGGCCACGTGCTGCGCGGTTGCGCCCACCACCTCCGTGCGCAGCGAGTGCAGCAGCTCCTCGGTCAGCACGAGACCCTTGGCCTGGATGGCCTGGGTAAGCAGCCCCAGCGCCCGGGCGGCGTAGTCGCCTACTTCCTCGTCGAGGATGCGCTTAAACTCATCTTGATACGCTGCCATGCTCCCAAGATGGCAGAATGGGCGAGGCAGGCGTAGGACGGAAAAAAGCGGGCGCTAGTGCGTACAAATGGGTAGTTATCCCATACTAGTCTGCTTGACGACTGTATAATTCTATGTAGCTTGCTTCACCAACATTCTTACAGGTTGGGTTTAATGTTTGGTATGGCTTCCTTTTACGCCGAACTGCAAGTAGCCGGCGCCACCTACCCGGTGCGCTTCTGCACCTATGAGTTTACGCAAGCTACCAGCGCCCGCGGCCGGGCGGTGGCCAAGGTGCGCCACGGCCTGGTGCACCTGACGCTGAATGTGCCCGATGATGATACCCTGCTCGATTGGGCTGCTACGCCCTACAAGCCTCTGGCTGGGCAGGTTATCTTCTACGGCGCCCAGGGCAGCTCGGCCCTGGAAACCTTGGCCTGGGAAGCCGGCCACTGCGTGGGCTACCAGGAGGAGTTTGAGCAGGGTAACCTGACACAGGGGGCATACGTGTGCCATCTGACCATTGCTGCCCCCAAGCTCACCATGCAGCCCGGCGGGCCGGCGACGTACGTCAGTCCTGCCCCCGGCGAGCACGGTAGCCCGCCGCAAGCCTTGGTGAACCCGCTGGTGGTGCCGCTGCTCACGCCTGCCCCGGTAATGGCGCCCGTGCTAGAAACTGCGGCGGAGATCGCGGCAGTGACGGTGCTAGCTCCGGTAATATTGACATTGGCCTTGATTCTGGCCAGCACTACCCCGGCTGGAGGGCCGGGCATCCCGCAGCCGCATTTGGTGCCTCTAGACCCGAACTTGCTGCGCTTGAATAATCTGGCTGCCAAGCACGCGGCGGGCACATTGACATCGGAGGAGGAAGCGGAATTAATTGCCTTGCTGGCAAAAGTTAAGGGCATTCATATTCAGCGATTGAGTGATTTGAATGTGCGGGGTCCATTACGGGGCGATACAATTCATCTGCCAGGATTCCATAACGTACCCCTCACGTACATTAAACGTACTGATGAGGACCGTGAAGCTTTGCGCAGGAAGTTTGATTCAAGTGCCCGCAAGAATTTTCTCGAGAAAATTGGGTCCGACCCGGCAATGAAGAAGCAGTTGCAGCAAGCTGGGTTTGATGATAAGCAAATAGAACTTATCGCTAGCGGTAAAGTACCTAGTCGAGCTTGGCAAGTTCACCATAAATTGCCCTTAGATGATGGAGGAGATAATAGCTTTGACAATCTGATGCTAATTAAAAACGATCCCTATCACCAAGCTATTACCAATCTGCAGAATAGTGTTACCAATGGGATGCAAGCTGGTGACACACTAAAGCTTCAATGGCCCGTTTATAAGGGCTTTGTGTATCCCGCTACTAAGGCCAGTATTACTAATTAGAAGTTATGGAAATGATTTTACGTCGCTTACTCAATGAGATTGAGGCTGACCTAGCAGATTTTGGCGAGCCGGTGGATGCCCCCGCTTCAGCTGAGCAAACCGCTATCCTGCAAGCCGATACCATAAGCCAATTAGCTTACGCACTGCCGGCAGAATACCTAGAATTATTGGCGACGCACGATGGGCTAGATTGCAACGGCGTCCAAGTCTACGCTAGTGAGCCTAAAACGGAGGATAACGGTTCGGACCGACTTGAGTACCTGAAACGGGGCTTTATAGAGGCTAACCTTATTTGGCGCGAATACGAACCGAATAAACAATATGCCTTTTTTGCTGAAAGCGGTGATAAGCTTTACTGCCACAACCTAAAAGCAGGAAAGTTTGAAATTGTGGACCGTCTCACTAAGACGCCGATTTATGAGCCTTCTTCTTTCAGTACGTTTAACGGATTATTGAAACAAGTACTTAATCACATGCTCGACCGCTACGATGTGGTAGATGAGGGCTAAACGGCAGGTGTTAACGTAAGAGATTCTCTTTTACCAATGGAAGGCTCCGAAATAGCTGGAAACTTGCTGGACCTCATGATAGACTACTTCTTACGTTACTTTTCGCCACTTCAGCAACAACCGTAGCGGCGTAACCTGCGAGGTAAGCACCTCCCAGCCGACCGCGCCGGCTACCAGCGCCATCAGGTACCACCACCAAGCAGCGCCGGCACTGGTGCTCGTGGCCACTGCCTTCGGTCCCACGGCCACGGCTCCACCCCGGGTGCCGGCCTTGCGGGCGTCGGTAGCGGTACTGGCGCCGGTGGCCACCGGCGCGGTAGGCCGGTTGATGGCCGTAGCGCCAGGCGCGGTAGCCACGCTGCTGTTTTTGACTTTGGTCGGCAGCACGCCGGCGCGGGCTAGGTTCTGGGCCTGGGCCCGCTGCCACTGCCGGCGCTGGCGCGGGGTCGAGCCGGCCGGGGCTGGCACCAAGTACGGGGGCAAGCTCGCGGTCGAGTCGACGCGCTGCACCGGCACCGCTCGCGCGGGGAGCCCGTGCGGTGGACGGCTGCCAGCGCACCCAGCGCAACTGAGCAGGGCCGCTAGGGCAAGCAGGCCTAGCACCGTGCCGGTGAGCCAGCCAAACATAAAACTTAGTACGTAACGCTCTTTCATACGCTTAGGAGAGGTAAAGGGCGGCTTCGCGGGCCCGCCGGGCGGTGAGGCCCGTGCTTACTCGCTTCACCTTGGTGGTGGGGTCAGTCACTTTATTCCAGAGTCCGAAAGCCGCTTTTATCACGGCGGGCGTACTGGCGCCGGCGTTGGCCAGAGCCAGCACGCTTGACTTGTCGAAGCCCGCCGTGCCGATGTTGTAGCACAGCGACACCAGGGCGTCGAATTGGTGCTGGGTCACGTCGCGGTGCACGTGGGCGGCCACGTGCGCACCGTACTGCTTATCCACGTCGGCCCGCAGTAGGGCGCTTGCCTCGGCCTCGCTGAGCCTGGCCGTGTAGTAGCGCTGCTCGCCGGCCTGAATCACGTGGCCGTAGCCAATGGTGGGGCGGCCCGCTGCACAACGGTACCAACTGGCCCGAAAGGCTTCCTCCTTCTTAATCAGGGCCAAGCCCTCATCGGAAATTTTCATACGCTTACTCTTTCTCGGCTTCGCGCCGGCGGCGGGCTTTTTTAGCCAGATTGAACAAAACGGTGTGCAGGCTCGTGTGCGCGACCTGCTCGTAAGTGCCGTAGAGGCCACTTTCAGCCACTTCGGCCAGTAATTCGAGCATCTCCGTGCCGTCGCTGTGCTTGGGCTTCGGAGCGTGGGGGCCGGTGGGCACCTCCACTTTTTTGAACAGGTCGTGGTAGGCGCGGTGGATGAAGCGTTGCGCGTGCAGGAAGTGATGCAGCACCACGATTTTGACGCCCAGCGGTGCATCGGCCAACTCCTTGGCCCGGCCCTCGGCCAGCTTGCCGTTATATTTTTCGCGGGTCTGCCCGTCCCACTCCGGCAATTCGCGCACGTGTACCAGGTCTACCCGGGCCGGGCGGCAGAGCGTGGCCACGAGCTGGTCGAGCGCGGCAGCCTGCGGGCGCTGGGGGTGGGTGAACTGATGAAAGAACACCTGGGCCGTGGCGTACTCGATGGCCACGGCGTCGAGCAGGTTGGGCTCGGGCAGCTGGTAGGTGCGGCCTTGGTAGGCAAACTCGCGCACGCCGGCCGTGTCGGGCTCCTGGCGCCAGGCCCAGCCCACGAGCGTGAGCAAGTCCCAGAGCTGATCGGCCGTAAGCCGGCGCAGATCCTTCGTGCGCAGCCGGGGGCACCAGGCGCGCAGCACGGCCAGCCGCGCGGCTACGCTATCGGTAGTCAGGTGCGGGGCGGCGGCGAAGAACTGCGCGGCCGTAAGCTCGGCCCAGCTGCCGGGCACCTGGTAGGGCCGCTTGTCGAGGCGAAAGGTCAGCATCAGGAAACGGCGACTTCAGGCGTGGGCACTACTTCAGGCGCGAGCGTTTCCTCGCTCTCCGCTTTGCGGGTGATGCGGCGCTGGAGCAAGTCGGCCACGTCGTTATCCACGAGGCCCAGCTTGCCGAAGGCAATGATGAGCCGGCGCAGGTGAATGAGCACGAAGGGGGCGAGCACCAGCTGCGTGAGGAAAAACAGCCCTTTCTCGTGCTCTCCGAAGCCGTGGGCAAACGCCAGCAGCGCCGTGTAGCCCACCAACCGCAACGCCAGCTGCCGCGGCTTGAAAGGCTTCTTTTCCACCAAGTTGTTGGTGAGCACGTCGAGCACGACCAGCACCAGCAGCAGGTAGTAGGTGTAGGCCGGCGACCACACGTGCGCCTCAATGAAGCCGCTAATGCCGGCTGCCGTTACGGCCCCTAACTCAATGGCCTGCACGGTAATGTAAAAACGTAGCATCAGACCCAGAAGGAAGGTTTACCGGAATTGTCGTACAGTTCGGCCGACACCGCCGGGGCCGTGGGCGCGAGCGAATCGAGGTAAGCGGCGAGCTTAGCCTGGTAGCGGTCGGCGGTGCTGCTGGCCTGCTGGCTCAGGGCCGACAAGGCCTCGGAGCTCGCGGCCTGGCGCTGGCGCACGGCCTCGTTATCGGAGAGCAGGCGCAGGCTCGTACCGGTCAGGGCCACGTTGAGGCTGCCCACGCCCTGGGCAATGGCCCGGTGGGCGAGCAGCGGGCGCACCAGGCCCAGCAGCTTGCGAGCTTCGGCGCTGGGCGCCTCACCGCTGGCTAGCCCCGCGCGCAGCTGCTCCAAGGTTTCTTCGCCCAGCAAGTCGCTGATTTCGAAATCCTCCACCTGGCGTAGCGTCGGCAGTAGGGCCAGAAAAAAGCGCCGGCTGCCGGCCGTGGCCACATAGCGGCCCAGCTCCTCGGCCGAGCCGATGAGCAGCTGCTTGCGTGAGCGGTATTCGGGCGAGTCCAGCTCGTCGGCGTAGTCGGCGGCGTGAGTGTCAAGCCAGGCCAGCGCCACATCGAGCAGCTTATCGGCCGTAGCGGCGGCGGCCTCCACGAAGTTGTTGTACACCCACTGGCGCGAGGGAGCGGCCTGGCCGGCGCTCTGCTCGCTCATGCCCAGGTCGCCGAAGGCCACGCTCAGGAAGGGCGCGGCTTCGAGCACCACGTAGTACACCAGGGCGGCGCGGAAGTGGGCGCGCAGCCTGACCAGGTGCGCCGGGGCCTCGCTCGCCGGCAGATTGCCCAGTTGCGCGACCAGGCCCTCGCCCAGCACCGGCACCAAGTGCAGCGTTTCGGCCTGGCTTACGAAGCTGAGCAGCGTCTCCACCTTCAGGTTGCGGTGCAGCGTACCCAGACTGGTCTTAATGTCCTCTATTGTAGTGAATAACATTACATGGATGCGTTAGCCACCTTCTGCTTGCCCGTGGGGTTGTCAGCGATGGTGGTGATGTCGATGTCCTCGAAGCCGAAGAAGTGCGTGGGGTCGAAGCCCATGATTTTGTGGGCCGCCTGGAAGGTTTTGAGCAGGATTTTGCGCTTCTGGGGCGTGCGCAGGGCCACGTGCAGCTGGTAGCTGATGCGCTTTTCGGAGCCCGAGCCGCCAAACTTGCCGCCCGTATCGATGCCGGCCAGCGAAGGATCAATACCGTGGCTGGAGGTGTGGGCAACGTTGGCCTGCTGATTCACCGAATCGTAGGCTTTGTCGCTCATCTTGTTATCAATCGGCACGATTTCCCAGCCCGGCATCGCCTTGCCAGTCGCATCCGTCCCGTATTTGCTCACGAATACCTTATCAGTATTCTCCACGCCGGCCAGCATCTCGTTCATGTTGGCCATGAGGTCGAGTTCCGCCTTTTTCTTCAATTCCGGCGTCCCGAACTGGTCGAAGTAGTTGAGCGGTATCTTGATGTGGTGCTTGACGTTGTAGCCGTTATCGAGGCCCGACGAGTGAAAGCGCGGAATCTTATTGCTGACCTGCGTCCACGTACGCCCGCCCCAAAACGGCGGGATGTCGTAGTACTTCTGGCCCGGCGTCCAGTCGCGGCCGTGCAGCACGCACTCGCCAAACTTGCTCGGGTTTTTGGGGTCGTAAGCCGGCAGGATTTTCGCCTCGTCCGCCCGGAAATTGCGCCAGTCATGGTGAAACGCATACTTTTCGGGCCGGGGCTTGGTCGTGACCAGGGCGCGGGCCACGGTGCAGTCGAAGCTCTGGATAGCCTCCACGTAGTTCTTGGACTCCAGCGAGAGCACCGAGAAGTAGTTGGCGAAGGTTTCGAGGTTGTAGGCGTTGCTCTGCATCACCGTATCGCCATCGATGCTCTCGTACCAGTCTTCCATCTCCGTATCGAGCACGGGCTCTAGCACGATTTTGCCGTCTACTACCTTGCGGCTGAAGACGCCCACGCGGCTGCCCAGCAAAAAATCGCGGGCCGTGGTAATGAGCTGCGGCTTGAGGTGGTTGTTGTGCACCAGCGCCAGCAGGGCCTGCGGTTGCAGGTTGTCGGTGCCCCAGGGCGCAATCCTGAACCCGCCCTGGCTGAGCGGGGCGGCGCCGTAGTTCACATCCTGGGCCTTGTCGCTGCCCGTCAGCTCGACAATGGCCTGCGCCCCGGGCAGAATATAAATTCCGCCCTCTAATTCTTTAATGTCCCGAGTCTTCATTGCTTATCCGTGCAGGATGCGCCGGCCGTTGTATTCCGTGAGTAGAATGATTTTGAGCGCGAAAGCTTGGTCGGTGGCGCAGTCCACGAGTTGCAGGGTGCCCTTTTCCTTCACCTTGTAGCGGAAGGCACTGTTGCCCGCGGGGCCGGCCGTGCTGCCGACGCCTACGCCGGCCAGTCCGCCTTTTTTCACGGCCGGCTTGCTGCCCTTGGTGCCGTTGGTTTTGTAGTAGCCGATGGAAAAAGCCAGCGGCTGGCCATTGCCATCGGGCAGCTCAAGCTCGGCCAGCACCGTGCGAATGTGAATTTGAGTCCGTTGCATGGTACTCAAATTGCCGCTTTCGCCCACCGACGCGTAGGACGGAAATAAATTATTGCGCGTTTCTCAGCCAACTAGCCGAAAATCAGCCAGAACGCTCGCCCAAAGGCCGCATTTTTATTGCGTGACGCACGCGGCCGTGCGCGCCCTTTAGCATTTGGCAATTGCCAAAACGGCAATTTTTGAGGTATATATGAACGCGGGCTGAGGGCGGCCAGGCAGCAAAAAGGGCCCTGGCACTAGTGCCAGGGCCCTTTTTGCGTGAGCGTGGGTGGCAATTGCCACTAGGGGGCGCTGGCTAGGCTAGCCACGACCCAGGAAGTACACCTGGTAAGGGGTCTGCTCCTGCCCGAAGAGGTGGCTGTACTTGCGATACACGATGTTATCGAAGCAGTCACTGAGGTGAGTTGCGCGCTCCTGATCGATGCTGCTCTTCTCGCTGTTCTTGTTCTTGGTCCAGTCGGGGTTGATGGGCGACTGCTGAATAGAGATGATCAGGAACTTACACTTGTTGCGGTTGAAGCGCATGACGGGCAGGCGCGGGTTGTTCTCGGCCAGCAGTTGGTTAAGGGCGATGTGCTTGAGCCGGTGGTCAGGGTCGAGGCCCTGCACCATGAGGGTAGACTTCCAGCCGCAGGCGGCCAGGCCCTGCTGGATGGATTCGTAGAAGGTGAGGTTAGCCCCCACCTGCTTGTTGTTACCATTGCGGTCACCATAGATAATCAGCTCCTTACGCTCGTGGCTCTCGTAGGCATCACAGAACTTGGTCACGAGCGCATCAAGCACGGTAGTCTCGCTCTGCTTGACCCACAGCGCATCCAGGAAGCGAAACTCATTGCCGTGCTCCTGGCACACGATGACGGAGGTAAAGCCGGCGTTGAAGTCAAAGCTTAGCTCCAGGTGCCGCGCCGGGTCGCGATCGCTGTCGATGGCCACTGTGCGCCCACTCTGTTCGTCGTGGGTGTAGGTGTAGGTTTTCCAGACCCCGTGCTTCTCTTCATTAAAGCTGGGATAGAAGGAGTTGGGCAGCTTGGTGAGGCGCTTATTCATTACCTCCACGTCCCATTCCAGCGGCGTCATGCCGTTGCGCAGATCGCGTAAGTACTTCTCCCCTAGCACGGTCACGTTGTCGTAAGCCGTGGATTCGAGAAAGAAGTAGTCGGCTGGCTCAGCCTGGGCCAGGTCTTCGGTCTTGAACACCCACTGGCCCGAGGGCAGCCAGGGCACCGATGTGTAATCGCAGAACGTTTGGTGGTGCGGATTATCAGGAAAGCGGTAGATGTTGCCCCGAATCATGGGCCGCAGGATCTTGTTGACGTGCTCCTCCTTCATGAGCGCCGACTCATCGATGTGCCCGAAGTCGTAGTTGCCACCCCGGGCCAGCTCGGCCCGGTCCATGCTCAGCAGCTGGATGGTATAGCCGTTGAGAAACGTAATCACGTTCTCGTAATTGCTGGGCGGTTGGTAGGGCTTAATCCAGTCAGTTGGCGGCTTTTTGCCCTTCACGTAGTGCCCAAAACCCGACTTCTGGTCGTACTCGCGCAGACCGTGGGCCTGCCAGGCCGCCTCCATCGCCGGCACCGTGTTGCTGGAAAGCTGCGTGTAGGTGAGGCCCGCCAAAAAGCCCTTGGCCCGGGGCAGGTAGTTCATTTCTACCCGCGTTTCGTGGCCGGCCACGGTCGTTTTACCCGAGCCGCGACCGCCCACAAACGTGCGCCGCTTTTGCTTGGCGGCCAGGAACCGGCGCTGCTTTTCGTTGACGTAGATGCGCTTAGCCGCCGGTTTAGTCTTCATCTGCGGGCTCAGTTACGTCTTCGTAGTCAGTATCTTCGGTTTCCTGCGCGCGTAGTACCGCGGGGTCAGTCGAAAAGTCCATGGGCACCGGAATCAGGAAGGCCTTGGGGTCGAGCACGGTCTTTTCGGGCTCGAAGAGGCCTTGCAGCTTGTCGGCGTTCTCGGTGGCACGAATGGCGGCCCCCAAGTCGCCCTGGCGGCACGCCAGGTTAGCCAGCAGCTTGTAGTTCTCGATGGCAATGACGCGCTGGCCCTTTTTGTCTACCTCCTCCACGCTGCCGTACAGCGTGACGCTTTCGCGCACGATGGCGTAGAGCTGCGGCTGGCTCAGGTCGTACTCCTTTTCCAGAGTGGCCAGCACCTGGTTGCGGCTGAAGCCCAGGCAAAGCAGCGAGTGGGCCTTGCGGTACTTGGCCAGCATCGCTACCTCTTCCTCCTTCAGCTCCGCGCCGTCTACCAGGTGCAGGCGGTACTTGTCTAGTTTGTCGGGTTTACCGAGTTTTTTCATAAAAAAGCGGGGTTACACCACTTAAGATGTAACCCCGCTTCAGGCGCTAGTAGGACGCAAGTAGGCCCCGGCAGCCTACCTTTGAAGTCCTTTGGGAGGTGAGATGCCCAGAGGGTGATCCGATAGAAGCCCAGTGGCAATTGCCACTGGGCTTCGCTTTTACTGGCAGCTACCACTTACTCCAGGGAACGTTCGCCTGGTGATTGACTTGGCGCCGGCGCTCACGCTCGTGTACCCGCTGGCAGTGGTGGTAGTGCCGGGCCGCGCGGGGCGGGGCGACCGCAAAGCGCTGAAGCGAGGTACAGCTGGTGCAGCTAGCCAGGGCGAGTAGTAGCAGCAGCTTACCCATTGGCCTGGGGCAGCGCCAGCTGCATGTCGATTAGGTTTAGCTCCACTTCTAGCTGGCCGGCCTTTTGGGCGTAGTGGCTGCGCTTGTCTTCAGTTTTAGCCGTTTCCGCGCTTTTCCTGGCCTTGCTGATGTTCGAGCGCAGGTTGCTGCGCTGCTTTACCAGCTCCGCCCGGTCGAGGGGCTCGCCAGCCGGGGCCGGCTGCTCAGGTGCCGGTTGCTCAACTGCCAGGACCTCACCGGCTGCCAGGCGCCGCCGCTGCTCTGCCAGGGCGTTGTACTGGTTTTGCAAGCTCAGGATTTCGGCCACTACGCGCGGCCCCTCGGCCGGGTCGAGGTCCGCCAGGCTGTTGCTGAGCTGGCAGCGCTGGTTGTGCAGCTTGCTGAGTTGCTGCGTGAGCTCATCCACCGCTGGCTGTACCGCTTCGGCTATTTGCTCCAGGGCGGGCGCCTGGCTAGCCAGCACCACATCGGCTACAGCTGGCACCGCGCCCTGCACGGCTTGGGCAAAGTGAGTAAGCACCTCGCTCACATCTTCCATGCGCCCCTGGCAGCCAAGCTTCACCAGCTCGTAGCGCAGCTTCTCGCGGTTGGCTACTGACTCCTTCCTGAGCAGGTTATTGACCAGACTCCGGTTGCCGCAGCGTTCCTGTAGCAAGAGCACCCCGGCCCGATAATCGGCTTCATCGCCGGCCTCAAGCCAGCTAATTACTTGTTCTAGTTCATGTTCCATCGGCAAATAGCTTGGATTGCAGGTTGGTTGAAATCAAAGCTATCCAAATGGGCAAGGGGCTAATAGGACGAAATTAGAGTAGGTCGCGGAAGGCCTGCACTGCCGCCAACTGGTCACTAATGGCGAGATATTTGAAGGGCTCGGCAAACTCATTAGCCTCATAGAGTGCTTGCTGGCCTTCTTCGAGCCACTCGTCGAGCAGGGCGCGCAGGGCGTCCAGTATCACTTCCGCGCCCTGGGTATAATCTTCCAACCCGTCATCGAGCGCCGACTGGAGCGTATCGTTGGTTTGGGCGCGCTGCACCAAAAAGTCCGCCAGCGCGGGCAGCGCTGACAAGTTGAATCGAGTAGTAGACATGAGAGTAAAAAAGAAAAACCCCGCTTGAGCTAGGCGGGGTTTTTGGTTTGACTAGGCAGGCTAGCCGTTGCTGCGGCGACCGCGCCCCGTGGTCGAGGCGGCTGCTTCCTCCGCGGGCGCGGCTTCGGCCAGCGCCAGCTGCACCGGTGCGGTAGCAGCTTCGGGCAACCGCTCGAGCACGTGCGTTTTGCCGATGAGCTGCTCGGCCAGCGTGTCGTCGATTGCCTCGAAGGGCAGGAAGTCGCCCTTATAGTAGAGGCCTTTGAGGCCACTGGTGTTCACCAGCTTAAATTTTTTCAGGGCCATACTAAAGTTCTCCTTTCAAAAAAGCGTGAATACTATAAACCTTAATCACCACTAGGGGCTGCACTAGCCGGCTTTCAGCGGAATAGCGGCCGTGTAGTAGTACGGCACGTGCGTGAAGCCCTCGCCGGCAAACTTGAAGTCGGTACCGTTCTTATCGGTGCCCTTCTTGCCGCTCTTATAATCGTGCTCAAACTTCACACCCCGGCGCTTATCGCCGGCGATGCGCTGGTTGCCGTTGCTATCGCGGCCAATCACGACGAAGTCGCCGTTGAGGGCCGACTGAATCACGGCGTCGGTTTCGGCCGAGCCGCGGGGTACGTACACATTCAGCTCGTGGCTGATGCTCTGGGTGCCGGCGTCGCCGCTGCTCTTGTGGTTCACCTCGCCCGAGTCCTGGGCAAACTCCCAGGGCACGAAGCCGGCGTCGGGCTTGGGCACGATGGCCGTGCTGATGGTTACGCCATCCGCGTCCACTTCGGGAAAGGTGAGAATATCGCGCCGACGGATCACGTGCAAATCGGTGAGACCGCCCGGGTTCGGGCAGTCATCGAGCACGATGGCTTCGATGGGCGTCACGATGCAGGCTAGGGCCGAGCCCGAGCCGATGCCGGTAAGGCTAGCCAGCACGGCCGGGCCGTGCGCCGGCGATACGGCGTGGGCCAAGGCCATCGCCTCGTGGGGGAACGCATACCCTACAATCAGCAGGAGTACACTCAACAGCGCGAGACCGCGCAACACATTTTTCATAAGGAAATGAGGTAAGAAAACGAGTTAAGTAGCAGCGAGATGTACAGAGGGTGATCGATAGCCTAGTGCCCCGGCAGCTGGCCACCGGGGCGGTCGGGCTTAGTTGCCGCTGGGGGCTGGCTCGGCAGCTTCGGCGTCGATGAGGGCCTTGCCGGCCGCCAGGGCCTTGTCGTTGGTCCACACGTACTCGGCAATGGCCAGGTCGGGGGCTACCTCGAAGTCAGCCATGATGTCGATATTACGCTTGTGCTTCTCGACGATGAACGAGCCGGGGCCGCCACCCAGCGGGCCGGTCAGCCACACCAGGTTTTCGCGGGGCGTGCAAATGATGGCGCCGGTGTTGGCCAGGCCCGGCTCGGGCACAATCTTGATATTGGTGCCGTCAATGGTCTGGTGCTCGAAGCCACCGGTGTTGTTGGTGTTGGCGCCGAACGTGCCGCGATAGTCACGGTTGTAGAACTTGGCGGCCGTGGGCTCTACCAGCATCACCAGGTCCGTATTCACCAGGTGTGCCGGCACCAAGTCCGCTACGCCCTCCATTTGGTCGATGGCGTTGCTTTGAGTAATCGGGGTGCCCGCAAAAATCTGGCTGGGGGCAATAATGCCCGCCTGGGCCATCAGCGGCAGCAAGCCGTTGAAGATGCGGTTAGCCTGCTTCTTATCCGCGTTGTACACGCCCTTAAACACGGCCTCCAGGTGCATCTCTTCCTTGGCCTTTTCCGCCAGCTTGTCCATGATGTACTGCTGGAACGGCACGTCGTACACGTCGCCGCGCTTGCTCTTGTTGATGCGGCCCAGGTAGCCCTTCCACATCGCGTTGATGGTGGTAGGCGTCAGGGTGTAGTCAATTTTGCAGGCGCGCACCTTGCCGATGCGGTTCTTGAAGCCCAGCGTGCCCTTGGGGTCGAACGTGTCTTTGCCACCGGGCTGGAGCACCGACGAAACGAACATTTGCGTGAGGGCCATCTCATCGGTCACGTCGTTGTAGAGCCCCATGTAGTTGAGGAACGACTGATTGGTGATGAGAATCGTCGAGAGCAGCGTGGCTGCCTCGCGCAGGGTGTAACTCTGAATTTTGGGGCCGAGGCCCGAAAAATCTATTGCTTTGTCTGCCATAGAAAGCGTCTTAAGAAAGCCGTAAGCTGAAGTGAATAAATGAGTTGGGCGGCGCGGGTGGGCTTATTTGTCGCCCAGGCGCTTTTTGGTGTTGGCCACGGCCGAAGCGGCGGCTTTCTCCCAGGCCTCGGTGGCTTCGGGCTGCTTGTCGAGCGTGTTGCTGTCATCTTCCTCGCGGTTATCGACAGCCTTCTGCTCCTGCTTCCACTTTTCGAGGGTCGCTACTTTATCGGAGGCCGTGGTTGGCTCGCCGGCGATTTTGGTTTTCTCGTCCTGAGCAGTTTTGAGGGCGCCTTCGACCGTGGCGAGCTTGCTCTCGGCGTCGGTTTTGGCCTGCTCCAGCTGGGAGATTTTAGTATCGGCTGCTTCGAGGTGCGCCTCAGTAACGGCTTCTTTATCAGAGCCCAGGCCGAGCAGACCTAGGATTTTGGCGAATCTTGCCATGCGGAATTAAAGTTTTGGGTGAAAAGTGAAGCGGAGTTCCCGCCGCCCGTCTGTGCGAGCTGGGCGGCTTTGTTGACGGCATCTTGCAGCGAGCCGATGGCATCGACCAAGCCGTGTTTTTTGGCATCAGCGCCGCGGTACACCTTGCCGGTGAACACGTCCTCTTTAGTGCTCAGCTTGCCGGCGCGGCCCTGCTGCACGGCCGCAATGAAGGTTTCGCCAATCTGGTCGAGGTCGGCCTGCACCGAGGTGCGCACGTCGTCGCTCATCTCCTCGACTGGGTTCAGCCTGGCTTTGTCCACGGCGCGGGTCGAGCGCAGGATTTCCACCTTTACGCCCTGCTTTTCCAAGAAAGCCGACTGGTTGATGCTCATGCAAAGCACCCCCAGGCTGCCGGCGTACCCGGTCGAGGCCGAATTGATGTAGATGTAGCTAGCCTGCGAGGCAATCCAGTAGGCGGCGCTGGCCCCCAGCCCGTCGATGTAGGCTACTACTGGCTTTGTGCTCAAGGCCACGGCTTGGGCAAACTCCTCCGTACCATCGACCTGCCCGCCGGGCGAGTCCACGTCGAGCACAATGGCCGAGATTTCGGGGTCGCGGTTAGCGGCGTTGATCGAGGCCACTAAGTCCTTGGTGCCCAGTGAGCAGTAGCCGCCGCGTTTCTGCACCGTGCCCTGCACCGGAATCACGGCCACCTTCGAGCCACTGGTGTTCGCGGAGCTGGCCCCGCCGCTGCGGCCGGCCAGCACCTGGGCAATACCCGAAGCCAGGTTCAGGCCATGGCCCTCGGGCTTTACATCTAGGCCGGCTAGCTCACCGGCCTGGCTTACCCACATTTGGGGGTAGCCTTTGGCATCCATGTGCGAGTAGTGCCGGGGCTTCACCTCGGAGGCATCGAGCGCGGGCAAGCCGGCTTCCAGGCGGGCCAGAATAGCCGACTTGGCTACATTGTAGTACTTGGATTCCAGGGCCCAGGCCGAGCTGGTGAGGACGTCATGCATAAGTAAACCACCTGGTGGGGCGGTTTACAATGATTGCCTTTTTCCGAAGGCAGGCGTAGGACGGTTTTGCAGCCAGCAGACCGCGAAGACGAATAGCAGGAAGAGCAGCCAGCGCCACCAGGCAGTAGCGAGGTAGCGTAGCATTAGGCAGACAAAATGGGTTGGCCCTGGGCGTCCTTCGGGGCCCAGTGGTGCACCGGCGCGGCGGCTAGGTGGCGGCGGATTTCGTCGGCCGTAACGACCTGCTGGTGCATTAGCAACTCCAGGCCATCACCTTGCAGAATTACCGGGCGCGGGTGCAGCTCGTCGGCCTTGGCCTGCACGAGCACCAGCCAGTCCGCCTCCGAGAGAGCGCCTTGCAAGGCCAGCTGCTCGCCGGTATCGGCCGCCAGCAGCGTATCGTTCGCGCCGCGTAGGTAAACGAGCGGGTTGCGATTAAACTCCGGCGGCAACTCGTTTCCTAACTCGTCTGGCTGGCTGGCGTCCACGGCGTGGCGTACCACCTGCACGGTAATGACGCCATTTACCTCCCCCGTGAACCGGGGCTGTTGCCAGGACTGGCCGATGACGTAGCCAATCTGTTTGATGCGCGTGCCGCCCAGCACGATGTCAGGGAGCAGCAGGCGAATACTCTGACGGGGCGAAAGCAGCAAGCTCATAAAGTACAGTCTAGTAGTGATTAGTGGGTAGTTCCGGGCAGGCCAATTACCGAAATGTGGTGCCCGTGGCCGCTTATGTCAGGTATGCTGGAGTCGTTCATTTGCTTGAAATCCCACGCCCCCAGCAGGCCGTCGGCCGGCCACGCTCCGCTCGTGCTGGCCTTTTCGGCGGCGGTAAAAACGCGGTTGTACGCCGCCATCTGCCACAGGCGAATCGGGGTGTTGTCGGGCGTGCCGGCGCCGTCCTGGGTGTAGCGAGATAGCATGGTGGGGGAAAGGAAATCTGAGCATTCAAGCACTACCCGCACGTCTGCATTTGTATAGAAATCGCTCAGGCTGGCATAGTCCGTAATAGGCGCGCCGTTCACCCAGGCCCTAATATTCTTCACGTCCTGACCGTATACATACCCGTCGCCGTTTGGCCGCTTGTCAATCAGGTACGCCCCCGCGTGTGCTATCCTCGCGGGACCATTTAGGCAGAAGGCCAACGTTTGAAAGGTGCCCAAACTGTTGGGGAAAACCAACGCGCTGCCGTCAAACTCAGCGTATTGAAAGCCCGGCTCAGAGACTTTGGCAACGGCATTAGCGGCCAGTAGTAGCGCGTGGTGGTGAGCGGCGAACCTCATTAGGAACGGGCGTAAATAACAACCTGAATTGCGTCGGCTAGCACTTGAATAGAGTAGCCCAAGTTGGTGTTGGCGGCGTAGGCAACTCCCACGAAAACGAATGGCTTTCCCTGCGGGGCGTTGACGAACGCGGGCGCGCCAGCCCCCGCACCCAGGCGAAAGCTTGCGCCAGCGTCCTGCACGGCATCGGTAGCATCCACCGTAAACGTGCCGCTGCTAGCTGTGCCGTAATCGCGCGGGCTTTCGCTGGTAAGCGTGACGGTGGTAGTACCAGCGGGGGCAACGCGGTTTAGTTGCGCTGAGCGGGCTTGCTCGTTGGTGTAGCTGCTGGTCGCGCCGGGTACATTGGTCAGCCCCGACCCGTCGCCCACAAACTTGGTGGCTTTTACGGTGCCACTTACTTCTAATTGCTCGGTCGGCGTATCAGTGTTAATGCCGACTTTGGCGCCGTTCCGAAACAAGGCCGTTTTTTCGCCTACTGAAAAAAAGCAAGTGACTTTAGAGCCAAGTGTTTGACCAGTTGCCGCGGGCGCTATGAATTGGAATTCCCCCCGTGTGTTGGCGGCTGAAAGGATAAACTCACTTCTGGACTCATACCGATGCAGAAACTTCTGGCCATTCGGCACTGCAAACCCAATATCTGCTAGCCCAATGCCCGCATTCGTTATGAGCATTCCATTGAGGCCGAAGGTGTTATCCAGCCTTACCGTTACTAAACCAAAATCAACGCCGCCCGCTTGAAAGGAAGTAATTGTAATGGGCGCGGTGTAGGTCTTGGCGCCCGTAATCGTTTCAGCCCCTGCCTTGTGCACTACGACACTATCGGATGGGGTTGTGACGAGCTGCTGCGTGTGCTGTTGCAGCGTGGCCAGCATCGCGGCCGCACCTTTCTCATCGCTGGCGAGTTGAGCCGCAAGTTCTTTTAAGGTATCGAGCGCGTCGGGCGCACCATCGACTAGGCCCGCAATGGCAGCGTTAAGCTGGGCTGCTACAAACAGGCCAGTTTCGGCCTTGGTATAGGCATCTACCGACATGAGCCGCCAGTTCGGATCGCTCACCCGGCCGGTAGGGGCTGGTAGCACCCCTACCTTGAGCGAGTAGAAAAAGGCCTCGGCGCTGGCCGGCATCCGGTAGCGCACCAGGTAGCCCTGGCCGTAGAACTGACCAGCGGCGTAGGGCGGCACGTTGAGCGTCGTCTGGTCGTCGCTGGCCGGCAGGTACGCCGACTCGATGTACTCGTGCAGGAAGGCCCGCACGATGGCCGGGGTAATCTTACTGGTCGTGTTGTCAGGAAACCGCAGCTCAACTTGGGCGTGCAGGTCCTGGCGGGTTAGTTGCGTCATCTTAGCTGAAGCCAAAGCTGAAGCCGGCCGAGAAGGCACGGCGAATGGGGACTACACTCACCTGCTCCTGGGTGAGATAAAATGGAGCGGGACGGGGCGTCTGGCCGGTAAAGGCCAGCGGGTAGCCGTTGCGGTCGGTGGGGCGCTTGCCCGTTTCTAGCCCGGCCGAAAAGCGCAGCGGGTGCTCGGGCGTGCCCACGAGCTTAGTCAGGCCGTTGCCATCGGCGTAGACGGCCACGAAGTAGCGCACGGCCCGCAGCCGGTCGATAGCTTCCTGCAAGTCTGGCGCATCGCGCACTACCAGCAGTTGCAGGCTCGGCTTGTAGAGCGGCCCCTGCGCGTCGTCGGCCTCGGGCTCCTCGAAGCCCGCCTGGTCGTCGGGAAACCAGATGTCGGCGTAGTTGTCGGCATCGAGCAGCTGGAGGGGCACGTCTAGGCTACTGCCCGTGTAAGCCGGTAGGCGCACGTTGCTGGCCGGCCACACGCGCAGGGCACGCACGCCGCCGACGTTCGGGCAGTCGTTGGGAGCCAGGGCTAACAGCGGCAGCATCCTAGCGAATGGTGAGGCTGATGGCCGTCGCGTCGAGCAGCTTGCCCATCAGGGCTTGGAAGGCTTCCTGTGACTTATAGATTTTGACGTTGCTCGGCAACTTGGCCAGGCCCACCAGGATGCAGCCCCGCGTATCCTTGGAGCCATTACCTGGGTGAATAAGCACGCCCTCGAAGTCGGGTACCTGGTGCAGGCGCGGGGTGAGCAGACGCAAGCCGGGGCTGCGCTCGATCGTGACCGGGTACGTGCCGGCCGGGATGGCGGTGGCCCCGGGCACCTTGGGCCCAGTGGGGCGCACCACGTCTTCGAGCGTGTAGCAGAAAAATTTGCCATTGAGGCGCAACTCGCCCAGGGTGCAGCCGTGGGCGGAAGGCTGGCGGATTAACTCTAAAAGTACTTTCATGCTGCCCAAAGAGCAACATTTGCCGACCAGGTAGTAGGCCGGGAGCCGAGCGGCCCAAAGCTGGCAATTGCCAGGGCCAGCCCGGCAGTTGCCAGCCAGCCAGCTGGCAACTTTCCACAGCCTCCCCCCACCCCCGGCGGGCCACTTGGGGAAGAACTGGCAAATCCTGGGGAAGAACTGGCAAATTTATTTTTTCGGGAAGCGTGGCCTTTTTTGGCTCGTCCCCGTATCAAGATGCCTTTTTTCAGAGTCGTACCAACTCGAGCATGGCGGTCTTTTTAAGCGGCACCGTGGCCGAGAGCTTGCGCACCAGATAGCGTACCCCGTCCAGGCGCAGCGGCTGCGACAAGTCGAGCCGGGCCAGGTCAAGAGCAGTGAGCAACAATGGCTGCTTGTAGCTCACGCCGCTGAGCTTAACGGGCAGCCACGTGGCGAGCAGTTGCTGGTAAGTGCCCTGCGGCCCACTCAGGTGCAGCGAGTAGGTGCCGCTCGCACTCCGGGCCGAGAGCTGCGGGTAGCGGCTCACCCCGTCGCCGGCCAACTGGAGCCCATTATAAAAGAGCAGGCGCAGCGCCGCCGACCGTTCCACCTTCGTTTGGTCGGCCCGGTAGAATGGCTGCGAGATGGCGGGCAACTCCGTAAATACCGTTGCGTCGCTGGTTAGGCGCGTGGGCCGCGTGGCAGTATAGACCAGGGCCTGGGCCTGCTCCTCCCCGCCCCCAGCTACCGGCACCGGGGGCAGGTTCACTACCAGCGGGGCCCAGCTAAGCTTGACGGAAAGCAAATCAAACGGGCTCACGGTGCAGACGTACCAGATGCCCAGCGACTCCACCAGGCGCACCTGTCCCGTTTGCGGATTGTCGCGCAGAATCACGGCCGAGGCCGGTAAGGCGGCCACGGTGGCCACCGGGTCGAGGCGTAGCGCCACGTCGGGCTGGCTGGTGAGCACGTCCTTGGTTAGCTCATCGGCCCCGTCTACCTGGTAAGTCAGCGTTAGGCCGCTCGCATCCTCAATACTGGCCTCTGGCGCACCGGCCAGCCGGTCGGTCAAGTCCAGGTACGCCGCATCGGTGGCCACGCGCTCGACTAAGTACGCCGTGCGCACACGGCGGCTGAGCGGGTCCACGTACACCACGATGCCCAAATCCTGGCGCAGGGCAGCCAGCAGCTCGGCCACCGTGAGCGCCGGCAGCACGTCGGCCAGGCTAAAGCGTAGCACCTGAGCGTCGCCGCGGTCCACCAGTTGCGCGTTGCCGGCAATGACCAGCTCGCCTAGTTCACCAGGCAGTAGCTGGGCCACGTCCACGAGCAGGCCCGCTTCCTCGAAAATGGCTTGCAGCACGTACCGCAGGCGCGGAAACGGGCAGTAGGGCGGCAGCACCTGGTAGGCTTGCAGCATGACGCCACCCGGCACCGTGAAGTCGATGTTGTAGGTGAACGTACCCCCGGCCGGCATGCCCAGCAGGGCGTAGGAGTTGACCAGCCACTTATTAACCGTGTTGGCCGGGTAGTCGAGCGGGTCGGGCGCTGCGAGGGGCTCTGCGGCTAGGTACTCGTTGCGCAGGGGCGCAAATACGTAGTCGTAGTCGGCGGGGCTCGCCACTACCTCATTGGCGTGGCGCACTAGCCCTGGCACAGATACAGTGCTGGTACCACCAAGGCTCAGGCTCACCCAGCGCGGCACTTCGCGCAGGCCGCCGTAGGCAAACGAGCTAAGCTGCCGCGCGCTGAGCTGCGCGCCGCTCAGTCCCGCCAGCAGGCTTACGCTGTACTTGGCCGGGCTCGCCGACTTGATGCGCTGCGCGCCGGTGAGCAGCGGCAGCCCATCCAGGGCGAGTTCGGCTGGCAACTGCGCGCCCGGGGCCAGTGCCCCATCGGCCCGCTCGGGGTAGCCGTAGAGCGGGCCGTTGGGGCCGGCCGGCACGGTAAACGAGTACGAGAAGCTACCCTTAATAGTATCCTCGTCGAAGAGAGGCGAGTTTTGCTCCAGCTGCACGCTGGTCCCCGGGCTTAGCTGCACCGGCTGGCCCTGGCTACTGAGTTCAAGCATAAGGGCTGGGAGCGTAAGCGGTGGGCGCATAGGCGTAGTCGAAGTCGAGCAGCAGCCCGCGCAGGGTGGGCTCATCGGAGTAGGTAGCCAGGCTGCGCTTGGCCAGTTCGAGCGGCCGCAGCTGCTGGCCCACCTGCTGCCAGGCCTCGCGGGCGAGCACCAGCTCCTGCAACCAATCGAGTTCCGCGGGCGAGAGCCAGCCGGTAGCCAGGCGCAGCTTGCGGCTGGCCACTACCTCGCTCACCTGGCTATCGGCGGCCGGGCTGCCGGCCCCGTAGCGGGCCGGGCGCTCTACCGAGCTTGCCGTCGCTTCGAGCGTGGCGTCGAGGCGGCCCTCGCAGCGAAGCGTATCTACTCCACCGAGCGAGTTGGTAAACAGCAGGTAACGCGTGCGCGGGCTCGCCGGCCCGAAAGTGTAGCACGCTTCTGGGCTAACGACCTCCCCGGCCGCCGTTTCGACCTGCACCCGCTGGGAAACTACGCCGGGGCGGGTAGCGCGCAAAGGAATGGCCAGCAGGCGCTGGGCCCAGCCGCCCTCCGGGCGCGTCACGGCCTCGAACTCCTGCACCGGGGCGCTCGCCTGATCTAGGAAGTACGCGCGCCGGATGCGCAGCTGCGCGTCGGCCAGGGCCAGCGGGCAGAGAAAGAACAGCCACTCGGGCTGGCCGGCCACGATGGGCTTGGCCTCGCCGGCCGCGTAGGTGCCGGCCCCCAGGGGCTGCCAGCTCAGGAACGGGGGCAGGGCAAACGCCGGGCTGAGCCGGAAGGCAAAGTAGTTCGTAGCCTGCCACTCGGCTGGCAGGCCCCCGCGTAGGGCCGTGCGCAGCGGGCTCACGGCTTTTACCGCCTCCTGGCCAGGAGCCGTGCTGGCAGTGCGCACAAAGTAGTTGACCAGGTTGCGAGTGCACACGGTGGTGGCGAGGCCCGGCGTCGGCTCGAAGGGGGCGAGCAACGGGTAGAGCAGCGTATCGAGGCGAAAGCTCACCCGGCCTGCCTGGTCGGCATACTTGCGCAAGGGCAGTACCAAGGCGTAGTCGGCGGCCCCGTGGGTACGCTCGGCCCACAGCTCCAGCTCGACCAGGGCGCCGGCCGGCACGCCAGTCACCGGGTACCACAGGGGCTGGGCCACGAAGTCTACGCCCTGGGCGCCGACCGGCGCCGCGGGCTCCGTGGGAGTAGCCTTTACTTCCACCTTTACCGTGCGCGTGCAGTCGGCCAGGCCGTCGTCGCGCACGGCGAGCACGTGCTCGCCGACGGGCACCTTTAAAAAAGTGGGGCTGGTCTGCTCGGGGCCACCGTCGAGGCGGTACCAGGCCTGCCCGTTGAGCGTGCCCGCGAACAACAGCTTGAGCGTCATGCCCTGGCCGGTCGGGGTCTGGGTAACGCTGGCCGTGCCCAGGTTGCAGGTGAGGGCCGCGGCCGGGGGCGTCCAGCCGCAGTCGGGGCTATTTGCTACTTCTTCGGTGGTGAAGCCGCCCGACCCGTCGTAAATCCAACTGGTTTTGGTAAAATCATCGGCGCACTCAAACCAGAGCACCGCCCCGGCCGCGGTGTGCACGGGGTCTGGCGGGCCGAACGTGATGTAGCTACCCGACATCGTGCCGTAGTAGGGCACGATCGTGTGCGTGTCGGTGTCGAAGGCCGTGCCGCTACCGCCGTACGTGCCGAAGGCGTTGAAGCCGCCACCCTGCACGATTTGCCAGGTTACTTCTATTTGTACGAGCATGGCTTACGACCAACGGGTTGCGTCAAATTTCAAGGGCACGAAATCGCCTAGCGAAAACTCGTAGCGCCAGCCGATTTCATTATCTACCGTGAGCGTGGCCACCGCCTCGAGCTGGCCATTTAAGTCGAAGGCGATTTTGCGCGCCTTCTTGTCGCGGCGCAGGTAGCTGAGCACGTCCAGCGCCAAGGCCTCGGTGCTCGCCCACTTGGCATCCTGGTCCTCGTAGTTGCCGCTTTCTGAGCTGTGCAGCACCACGAAAGCGCTGGTGCGCTGCCCGTAGGGGGCAGTACCGTCCTTGTCGCTGAGGCCGAGCGTGGGCGTTTCGAGCCAGAGCACCGGGTACTCCAGCCCGCTACGCGAGCCGCCAATGATGCGCCCGGCCGCGCCGTGCACGAAGGTCTTGATCGCCACGTGCTGGGCAGCCAGCTGGCGGAAATACGCGATGAAATCGGTGAGCGTGTTCTCCATACCCAAAGGAACGCCACTCCCCTACCCCCTTTTAGGACGCAATCGCGTAGTCCGAAAACAGCTCGCTGCTCTCGCCGTACAGCAGCTCGTAGTGCCCGTTTTTGCGCAGCACGCGGTCTTTATAGTCGCGGTACACCTTGCGCGCCTCCTCCAAATCGTAGTGGCTCGGGTTGATTTCGTAGAGCTTGTAGAAGCACTTAAGCGCGGCCCGCTCGTTCTGGGTTACCGCCACCTGGCCCTTCACAAACTGAATCATTTGCTCCTGGAAGTGCTTGTCGAGCATTTCGCCCAACTGCTTGGCCGACTCGGGCGTGAGCCGGTAGTGCTTCAGGGCCGTGGGCAGGGTCAGGCGGATAGCCGAGCCAGTCAGCATTTCGGGGCGGTTAAGTTGCAGATAGGGCAGCTTTTCCACCTTCATGCGCACCGTGCGCCCCATAAACGTATTCTGGTGAATGGCCCACGGATCGGGCCCGTATTCCTTGAGCAGAAACTGGCGTACATGGTCACGAACTGGAATAGCGAAAATAGGTAGTTTGCTCACAAAGAGGGGGTAAATTTTTCCTCATCAAAGGTCAGATAGGCGAGCACGCACTTTTAGGACGAAACTAGGGTAAGCTCGGCAGCAAGAGCAGCCTTTACTTTCTGCACCGTATTCGTGGAGCAGCCCGCCAGTCCAGCAATTTCGCGCACAGTAAGGTCTGCTTGCAAATGTTTGACCACTTTGGGATACCTTTTCTTTAATTTATCCTCATCCTGGGTTGTTCCCCGGGGCCGGCCCTTCTGCGCGCCCTGCGCATAAGCTTTTTCCTGCCCCGACTTGATGCGGTGGCCCAGGCGCTCGGTTTCCATTTCGTCCACCTCCATGAGCACCGTCATGATGAGCCGGGCAATGGGGTTGGGCTTGCCGTCGGGCAGCAAGGAGCCCAGCTGAATGTTGAGCGCAAACACCGACACCTTCAGGTCGGCCAGCTCCTCGACTACCTGGCGCACCTCCCGCGCGCGACGCCCCAGGCGGCTGAGCTCGGTCACGAGCACCTGGCGCACCTGACCACTCTTGGCCAAGGCTAGCAGTTGGTCGAGGTCAGGGCGCCTGGCCCGGCTGCGGCGCGAGCCCGAGAGCTTCTCGGCAATGGTGGCTACGACCTGGTAGCCGGCGCGGGTGGCGTAGCGCTCCAGATCGCGCAGCTGCCGGCCGAAGTCCTGGGCTTCGCTCGATACGCGGGCAAAGAGCACCACCGGCACTGGGGGTTCTTGTGTCATATTAACCAAGTGGTTTTTGGGAGACAATTTTGGGGAAAGAAAAACGGCCCGGATGGGGCCGTTTTCGGGGTGTTTTTTCGCAATACTTATTTTGAGACAGATCCCGGCTCTGCTACTTGGTCTGTGAATAGAAGCCAGCAAGGTGTCAGGATGCAGAAGCCGTAACCAAACATGATCAGCATACTTGAAAAGGGCGGCGCTGTTCGCATATAGCCTAGCCAGAGCACAGCAACGAGAGCTAGCAGCAGCAGACTAGCGTACACGAAAAAGGCAGCGATGGGTAGCAGGATCAAATTCGCATGCTGACTTCTCAACCTTTGCACTAGCAGCAGCAGCCCAGCTCCCAAGAATGGCAACAGGAAAAACGGCGTCATAAACGCAATACTTACTCCCACTGGCACATCAGAAGAAGGAGTATCGTGCAGTATCTGGTAGACAGCCCAGCCCCAGCTAGCCAGTAGCAGCAGACAAACACTAGCCAGTAGCCTGATTTGGGCAGGAAGCGTTATTCTTAATAATGGCATTTGGGCAATGCAGAAAGATTATTGGACAAAGTAAAATCGATTACCCGTTCGAGATTCAAGCTAGCTCGTTGTACTTCTCCCCACGCCAGGCCTGCCGATGGCGCGCTGGGTAGAATGAGCATGAGGGCGACTACCTCATCGTAGCGGAGCGTAAGTTTCCAAGGCTTTGCCGGCTTCGGGCCAACGTGGCGCTTTTCGGTTTGCTGGCGGCCCAGCAGCCGGCCGCGCACCCGATAGAGCGGGCCGAAGCTGAGCACCGTGGCCACCTTCGGCCGGGCCGGGGGCTCGAGCTGCTGGCACATCACCCATTCGATTGCGTGGGCCAGTTGCTCGGCTTCGCCCCAGTGCAGGTGAATGCGCTGGTCAAGGTGCGGCAGTCTCATTTGTACTGGGGCTTTTCTTGCTGCTGGTGGGGCAGGCGGATCCACCGGATGCGCTGGCCGTCGTAGCGGCAGGCAAAGCGAGGGCGCTGGCTGGCCGACGGGGTGCCCATTCCCAGAAAGCGCCAGGCGTGGGCGTGGCTGGCAAGCAGCAGCAAGCAGGCGATTAAAAAGAGATGGCGCACGGCGGCTGGGGAAGGAAGTGAGCTGTTGCGCTGGGGAAGGAATAAATGTTTCATGACTAGTTAGTTGAAGAAGTGACGGGTAGCGCTTGGTGCAGGCCAGCCCATTCGAGAATGTTGTACTGGCGGCCGTGGGTGCGCTCGCAGAGGCGGTAGTAGGCCAGTTGGTGGCCGAGGCGATTGCGCAGCACGCGCAGGTACTCCAGGCCAGTAGCGTCGTTGGTCCACGAGTAGAAGGTGCACGTGCGCTGCTTGCCGGCCGCCTCGGGCGTGCCGGGGGCGCGCTCGTTGAACACGGCCCAGAGCCAGTAGGCCGCGGTTTGGCTGAGCTTACTGGGCTCGGCCCGCTTGGGCGGCAGGGGCTTGGTGGGCGGCGTTTTGGTCAGGAAGTCGTTGAAATCCTTGTAGCCGCGGTAGAGCTCGGTGGTTTTCACCTTGCCCGGCATGACCTGGCGCAGCAGGTGCAGGGCGCGCTCGCCAGCCGCGTCGTTGTCGCCAAACCAGTGAATCACCGGTGCTTCGAGTAGCTGCGGCAAGGCCTCCGTGATGAGGCTAGCCGAGTTGAGCACCAGCACGGTTTGCGTGAAATAGGACTGCTTGAAGTGGGTAAGGGCGCTGAGGTAGTCCAGGAAGCCTTCGAATAGGATGACGCCCGGCTCGCGGCCCGGCAGCCAGGTGAGGCCCTTGCCCCCGATCACGCCCTGGAAGTTCTTGCTGCGCACTTCCCAGCCGGCGCTCGTTTTCCAGCCCAGCCCGAAGTAGGGCTTCTCGCGGGGGCTCGTGCTGGTGCGGTAGAAAATCTGCTGCAAGTGGGCCTTGGTGCGCTGGCTCTGCTGCACCAGGCTCCAGTTGATGCCCCGGCTCTGGAGATACTCGATGAGCGGCTTCCAGCTCAATTCCTCCACGCGCACGTCGGTGAAGGTCGTTTTGCCCGTGACGTAGGTCTCGCCCACCGGGGCGGCCGGCAGCGCCAGCTCGGCCGGCGTGGCCAGGTCGCTAGCCCAGGCGCGCAGCACCAACCGCGCCCTGGGCAAATCGAAGCCGGTGAGCTTCATGATGAGCTTGAGCACGTCGCCCCCGGCGGCCTTCTGGCCCGGCTCGGGCGCCTCGCCAAAGTCGGCCCACACGTTTTTGGGGGCGCACACTACAAAGGAGGCAGTTTTCTCTTGCCTGAAGGGCGACACGTAGTAGTAGTTCTCGCCGGCCGCGCAGCCGACGGGCGTGTGGCCGAGCTTGGCCATGATGGCGAGCAGGGAGATTTGCTTGTCGGTGGCGCGGGCGTCTTTGGCGCTGAGGCCGCGGGTGGGTGAGGCGGTGGCCATGAGGTGGGGTTTTAAAAATTTTGGCAAAAGCGGCCCCTACCCACGCGCCGGGGGCGGTGGTGCGGGTGCCTGCGGACCGCTCGCCGCGGCCCGCCCCTTCTTTTTTTTTCAGCTAGCCCCGGTTATCCACAGGCTGGGTGGTGGAAAAGTCGGCCGCAAACCGACGTTCCTATGCTTCATAGCATTTATGGAAGGACCTACCTTATAAAGATGTCCAAAATGCCCGCATTGGGTTTTTTAAGTAGTTCGCAGGCCTTTTTGCGTCAAATTTTGGGCAGCGGCGAATAAGCTAGCCAGCCCTTCGGCCGGGGTCACGAGCGGCGCCACCGGGGCCAGTGGGAGGCTGGGGGCGAGCGTAGCCGCTACCACCTCCGTGGTGGCGTCGAATACCAGGCAGGCGGGGTTGATGAGCAGCTGGAGGCCGCCCTTGATCTGCACCTTACCGCGCAGGAAGCCGTACTCGATCAGGGCCAGGATGTGGCGGTAGGCGGTCTTGGGGTCGTGGTTGTTGCCCCGCTTCATTAGGCCCACCCGCGTGGTCTTAATCGCCAGATTGGTCGAGCTAGGAGCCTTTTTGTAGTTTGCGATGAAAATATTTACTATTTCCTTCATGGTATGCACCACATTTCCCTTTAACTTTGGGAGCTTGAACTTCTGCCCGGCAAGGGCATCAGCCAAATGCTCAGGTCGCGTCTCCGGCCGGATGCGCGAGGGCTCCTGGAAGAGGTGGGTCATATTGCGCCACGTCTTTTCGTAGTTGAGGCGAAGTTTTGCAGGTACAAAGGCTGGACGGTACATAGTGGAAATCAGGATAGTAAATTAAAAAAACGGCTTAGCTTAGTACTAAGCAGTGGTTCCCTGGCAGGCACCGAAGCCAGCTAAGCGCGCGGCAAGGCCCACCTGGGCGCGCTCATCCACCGGAAGGACAGGGAGAAATTGGGTAGTAGCGAGGCGGGGCGACTCAGGTATCGCCTTGCAGCTTGAGCACACCCACTACCCCAAGTACGGCCACGACCAGCCAGGGCACCCAGAGCAGGGCCGTGGCCTGCCACCAGGACCAGGTGGCCACGCGGGTGCAGCCGGCCAGCTTGAGCAAGATGGGTAAGACCCACAGCAGCGAGTAAAAAAGTAAACCCGGTAGCAGTAGGTTAGCCTCTTGCCGAATGGGCGCCACTGGCTTGGCAGTAGTAGGTGCTTGTTCTTCAGTAGATTGCAAGGCAACATGTTGCTCCGCAATAGAGTTAGCCATTGCGCTGCCCTCCTTCCAATGCAGCCAGGCTGCGCTCCACGGCGCGCAGACGCGAACACGTGGCATCATAGTCGGCTTGCAGGCCGTTTTCGTGGCCGGCATCGGGGCGCCAATTGCCGGAGGCAAACTGCGTGAGCTGCCAGCTCATCACTTCTTTGTCCTGCACCAACTCATCGCGCTCGACGCGTAGGGCAAGCAGCCGCATGGGGCGCGGGGCAGGGAGCGCCTCGATGGGCAGCACGACGATGGCCAGGGCAGGGTGGGAAAGCGCCTGGACCAACTGAGGGAGTTTGGTATCGGCGGGAGCCGAGGTATAGAGCGTGAGCGACTGCATTTAGGCGGCAGCTAAGGCAGGCTGGGCGAATGCTAACGCCGGCTGGCTAGCCGATTCGCCGGCCAACTCAGCCAGCTCGGCCAGGCGCAGCGTGAACACCTTGCGCAGGGTGAGCAGGTTGCTCAAGTCGTCGAGCACCTGCGCGTCGGTGCGCGATTCGGGCGTTTCGGCCAGCAGGGCTAGGGTGCCGTCGAGTTCGTGCTGAAAAATGCGCAGGGCGTAGGTCAGCGTTTTTTGATCAAGCTGCATGAGCTGGTCGATGGTGAGGGTGTGAAGCGACATAAAAAGGGGTGTGAGATGTAGAAGGTGAACGATTTAGGCAACTCGGAGCACCGGCGCGGAGACCGCGGGCCGGGCAGGTTTCTTGGGTGGCTTGGCCGCCTTGGTGGGCTGCGGCGGCTCGCCGGCAATGCTGGGCTGTAAGGCGCCGATGCCCAGCCCGAAGGCCTCCACGTCGGTGCGCTTGAAGCGCAGCCGGCCGCTATAGCGGTAGGCGGTGAGAAAGACCTTCTTGCCCTGCTGGTTGAACTCGCCCGCCTCGGCCCACTTCTCCACCGTGCGGCGGTCGAAGCGGGTGTACTCGGCCACTTCCTCCACGCTCATAAACTCGTCGGCGGCCGGCGCGGGCTTATGCGCCAGCAGGCCCAGCACGGCGTCGAGCTTGGTGGCGAGGTCGAGTACTTCTTGGCGGGTGGCAAGGTCCAGGAGCATGGCGGGCAGGGGTAGCTAGAAGAAACTTAGGCGGCGCTGAGCAGCCGGAACTCGCGGCGGCAGTCGATGAGCGAAACGCGGGAAAAAGACAAGCGTAGATGCCTGAAAAAAGTAGAGGAAGCGGCAGAATAAATAGAAGCGGAAGGCATAGATTAAGAGTAGCTTAGGCCACTTGAAAGCGGCTGACGATAGCCGCCAGCCCACTACTAAAGCGGCGGAAATCAACAGGCATGAGGATACCGATCGCCAGCGGCTGGGCCACTGGCGTCGGGCGCACGCGCCGTTTTTTACCGAAGAAGGGTTAAGCCTCAATGATGAGCAGCGGGCCTACCAGCGGCTCGTCCTCGTCGGGCTCTATGCCCGTCAGGCGGGCGAAGTCGGCCGTGGCGCTCTCATTGGGAGCGAAATCATAATCGGCCGCATTCTCGGCGCCGATTATTGCGTAGCGGTTGGCCTCGCTGGCCAGCACCTCGTCGGGCACTTCCGTGCCCAGCAGCTCGCGCAGGAGCGCGCCGTTTTGCGGCTGCAATGACCGGCCAAGGTTCAGGGCAGTCAGTTCGGCGGCGGTGAGGGGGCGCGAGGTAGTACCGTGCAGGTGGAGGGTGGCTAACATGGGGTAAAGGAAAAGCTGATTAAGGATAGTGAATAGGCTTGGCTAAGATTTATAGGGCTAAGGCGTGCTGGCGGCTGCCAATCGCCAGAGGCTCGGAAGGTGGAATCTCGTCGGCAAACAGGTATTGGTGGCTGCCCTGAAAGTGTGTTTTCAGCCACTTCTCCAGAGCTTTGCTCTCGCTGACGGTAATACCGATGCGGCCCTTGTTATTGACGAGCTGGTTGAAGCGGGTGGCGCTCATGCCCCACTGCTCCAGAAGCTGGTCGCTAGGACGCACCGTCTCCAGGCCAATGGCCGTGAAGATTTCCCGGAGGCGGTTGACTGGTTCCATTACTTTGCAGCTTTATTTTGAAAAAAAGGCGGCTATTTTTGAAAATCTGCCCGGTGTTTTTCATCTTTACACCAAACACAGTACAATACTATAAAATAAGGAAGTAAGTTCCAAATTTTACACAGGAAATTTTTCCACATTTTTCTTTGCGATGCTTGGAACAAGACTCCACGATGCGATAAAGCAGTCTGGAATGACGATGGATGAGGTAGCCAAGGCCCTCGATATCAGCGCGTCCAACCTTTTTAAAATTATAAAAAAGGATAGTTTCGAAGTTTCCTACCTCTTAAAAGCGGCAGAACTCTTCAAATTACCCCTTGGGTACTTCTTAGAAGACTCTACCTTATTCTCCATACCAAACTCTACCACGCAAATCGGTGAATTTAATCAAGCTGGCAGTAGCAATACTCAGAAAGTAAAAATTGATAAGGGCCAGCCGCAGCAAGAACTATCCGCCGCGCTAGCAGCCTGTCAGCGCGAGCTAGAAGTGACCCGTGCTCTAGTTGCAGCCAAAGACGAAACGATTACCCTACTACGCGCCAGCTTCACCCGCCCTAACTAAAAAGGCCAGCGAAGCAGGTGCTTCACTGGCCCACATATTCGTCTTTTCTCCTCACGCCATGACAGAACAGCAGTACAACGCCCTTAAAAGCACTCTACAAACTGTGATTAATAATCAAGATATTATTAATCAAAACGTTGGCATAGTTACTAATAAGATAAACCAACTTCAAGATGATATGCGCACTGCTATACGCAATCAGCAAATCATGGGTAATGACCAAGACAAGTTTCTGAAGCAGATAGGGGACATCGAATCCCTGCTTAATTAAGTAGTCGTTTCTACAATCTCGACCGATAGGTCTCGCTTAGGTGACCACTTAGGCGAGGAGCAGTCTAGCACTACGGTAAGCCCCAATGCTTCGGCCTGCGCCATCTGCTGGCGAAGCTGCTCTACTAAGTCTTTGATACTGATGGCAATTTGCTGCTTTTCACTCATAACGCTTACAAACGGTTAGTTTCAACAAAGCTACTAACATACTTAGCACGCAGGCAAGCCAGTAGCCAGTAGCCAGTAGCCATTAAGGACGCTGAGATTACCTCAAAGCAAAAAACCATTACCCTACTGCGCTCCAGCTTCACTCGCCCCAACTAAACCCAGTGTATGCGCCAATGCTTACTTGCTACGCCCCTGCTAGGGGCTGCGCTCGCACCAATGCGCGTCCATAAGTAGTACCTACTCAAGTACCAGCGGCGAAGCTGCACTTCTCCTCGTGCAGCAGCTACCACGCCCCAATTAAGCTACCTACTCTTCTACCCCTGCCTCCCTTCTACTTATTCCCGTCATTATAAAGTCCCTCGCTTTGCCTCTACACTAGGCACTATGACTGCGTTTCCCACGCACTGCATGACACTAAGTTTTGAAGAGAGGGTCAGCCAACGCCTAGCTGACCTTAGTCTCACCATGCCTGAGCTAGCCAGACTAGCCGACATGCCCGAGGCTGAATTAGGCACCCTTTGCCAGCTGGGTGACCCGCGGCTCTCCGAAGTGCAGCAGTTGGCCAAGGCCCTGCACGTTACGCCAGCCTACTTCTTGAGCGGCTCCTTCAACCAGGCCGGCATCGGCAACACCCAGAAGATAAAGATTGGTAAGGCAGCGGCCCATGAGCTAGCGGCCCAGCTCGGCGTATGTCGCCACGCCCTTGACATGGCCAACCGGCTCGTGGCCGCTAAGGAAGAAATTATCACCCTGCTGCGCGCCAGCTATAACCGACCAAATTAGAAGGGTATGGAGCTAAAGTCTACCGACGTACTAAGAGTAATGCGTAGTAAGGGCGCTACGGGCTTATACCACGCTAATACAGTACACACCTGTTGCACCTTCCTCAGAGATGGACATTTATTAGCCCGTGGCGTGGTGCACGAACGAGGACTAGACCAAACAGAGCAGAGATCGGACAAATTAGACCGAGCGCTAGGGATATGGTATGATATATTTTTCGATGCCGTAGACATTCATGTACAATCCAGCAAAGTCAGCTATTACGGGCCTGTTCTGTTGAAGTTTGACCTCTCTATTTTAGCGAAAGACTGGCTACCTAACGTGTGGATTGCAAAGTCTAATCCTATTTCCTGGGACGTAGATACCCCTAATGCCGATAGGTGGTTCACTTCAATAGAGGAACTCGAAAGGCTGTACAAGCCGACCAACTTCGGGTTCCACATAGTACTTCGCAACGTAGGGGGAAACGTTAGATTACTTCCTTATTTAGAATCAGTTGTCGTTGACAACCCAGAACGCACACTAGCTGAAACACCGGCACGTTTTGCTATTGACATGTGCAGTGCCGCCGTGGGCGCTTTAATAGGGGCAGCTAGAGCTGGAAAATTATTAGGAAAAGGAATTCACAACTCTGTAAGGACTACCTGCCCCCCTCATTGCGGATGCAAGAGCTATTATAAATCTATGTCCAATACTCAATTAAGAAAAAACTTTCTAGCGTAAGCAGCTAATTAATTAGGTGGTTATTTTTCTTCTATGCAACCGCAAATATTCCTTTCCTATAGCTGGCGCAACAAAGACATTGCTGATGCCATTGATAAAGACTGGCAGGCTGTCGGCGTCACCATGACCCGCGACGTGCGGGACGTGCAGTATAAGGGCAACCTGAAGGACTTCATGAAGCGCGTGCATGAGAGCGACTTCGTGCTATTGCTCATCAGCAAAGATTATCTGGAGTCTAAAAACTGCATGTATGAGGCACTGGAGATGTTTGAAGACCCGAACTTCAAGCGCAAGATTCTGCCCATCTTGACCGATGACGCCCGCCTTAGCGACCCGTTTGCCAGAATTAACTATCTAGAACACTGGGAGAATAAGAGACAGGCGCTTGATGAGGGTTACCGGAGTATGAAGTCGGCAGTGAAGGCTGCAAGCATCTTGCAGGAGCTTCAGCACTACGATAAGATTCGGAATACTTGGGATGACTTCGCCGACGAGATTCAGGGTATTCTCTGCGCTACGTGGCCACAAACGCAGCAGATTAGCTATGCTGACATTTTTAATCACATAGGCTTCGATAAAGACGAGACGGCCATACTTGAGGAATGCAGCCGCATCGTTTCCCTAGATGACCCAGAGGAGCAAGAGCTAGCTTTGGAAGACCTTGCGGCCAAACACCCCGAGAATTATTCCATTGCCTTTACTTCCTCTTCCGTAGCGTACCGAGCCAAGCGCTACAAGATATGCCGGCGGATTTTAGAAAAAATTATAGCTACACATCCACCAGAACCACAGCCACATAGCAATCTTGCATTCCTACTGAACAACGTATTTAAAGAATATAGTAGCGCGCGCTGGCATTTAGAAGAGGCTTTAGAACTCTATCCCACTTACGCGAGTGCCCATGTAAATCTTGGCGTTTTACTAAGCGAGAATTTTCAAGAGCATGAGAGTGCCCGTGCGCATCTAGCCGAGGCTATTGACATAGAACCTAGCAGTTCAAGCGCACATGCCCATCTCGCGCTAGTACTTGCAGAGCGGCTATGCCTAGACGATGAGGCGCGTCCCCACTATGAACGTGCTATAGAGTTGGAGCCCGACTACTCTGTGGCGCTCGTTGGCTTGGCGCGCCTACTTGTCCGCATTGGAGCATTTGCAGAGGCACGGACTCGATACGAATACGCACTAACAGTTGAACCCAATAACGTCAACGCCCTTAATGAATTAGGTATTCTCTTGTGCGACAGGTTCGATTCATGCGATGAGGCACGTCATCTCTTCGAGCGAGCCCTTGCCATAAAGCCCGACTCTTATAGCACTAATCACAACTTTGCCCGT
The DNA here is from genome assembly GCA_964514915.1 of uncultured Hymenobacter sp. GTDB lineage: Bacteria > Bacteroidota > Bacteroidia > Cytophagales > Hymenobacteraceae > Hymenobacter. Next base: position 34,422 of record CAZERY010000003.1, read on the forward strand.
TTACTAGTAGCACATTTGCAACAGCCAACGGCTGCCACGGAGTATTGGCGTGCCCTCGTACGCCTACGTCCTGATTCAGTAGATGCCCACGAAAATCTAGCTGCTTTTCTTACTGAACACTTGCATCAGCATGAGGAGGCTAAGGGTCTCTACGAACGTGCGTTAGAGCTAAATCCTGATAGTCTGCGCAGTCTCATCAACCTAGCGGCACTATTGCTTGGAGAATTCCGGGAGTTACCAGCTGCGCGCAAGTACCTCGCACATGCGCTAGAGGTGGCTCCTAACGATTCAGATACTGCTTATAACTGCGCTTTTCTGCTAAATGATTATTTCGGCGAATATGATCAAGCTAAAGAACTATTCGAACGGGCATTGGAGCTAAACCCTGACCACGTTGAAGCCCACATTGGCCTAGCCGAGCTTTTAGTTAATCATTATGAGTTATTCAAGGCAGCGCAACAACATTATGAGCGCGCACTAGAATTAAATCCAACTGATGACGATACGCATCAAAGGTTGGGGACTTTACTGTTGAAGCGTTGTAATGAACCTGAGTTGGCCCGCCAACATTTCGAGCAGGTGCTTTCACTCGCTCCAGACCGAACCGACGCATTAACTAATCTAGGCAACGCCTTGGCTAAGCTTGGTAAACCTGAAGCAGCTCGCGCATATCTCGAGCTCGTTGTAGAACTAATGCCACATTCCGCAGCATCCCATTATAATATGGCCGTTCTGCATTGCGAGTATTTACCTGACGGTCAAAAAGCTAGGGAATACTACTTAAAGGCATGCGAGTTAGATTCTAAATACAAGTCTCCTGAGGACGACGAAATATTCAATGCTTAATGATGCCCATTGATGGTAGTGCCATCTTTCGCAGCATTATGGCTATTCCCACACCAGCTCCCCAGCCGCCGTTATGTCGCGCGTAAGTCGGTGTAGCGTAGCCCCACGTTCACTCTTTTTCAATTCGCACTCCCATACTATGAACACATGCCAACCATTCATTTGCAGTTCCGCTTGGTTGCGCTGGTCGCGCTCTTGGTTATAAGCAAACTTGGCCTGCCAAAAGTCCGAATTAGCCTTTGGCGCCTTCCCACCTCGCAAGCACGCCGCTCCATGCCAAAAACACCCCTGCACGGGGATGACTGCCCGATACTTGGGCAGTTTACTCAGTGAGCATTTTGACGATTATCCAAAAGCAAAGCATTACTTCGACCTTGGATTAACACTCGCTCCAAATGACCCTATAACCCATTTCAATCTTGCTCTTTTATTAGCTAAGCACGGGGAATTAGCTGAGACTCAAAAGCACTATGAAAGAGCCTGTACCTTGGAACCCACCTATAGGACGGAGAAGGATGACAAGCATTTTGGAATAAAATCCTAGCTGTAGCACTTTATCCCCATTTTGCCTACCCTACCTGCAATGAAAGCAAACGAAATTTTCACGCCTGGCTCGCAGCCTAGTGTTACGTACTATGCGCGCACAGAGCTAGAGCAAGAGCTACGGGATGTGCTTGACACGCAAGGCTTCATCTGCTCCATCGCGGGCCCATCTAAGTCTGGTAAAACGGTGCTATGCGAAACGGTGATAGCGAATATGCTGCTGGTGACAGGAGCTGATTTGAAAACCGTTGCCAAGTTTTGGGAAAAGGTGCGTCAGGAACTAGTAGCCCCCAAGTCGTCCACTGCGCTAAGCAGTACTACTGATGGGGGTGAATCCTCGGCAACCGGCGAAGTCAGCGCTGGTTTCAGTTTGTTCACGGCCAAGGCTGGTGTCGGCAGCAAGAGCACTAGCGCCCAGCAGCAAAGCACTACGCAGAGCTTCGATGAACTCAGTTCTAAAGCGCTGTTTGACGTGCTGCGCGAGCGGGAGATAACGTTGGTCGTAGACGATTTTCACTACGCCGCACCAGACGTACAAGAGGCGCTTGCCCAAGAATTTAAGGAGGCTGCTCGCAACGGCCTGCACATCGTCGTCATCTCCGTGCCTCACCGCGCCGACCAGCCTATTCGCAAAAATATTGACTTGCGCGGCCGACTCACCACACTTGATATCCCCACCTGGGCAGACAACGAGCTTATCGAGATACCCCATCTAGGATTTCAGCAACTTAATGTCACGGTTGACGACACAACCCTGCGACGCTTAGTGCTTGAAAGCCTCGGCTCTCCACAGCTTATACAAACGCTTTGTCTGCGTCTTTGTCAACTCTACGGCCACGAGAATCCATCACCCACGCCTATTCAACTCCAGTTAACCGCCGCTGAGTTGGCCAATTTACTCCGCCGAGCTGCTCGCTCCACCAACTGCTCTACTGTTTACCAGCTTTTAAAAACAGGGCCTAAACCCCGAGGCGAGCAGCGTAATGTCTACTCCTACAGCGGAGGTAAGCAAGGCGATGTGTATACGCTTATCTTAGCAGCTATTGCCAGTGGTGAAGCCGCACTCACGTTCAACTACGCTGCCATCAAGGCTCGCGTTAGTGACTTGATAGATGCAAATGCTTCTGAGCCCCGGGGCGTAGACCTCACCAACGCGCTTCAACAGATGGACAAGCTAGCAAGCGACGACCGCGTACTGGAATTCGACGAAGAGACGGAGACGCTGAATATCCTCGATCCCTATTTTTTGTATTACTTGCGGTGGGCCACGAAATAGCCTCGGCCATCCTTCTCGTCGCGGCGCTCCCTCCTTCCCATCCCGTATGTTATACTACCCCTTACTCAGAACGAAGAAAGGCGAAGTAAATGCCCTCACCACACTTAGTCCTGATGCCGTGGCGGCCACGCGGCCCATTCTGCAAGTTGCCCCACCCGATAGAAATGAAAAAGGCGAGCTAGTGGCTGCCTCCTCCGAGTACGTGACCAAAATAGCGAATACGCTGCAAGAAGTGCTCGCTATCGGCTCCCAGCTCTCGTGCTACCTAGACCCAAGCCCAGCAGGCCTATCCACTATCCTTTTAGAAGATTTACTGTTTGCCATTGGTACGTATGGCGGCACGCCGCAGCCGGTATACAGCCTCACCAACTCTACTTCCTACGCCCGGCTCTACAAACAGCTCATGGGTGCTCCTAAAGCGCCTATTATTCGGGTGCGCCCCGATGAGATAACTATGGCGGTACTGGACGACATTGAAAAAGCCCTCCAGACTTACCAGCTACAAGCGCACCAAACGTTTATTCTCCTCGATGCTGGCAACATAATAGAGCCTAACGGGTATTTCGAGATGGGTCTTAAAGGCACTATAAATGACCTCAAAACGCTTGGGCTGGCCGGTATCATTTTAGCTTCCTGTGCCCTGCCCGAGTCTTTGGAGGAGGTAGCCAAATGGAAACCGACCAGTTATAGCCGCAAGGAAGCTGAACTGTTCAAGAAGATGAAAGCCGCTACCAAATGTGAACTGCAGTTTGGTGATTACGCCACTGGCTCCGTCAAAGTAGAGCCAAATATTAGCCGGATAGGCGCGCCCAAAGCCCGCTACACGCTGCCCGACCACTACGAAATCTTAAAAGGGCAAATGGTTGGCAGCAGGCCTCATACAATGAGCGAGCAGTATCACCGCATCAGTGAGTACCTTGTTTCCTTACCAGCCTATCCAGGACGGTACTTTAGTTGGGGGGATGACTTTATTTATAAAGCCAGCTTAGGGGGCCTTCAATCTCGAGGCAATGCTACTACATGGGTTTCAGTCAGCACCTCGCATCACATAGAGCTAGTCGCCTCTATGCTTCCCGCCATGTAGTGCGGCCTTTTAGAATAATGCGCACTCTTTCCGCTAACTCATCTATATCGGTCAGATGCTCAGATATTTTCTCCCACAGTTCCCAGCGGCGCAAGCGGCTGAGTCCCTTCCCAAGCCCCAAGTCAGTTAGTAACTGCTTTGCTTCTTCGTGCCAAAGTAAGCTAGCAATCATATACCCGTTACGCTCTGGGTTCTGACTAGCCTTTCTAACTGTCCGAAGCTCGTTGCCATCTTCTCCCTTATGCGTCACGAGTAGCCCACAATGCGCTGGTAACCACGCTACTAGTTTCTTCTCGTGTTTTGGACCAGTTACTACCGTAATTAAATCAAAAATCTGGTTGTAGACTTCCATTTGACGGGGCAATCGGTCAAGATTATCTCGGTCACTCTTGATTTCGTAGCCAACCAGTTGCCCGTTTACCACTCCGATATCAATGCGGGCTGCATGAGCAGAAAGCCCCATTTCAGGAACTACGCAAGCTGTCTTATCCTCCGTATACTTACGGAGGTAATTCTCATACAAGTAGGCCCTAATATCGCGGTCTAACATGAGGGTAACATCATGAGCAAGCCGGCCTGAAGCGTATATACGACCTCATTCCAAATGCGAATTACACGATTATAAAGTAAAAATCGCGTGAGTACTGTACAGAATATATTCGTTCCCAAGATTTGGTTTTTGACAAGTTTCCCCTATTTCACTCAGTTTTTGCTGTTCTTACACTGCTTACCAGAGTCAGAGAGGGCTGGTGATTTACTACTTACACAGCTTAGGTTTTACCTTGCCAGCGCATGAAAATCACGCGCCAGCTGCGCCTCAACCGCCTAGCCGCCGACGGCACGGCCGAAATCCAGCTCACCATCAACTGGGAGGGCAACCGCCTGCGCCTGGGTACCGGGGCCGTAGCTCTGCCGGCGCACTGGGACGAGAAGCAGCAGCTCGTGCGCGTGGCCAAGGGCACGCCCCACGCCGCCATTAACCCGCGCCTGAACCGCGCCGCCGAAGCCGCGGCCGAGGCCCAGCAGCTCGCCACCAAGCAGGGCCGCAAGCTGCCCAAGGAGGAACTCAAGGCCGCCGTGGCTGCCTCGCTCCAGCTTCAGCCCGTCGAGGTAGTGCTGCCCCTGGCCCCACCGGCTGCCGACTTCGAGCGCCTCCAGCGCCAGTGGATCGCCGACCAGGTCAACAAGCCCCGGGGCCACACGGGCCGGCCCTTGGCCAAGACCACCCGCGCTGGCTTCGAGGCCACCTTGCAGCGCTTCTTGCAGTACCAAGCGGCGCGGGGCATCACGTTGCGCGTCGAGGCGCTGGACTTGCCTTTCTACCAGGACTTTCGCACCTACATGCTCGACGAGCTGGGCCAGGGCGTGAATACCTTCGGCAAGCACATCACGCGCCTCAAAACGTTTTTGAGCTGGGTCGAGGGCGAGCTCGACTTGCCGGTGCACCGGCACTACCGCAAGTTCAAGGCAGCCAAGCGCCGGGGCACGGTCGAGGCCCTCAGCGAGAAGGAGCTGCACCAGATTGCCACCTTGAATTTCAGTGACCCAGCTACTCGGGAGCAGTTGCTCACGCTGCGCCTAGAGCTAGGCCGCAGCACCGGCAAGCACCAGGATTCCGACTCAGCCGAGGCGTGGATAAGCCACGTGGAGCTGGCGCGCGATAAGTTTTTGGAGTGCTGCTACACCGGTCTGCGCATCAGCGACGCCAACCGGGCGGCCTGGGAGCACGTGCGTGGCAACTTACTCGTGCTCGACAACACGGCCAAGAACGAGGCCACGGTCTACATCCCATTTTACGACGATGACGTGTTTCGGCCCGTGGAGCTGGCCAATCGCTACGAGCACCGCACCCCGTTTGATCTGCTCGTGCCCGAGTGCTACCGCACCAACGAGTTTTTGCGCGTGGTGCAGCGCCTGGTGGGTATTACCCGGCTCAAGCTCACCACCAAGATTGGGCGCAAAACCTTCGTCACGCTCAAGCTCTACCAGGGCGTGGCCACGCGCAGCATTATGCAGGCCACCGGCCACCAAACCGAGGAGGCCTTCAACCACTACGTGGGGGTAGATGAGCTCAAGCTGGTTGAAGAATTTATGCGCAAAGCCACGCGCCGCCGCGCTGCCTGAGTGGCAATTTTGGCGGCAGTTTTTTGGCCTAGCCACGCTAGGCCAGGCTATTCCCTACTGGCCCAAAGTGCGTTTGCTTATAAATGGGTAACACTACCTAGCTTGGGCTAGCCTGGCGTAGCAAACAAAAAGTCCTTATACGACCACTATAAAGGCCCTTTCGATAGCGTGAGGGCCTTTTCTTATAAGAATCAAGGCGGTTTCTACCCTAAGCGTCCGGCGCAGGCTTGGTGCTATCCGCTGCCGAGCTGAAACTCTTGCAGCAAAATGGCAAAAGCCTGGCGGCTAATCGCCCAGGCAGCCGGGTCAGTTTCCTGCGTAGGCCCCAGGCGGTCGGCGTATACCCAGTTTTGGGCGCCGAGGTGGCTTATCACTACCTGCCGCTCGTAGGTGGGCTGGGCAGGATCGGGTGGCTGCACCGTAGTACTCATCAATACGTTGGACAGCGAGCCAATGGGTGGCGCGGTGGTCAGCTGGGCCGGCTCAAACACCAGTCCTTCCATAAAGAGGCCCACCTGGTCTTCGTGCACCAGCCGGTGCAGGTCGGCCTCGGTCTGGCCAGTAAGCAGCGCCAGGCTCAGGCGGCTGCCCCCCGATGCGCCCAGCTCTCTGAGCAGCTTGCACTGGTAAAAGTGCTCATCGCTGGCTGGGTTTTCCACCAGTTCCCAGGAAACCGGGCAAGCTGTGGTGAAGGCCAGGGGGACGGTGCGGGTGAAGGTGCGCAGCTGCTCGGCATGCGGCCAGCCCACGGGGTGCAACAAGTCAAAGCCCCCAACCAGCAGCAGCAGCACGCTGGCTATGCCGGGCGTGTAGTGGCGGGCGGCGGTGCTGGCCTGCACCATAAACAAATGGGCGCCGCCCCCACTAGCGTGGTCTTTCAGTACCACCCAGCGCGAGATGCGCTCGTGCCCCACTGCGCCGCTTATGGTCAGCACATCCGGCGTAGCGCCGCCCGGCTGCGGCAGGTGCCGCTCGTGCAGCACGGTTTCGGGCTGCTCGCGCAGGTAGAGAGTCAGCCAGTCGCTGGGCGATACCTCCTCGGCCACGTAGGCGACCGTCACCTGCACCTCGGCGGCGGGGGGAGATGGGGCTCGGAAATGGCTCCGCAGCTCGAAGGGCCGCTCGGGCGTAACCACGTGCCGGGTGCCGCTTACCTGCTCCCACTTGAGCGGGATAACCAGCCGGTAGTGAATGGCCGGGTTGGGGTCCTGCTCCACCGTGACGACCTCGAAGTGGCTGGCAAACACGGCCTGCGAGAAAGGTAGCGTAGTAGGAAAGGGATAGTTCATGGAGGAAGCCAAGAAGAGGAAGTTTACCCAGCCAGCCCAGACCGTTGACTATGCTAGCCAGGTAGCCAGCGCGGGCAGGCTTTATGCAAAAAATGATCGGCAGTAGCGCCCACTAAGCAGTTATCTGTTGGATTTTTTAATTGATTTACAGCAGTTTACTAAAAGCCCAACGTGCGTTTACTTTTAATAAACTACTTACTGCCTTGTTCAGGGCCGCGTCGACAAGCCACCCAGCCGGGCGCCCGGCAGTAGCCCGGGCCTTATGGATGGTAGGCGTAGCAGGGGCCATTAGCCCCCAATCCGCACTGTTGGATTACCTGCCATGATAGTTCCCGGGATGCCAATACCCAGGCCGGCCAGGTTGACGGACGGCAAGCCCGGTGCCTCCTCCTCCTCGGCCACCACGTGAGTTGAAGCGGCAGCTCGCTGAAGTGCGGGGGCAGCCTCCACGGGAGCAACCTCCTGAAGTATGGTGATAGATCCGTGAGTTGAAGCGGCAGAACCCTGAGTTAAGACGTCAGACCCGTGAGTTGAAGCGTCAGACATTGAAGAGTGGCCGGTAAGATAACGAGTTGAGCTATAACGGCCGTCTCTGGTGAGACCAGGGGGCTGGTCGGGCGAGCCAGCAGTCGGCAATTCTGGAAGCTCATGAGTTGAACCATAACGGTCGTCAGGAGCGAGACCAGGGGGCTGGTCGGACGAGTCAGCAGTCGGGTCGTCGTCAGTGGGATAGGCGCCAGGCATGCTTTGTTTCTTCTTTTCTTCTTTCTCTTTTTCTTTCTCTTTCTTCTCGCGTTCTTTCTTCTCTTCAGCAGTTTCAGCCTTTCTGCCAACTGATCCTTCAAAGTCAATTCCCATATGCTTAAGTACCCATATAGATGGTATAAGATCAGGCCGATTTATAGCACCAGCAATTACATCTGCCCACATTTTTGTGGGCCTTCCCATGCCTGTAAAGCCGAAATACAGGCGACCATCTTCAAGATCGTAGTAAATCCATGCTCCAATCCTATTCGCATACAGTCTCATAGGCGCTAGAGCGATACCACCTACGAGCTGCAAATTATATCCCCCAAGGGGTATAGTTGCCTTACCATATCCTTCAGCTCGGCCGAGGACGGCCCCCGATTCGGCTTTTAACCCAAAGCCAATACGTTTGCCGTCGTAGCCAAATAGCGGGTCGAGCTCGTACACTCTGGCGCGAAGCAGGTTAAGATCGAGGCCTAAGAATACAAAAGGGTTTAGGGACTTCGGACCAGTTGCGCTATAGGTGGCTGTGCCTTCCAAGCTCAACTTCCCCGCGGCTAGCTCGACGCCGCTGTTTAGCGAGCCCGTCCCCATCTTCACTTTATCCAATATATTCTGTCTACTCCATTTGCTCGCCGCTACTACGGGTTCGTTGCTGTTATCCGAGCTGTCATTGGCCGCGCTGGCTGGCTGGGGTTCCTTCTTCGCGGCGCCCCATAGAAAACCAAAGCGCCAGGTCGCGTATCCTAAATCCAAGACGGCCTTCTGGGTTGTTTTGATACGTATACCTGCCTCCTTGCCTTGCGTCGGAGCAGGCCTCTGTGCCTCCACATCACCCGAGACATTATCCGGGGCGTTTGTATCGTCGGCTGCGGAAGAAGTGCCTTGCGTCGGAGCAGGCGCCTGTGACGCTACCTCACCCGAGGCGTTTGTAGGGTCTTCTTTGATAGTGCCCCATTCCCACTCTTTGTACACCCGAAGCACGTTAGCCTGCCATTTTTCAGTATCGTTTTTCCCATCCTTGTTGGCATCACTCTTTGCGGACTCGATATGCAGAGCGCTGCTCTCCCAACGATCCGCTTTGTCAGAATCCGCATGCATCTTCTCCCCCGGCTCCGCCATCTGCTCACCCCGCTCCGCCATCTCCTCACGCTTGGCCGCTATCTCCTCCTTCTCCGCCTCCGTTAACCGATTTTTTGCCCGTTCCGGGGCCGAGGTGTGCGCCCAGTTGCCATCCTCGTCGTACTTGACCTTGTCACGCAAATCTGGGAAGGGCCACTTCGGCACGAACCAGCTTTTTTCTGGCGGCTTCTCCTCACCCGATGTATCGGGTGCTGCCGCCTCCTGCGGCCCCAGCCCCGCCAGAATCGTTATATCGACCATTGACGACGCCCGGGATACCGCCGCCGTATCGGCTATTGTCGCCGACCGGGATAGCCCCGGAGGGGTAGAAGTTGTTGGTGCCGTCGCATTCAGCCGTAGCCCCGCTGTACTCGATGTATCGTTCATTGACGCCGCCGACGTATCGGATATTGACGACGCCCGGGATGATACCAGTGACGTACCGGCTACTGTCGCCGCCTGGAATGGCGCCAACGGCGCATCAGCCACTGCCGATGACGGTGGCCCTACCACCCTACTTATGGGCGGCATTCCCGGCGCCAGGCAGCCCGTCTTGTCGGTAAAGCGGGCCGCGGCCCGGCCGTTGATCCGCACCGTAGACGATCCCAGTATGATCGAGCTCTCCCCGTGCTGCTGGCACACTATCGTATCGCCGACCCGGGCGGCGGGCCGCTGCCCGATGCGCACGTTCATCGAGCCAGTCACAATGAAACCACCATGGGCGGCAGGGGTCATGGCAGTAGCTGCTGGGGTTCTCATTCGAAAAGAAGCAAATGCAGTGAAAGCGTAACGTGATACCCTATTGGCAACCCTTACGGCGGGCTGCCCAGCCGCAGGCCGTCTAGTTAATGTCTACTATTCCGCCCTTGATGGCCGTAGTAGCTGTGCCATGCACAGTTACATTAGTAGCTGTAGCATCCAGGGTTTTAGCTCTTATATGGGTTTTATGGTCGCCTTTGAGAGTCAGCAGCTCATCCGCCTCAATCGTAATCATTTTACCGTGCAGGGTAATGCTCCCCTGCTTGCCGGCTTCGAGCACGATTTCAGGGCTCTTCACCGTCACCAGCCCTTCGCTTTCAATGGTGATGCTGCCATCGCCCTCGAAGGACAATTTGATGGCCGTACCTCTGTTATTGGAGTTAGAAAGTAGAATCGTTTGTGCCTTCTCCGTGTCATCGAGTACCAGCTTGTTGCCGCCCTTCGTTTGCAGGCCCTTGAGGTGGTTGTTGGTCCGGGTGTAGGTGGCGTCTTGCGGGTTTTTGTCATGAAACAAGTTGCCGAGTACCACGGGCAGCTCGGCTTGCTGCTGCTCGTAGCCCACCAGCACCTGCGAGCCCACTTCGGGCGTAAACAGCTGCCCTTTGCCATCGCCCGAGTAGGGCGTGCTCACGCGTAGCCATCCCGACCGGGCCGCGGCCGAGTTGAACTTAGCGATGGGCCACATGAACTGCACCCGGATGCGCCCTAGCTTTTCAAGGTCGTTTACGTCAATCACCTTGGCAAGCTCCATGGCTCCGGCCACAGGCGCGATCCACGGCACGGGCAAGAGCCCGCTTTTCTCGTACGGAATAGCCCGAAACTTATTGAAGTAGTTGCCCTCATTGTCGAGCCAGTGCTCAATAGCTAGTACGCGGTACTTGCCTAGCTCGGCCGCTGCCCGGCCATCAGGGGTTGGCTTCTTGACCTTAATGAGCTTGCCCACCACCACGGCAGGGTCCTCACCTACCCCTTCGAAGACTACCAGCGAGCCGGTGAGGTTGGCTTCTAGCTGATTCAAGGTTTCCCTTAACTCGCTTACAGTGCTTACGGGCTGCCCAGCGCCCACGTGGGAAGTGTGCTGAAATAGCGTCATCGACCTCTGCTCCGCGATTGTAGCGATCTCTGTCGTGCGAGGGGCGCTCGCCGACCTTTCATTCCAGGGCTCTTGCTCGTGCCTTAGGTAGTTGTAGCCGGTAGCCTGGAGCCTAGTCGGACGCAGCGAAACGGTAAGCGAAAATGACTGTGCACCCCCCACCATAAAATCTACCGCGTCTGTGTTATCCGCTGAGCCGATAATTAATTTCTGCCCCGTATAGTAAAGCCATTGCCCGTGCGCCGCTGCCAGGCGCTTGAGAAAAGTAAAGCTGTTCTCGTCGTACTGCACTACGTAGGGAATCTTGTTGATTTTGTGCTTCACGTCTACCTGCCAAGCTAGGTCATCGTAGCCTTTCTTTACTTCTTCGCAAATATTCTGTAGGGTCTGGTCGACAAACGTGCGGCGCTGCGTCGAATCTTCCAGCAGGTAGGTAGAGCTATAGCCCTCAATGATACAGACGTTGGTCAGGTCATCGGTGCCCCCCAACCGGAGCTGAGTAATGAAACCCTTAAACTCAAAACCTTGCGCGGGCTTTTTTGCCGCACCGGGCGAGGCATCTTGCGCTTTGATGGGCTCAAACGAAATTTCAATGGTTTTGCCACAAAGTTTTGTGGATACCTCCTGAAAAAACGTGTCGTCCGGCGACTTTTCCAGCGCTTCGGAGGGTACTACCACCTCAAAGTGGTGGTGGTCGAAAATAGCCTGACTGATGCTTAATCGTAGGCAGTGAGTCAGTTCAGGGATGCCGGCTATCTTAATAACGGGACGAAATCGTTGGGCCATAAGAATAAGCTTAGGAAGAAAATAGAATTGACTGGCTAAGAAGAGGCTACCAGGCTACGTGCAGCGGGTTAGGGGAATTTTTGAGTAAATAAAGGGTCAGGAATAACGCGGCGAAGGAGCCGATGATATAGAAGATGACGCGCCGATTCATGTACCAGCGGCGGTCAGCATCCCAGGCATCAAACTCGGCGGCAATAACCCGGTAGCGCCCGCCGTGCACCAAGTACCAGTAGTGGGGGGCCAACCAAAGCAGGGCCACGATGACCAGCACTGGTTTAGGGAAGTCGGGAAACGGCGGGTCGAGGTGAGCCAGCCAGCCCAGGGCTAACACCGCTGCGAAAATATTTAGCTGCACGCACAAAGCCGCGATGCCCAAGCCCGTAATTTCGGGCCCCTGCACCGCACCGTACTTGCGCAGCGACCACTCGTAGGCCCAATAAAACGTGTAGCGGTAGAAAAACAGTAGTTTTTGCATAGCTCCTTATCTGGTAGCGGGTCGAAAGACGGCGTTGTGCGCCGCTAAGGGTGTTTGGCGTAGGCGCTCGGCTAGGCTGGGGGTAGCTACCCGGCGGGGCAAGGCCAAGCGGGTATGGTCGGCGGCGACTTCCAGGAGGTGGTGAGGCGTACCGATGGTGAGTGGCCCGGCAGCCTGCACGCTAACTAGCAGGGCTGGTATATCCAAAATATTGTTGCTGCCATTTGTGCCGAAGGCTACGGCAGTATCCACAATAAAATAGACCGTCGAAATGGCAAAGCCAATGGGTCCGAGCAATCCTATCACTCCTATGGCTAAATCCAGGCCGGCCTTGTTCATCTTGTTTTGCCGGTCCTCCGCTTCGCGGGCATTGTGCGGGGTGATACGTGTGGCGCTAACGAACTGATAAACAGTAATAACTGTCCCTATCACGAAACAGACTCTGCCCGCCTTCCCAAACCGGCCCGCCTCTTCCAGGATAGCTGCCCGCGGCCCCGTTACGCCATTCGGCTGGTTGGCGGTGGGGTACCAACGACCATTTTTTGCTGACCGCCAGCGCTCGACGCCATCTTTTCCCTCTTTCACCAAGTCCCACTCCGCAAACTGCACGGCCGCTCCGGTGCTGCCTACCGTTACGCTCGTCCAGTCGAGCGGCTTCAAGCCACTCTGGGGCGCTGGGGCCACGGGCTGGGCCGTAGCGCCAGCCCAGCCCCTGCGCTGCGCCGCTAGTGCCAGCTTTTCGGCCGCCAGAATCTGGGACCCACGCAGGTAGCCCTGCTTGTTCATGGCTTCATTGCGAAAGGGACCCGCAATGGCCGCCCGGTGGCCATCGGCCGAGTACCACGCCGTGGGGTCTACGGGCTGGCCCGCCACCAGGCGCACCGGAATACCACTAACGCCCACCAAGTCGCCTTGCAGCGTAAACCAGGCCTGCATGGGGACCACCGACTGCGAAGAAGCCATCTGAAAAGAACGTAAAGATTAAGCATATCCGAGCCAGTCGTTGCTATGCGTTAGTCCATTTAGGACGAGCCGATTGGCTACTATCTTGACCTGGCACACGTACGAGCCTTCTTGAGTATTACCGGGCTCGAGCAGCTCGGTGTACACCACACACGAGCCCTCGGTGAACGCCAGCTTTTCGTATTCGCCAGTCAGCCGGTCGCCCTGGAAGAAGACCACCTCCCCGTTGCGCCTGAGCAGCGGATCGGCTGCCCAGCTCAGCAGCTGCGTGTCATCGTCCCCTTTCACTACCAGCTCCAGCTCGCCGCTGCGCACCTGGGCCACGGCCTGGCCCAGCGCATCGGTGTCCTGGTAAAATAAGTAGTCGCAACGCAATACAGTGTAGTCCGTCTTGTCGAGGGAAACTCAGCGGAAAAGGAAGATGGCATCGGCTAGCAAGGAATAAAGCTGAGAGAAAGACTGACAGAAGGCCCCTCCATGCGAAAGGAGTAAGAGAAGCTAGCTCGGCCAGTTATTACGCACCTGCACCTGCTCTTTGCCCACCACCTCGAGCTGCTGGGCCGAAATCAATAGCGACCTGGTCAGGCTCGTGTTCGGGCCATTGGGAGCAAAGCTGCCTTTGAGCAAGACGCAATAGGCGTTGGTAAACGTGATCGTTTTCAGCTTCTGCTTGGTATCGCCGCGCATGATCTGAATAGTGCCACTCAGCAGCTTGCGGGGCTGGAACATCCAGTCCACCAGCCGCTCATCGGGTAGGGAAGCCACCTCTACCTGGATTTGGCCGCCGTGCGCCACGGCATTGGGCCGGCCCAGCTGGTCTTTCTGCTGGTGGACAGACCATTGTAAGCGCCGAATGATATAGGTCTTGACATTGTCCTTATCACCGTCATCCAGCGTAAGCCCTGCAGTAAACGCCATAGCTACAAGAAGATTAAGTAAAAAATAAATATTATAATATATACAACCATCATCCTTAGACAAAGGCAGGCATTAGCACTCTACAAATCAGCTTATGGCCCTGCAAAACTGATGGTGTTGCAGGGGCATAGAGAACTGAAAGCTGGGTACAGCTACCAAGTTAGCGCTTTTGGTGGAGCGAGATGGGGAGTTGGCGTGGCACAGGTGGGTGTGGCCAGGCTGCCTATGCGCTACACTGATTAATCTTCTATCACTAGGCAACCTATCTGCAAGTATAAAGTCGCAGAAGGTATATCACACTCAAAAATTCTACCCCTGGTGAAATCTAAAAGCCCTTCCTGCTCCAATAAACTCAGCATACGGTGCTTTTATTCACTTGCATTTCAGTGAGTTAAAAGGAATGCATTTGACCGTGACTAATCCTCTACTTGACAGTTATAAATAATAGATTCGAACAATAATTTTAAGTCGCTTAGAGTCGCCTGACCTTTGCAGAGGCAGTTTTGCCCTGCTTGAGGAAAGCCTCTTTCGCTTTTTAGCGCTCCGGAACTGAGCTTACCGGCAAGCTATTCAATGGCGCTGCCGCTGAAAACTGCCCAGGACTTCGCGGCTCACCTCCCGGAGCCCGTCAACCACCTAAACCGGGCCGCGAAGGAAGTCACCGGCCGGTCTACCACCGCCCACCTTGCCGAGCGGGTCAGCAGCGAAGCCAAGACCTTGCTGCACCACCCCGACTGAGATGCGATCACCCTTGGCTAAGGCCCAACTACTAAGGAGTTTCGGCTCGCTCCCCATGACGCCGGGCCAGATTCTAGCATCCATGCGCCTGCCGGCCTACAGCCGCTTTCAGGCCGGGGCACTGTAGCGCGGACTTGTAGTCTGCCAGTAGGTAACAGTACAGGGCGCAAACTAAAAATTCGCGCTCCTTCCCGGCCAAGCACGGCGACCTTAGAACCCACTAGGCCGGATATTTGAAAGTTTTTTGAGCAGTCTTGAGCTGCTCGCCCTTCCCGCATGACGAAGCAGCGCTATTCCTCTCTTATCCTGATTTTGGGTACGCTGACGGCACTGGGGCCCTTTTCTATTGATATGTATCTGCCGGGCTTTCCGGCCATTGCCCTCGACCTGCACACCACTGTGGCGCGGGTGGCACTGTCGCTATCCAGCTTCTTTGTGGGCATTTCGGCGGGGCAGCTGCTGTATGGCCCGCTGCTCGACCGGTTTGGGCGCAAGCCCCCGCTGTTTTTGGGGTTGGTGCTCTACGTAGTGGCGTCGGTGGGCTGCCTGGCGGTGCATAGTATTGAGGCGCTGATTGTGCTCCGGTTCGTGCAGGCCATTGGCAGCTGTGCGGCGGCCGTGGCCTCGGTGGCAATGGTGCGCGACCTGTTTCCCGTGAAAGACAGTGCCCAGGTTTTTGCGCTGCTGATATTGGTGGTGGGCGTGTCGCCCATGGTGGCACCTACCTTGGGCGGCTACGTGGCGGCGGCGTTTGGCTGGCGGGCCGTGTTTGTGGCCCTGGGCGGGCTGGGCACCTTGCTGCTGCTGGCTACGGCCTGGTGGCTGCCCGTCAACTACGTGCCCGATACCACCCTCTCGCTCAAGCCCCGGGCTATCCTCACCAATTTCTGGGCAGTGCTGCGCGAGCCGCAGTTTACCACGTACGCCCTGACGGGAGCCGTGTCGTTTAGCGGGCTGTTTGCCTACGTCTCGGGCTCGCCGCTGGTATTTATGGATATTTTCCACGTCGAAGGCAAGGTGTACGGCTGGATATTCGCCTTTCTCTCCATCGGCCTCATTGGCGCCAGCCAGGTAAACAGCCGGCTGCTCCGCTTCTACCAAAGCGAGCAAATCGTGCTCGTAGCGCTGGGGTGCCAAGTGCTTACTACACTGGCTTTGCTCGGCCTCACCAGCGCCGGCGTGCTGGGGTTGGGCGGCACGGTGGCGCTTCTATTCCTGTTTCTGAGCTGCCTGGGCTTCACTAGCCCCAATACCTCGGCGTTGTCGCTGGCCCCGTTTACGCGCAATGCGGGCAGTGCCTCGGCGCTGATGGGAGCCATTCAGATGGGCATGGGCGCGCTGGCCTCGGTGGGCGTGAGCTTGTTCAATTCGCACACGGCCATTCCGATGGCGGTTATTATGGCTGCCACCTCCCTTTTGGCGCTGCTCATGCTCCTGGCTGGCCGCCAGCGCATCGGCCCCTTGCTTGCCGCGCCGGCCGGGGCGACGGGCGGTGGCCTGCACTAGGCCGGGGCCGCGCTTAGTACGTAGAATCTGTCCCTACCCTATTTCGAAGCGCCTGCGGCAGGGCGACGGGCGCTGCCACTTCGGGCTGGACAAGCGCGGCGTCAACATCGGCGAGCCGGCCCTTTTTCTGGAGTAGGTTCGTTGGATTGGCCGGGCCGGCCAACCTTTTTTGCTGGCTAACCCAAGTGGCGACGTATAGGTAAGGCAGAAAAAAGTTTGTTCGGCAGGAACAGACTAATTTTTAGGTATTTACCCCCTTCACCGCTTGCCGACCGTGTGCAAACAGACCCGTCCGCTATGGGTTGGGCTCCTTTCCAGTGGCCGTAGGCCATACTACCCAGATTCCGCGCTGCTCTTGACGGGTAAGACGCACCAAGGGCGTTGTGCCAGCAAGCGCAGTTGGTTTTAGGGGCCCAAGGTGCAGGTAGTGGCCACCAGCGACGGTACCACTGCGTAGGACCCCACCCCTGGCCTGAGAACCGCTCAAAGTGTTTAGCTAGTTGGGTAACGGCTCCGCAAACCCCTACGCGGCCGCCCGCGCTAGCCAGGCCAGAAAGTGGCGGCCTTCTTGCTGGTAGTAGGGCAGCAGGGGCTTACCATAGAGCCCGCCTATGTACTGCTGGAGCTGCTGGGCAGTAGCGCGCTCCTCGGCCGTGGTCGGGTGCCGGGTTACCAGCCATCGGCGGTCAAGCACCCGCATTACTAGCTGCGGATACTGGGTGCGCGCCTCAATAAACTCTTCGACGGTAATGCCCTCTTGGCCTGCTACGCCTACGTACTCGGTGGGGCTACCGGCCCGCACCGTGGTTGTCATCCCAAAGTGCGCTGCCTGGGTGTCGCGCCAGCTGATCTGCTGGCCGGGATAAGCAATGGTAAGGGTAGCAAAGGGTGCCGATACCCAGCACTCAGCGTCGGGCCGCACCCCCGATGTCTGGCAGAAGCCTAGTTGGACAGCCTGCTGCTCGCCTATTACCACCGGTAGGATGGCCGTACAATAATTACCGCCCCCAACTAACATTTCTACTCGCCCTTTCAGATGCGCAGGAGGAGCTGCCAACGCAATATCAAATACTTCATAAAGCCAGGAATCTTTCATAAACACTAGTTAGACAAATCATTAAGGAGCTTGAGTGGAGGTGGAGGAGTGCGTCTGGCCCAGATACCCCAATTCGTTACGACCATGGGGTAGGGCTCGCCAATGAAGGTTACCATGCCCAGTCGCGCCTGTTCTAGCAAAGCTATAGTCACGCGCCGGCCTTGCTCGCCAGCCCCAGTGTCATTAATATATACGTGGGTAAGATTACCTTGCCCGTCGAATTCTCCTTCCGTAATAAGGACTGCATGAGGCGAACAGGTAATAGGGCTTTTTCCCCATAAAATATCTGCATTTAAAGATATAATAATTCCTTTGTTAATCCGTAGTGTCACTGCAAAATCAGAGTCTAATACAGATAGAGATGGTGCAGAGTATACAAAAGAGTCTATATTAAAGTGGTCAAGCATTTTTCGCATATCAAAAGGGTGGATGCCACCTTGGTTGGAGAGGATTGGGTCGGATATAACCCACCCATGTTTGATAGCATACTTAAGTAAAGGCTCCTCCTCATAGTCAGCGCCAGTCATTTGATGAATAATCTGCTTGCAGGACTGAACTCCACAATTACCGAATTTTTGTTTCCCCGGCCAGACGACGGCCGCGGCCACCCCCGCGTACACGCCGATGAGCACGCTTTCTTCCCCGTCCACAATAAAGCCCCCGTGCGTCGTCTCATCGAAGATGCGGGCAGCCATATTGCCACGAATGAATACCGTAGCGGAGCCCTGCTCGATGGTATGGAGCACGGGCACTAGCGGACAAGCGCAATCGACCAAGCTCGAAATGGTGGCGGCAGGCAGGTCACAAATCTCTACCCCCGACCCGTAAAGACCTACAATAATGCCCTTGCCGTGGGGGTAGGGTTTAGTAGATATGCAAACGCTAGTCAAATTGCCACTGCGGGCTGCCGGCATAGCCATAGGTACGGT
>CAZERY010000004.1:0-52622 GCA_964514915.1 uncultured Hymenobacter sp.
ACGCCCATCTGGACCAAGCAGCCCAGCGACTTGACCGACGAGGACTACCGCAAGTTTTACCACGAGCTGTACCCGATGACGATGCAAGAGCCGCTGTTCTGGATACACCTGAACGTGGATTATCCCTTCAACCTGACGGGCATCTTGTACTTCCCGAAGGTGAAGGACGAGCTGCAATTCCAGCGCAACAAGATCCAGCTGTACTCGCGCCAGGTGTTCATCACCGAAGACGTGAAGGACGTGGTACCCGAGTTTTTGATGCTGCTGCAAGGCGTCATCGACTCGCCCGATATCCCGCTGAACGTATCGCGCAGCTTCCTGCAAGCCGACGCGGCGGTGCGCAAGATCAACACCTACATCACCCGCAAAGTAGCCGACAAGCTAGCCGAGCTGTTCCGCAAGGACCGCGTGGGCTACGAAGAGAAGTGGGCTGATATTGGGGTATTTGTGAAGTACGGTATGCTCTCGGATGAGAAATTCTACGAGCGCGCCAAGGACTTCGTGCTGCTGAAAAGTGTAGATGGCAAGCTCTATACTATTACGGAGTATACCGAGCACATTCAAGCCAACCAGCAGGACAAGGATGGCAACACGGTGGTGCTGTACACCAACGACGCCGAGGCGCAGCATAGCTTCGTAGCCGCCGCTCAGGAGCGCGGCTACGACGTGCTGAATATGGACCAGGTGCTCGATCCGCACTTCATCGGCCAGCTAGAGCAGAAGTTGGAAAAAACTACGTTCAAGCGCGTGGACTCGGCCACGGCCAGCCAGCTCATTGAGAAAGAAGATGCCCAAGCCAGCGTGCTGAGCGACGAAGACCAGACCAAGCTGACCGACATCTTCAAAACGGCCATTCACAACGAGGCGATGCACGTCAAAGTGGCGGCTCTCTCACCGCAGGACGCGCCGGTGGTCATCACCCAAAATGAGTTTATGCGCCGCATGAAAGACATGCAGCGCACCGGAGGCGGAGGCGGTATGCAGATGTTTGGCTCGATGCCCGACTCGTTTGACGTGACCGTGAATGCCAACAGCCCCCTGGTGCAGAAGGTGCTCGCCGACGGCGGCGAAACCGTGGCCAAGCAGGCGTTCGACTTGGCGCTGCTAGCCCAGGGCATGCTGAAAGGCGAGGCGCTTACGGCCTTCGTGAAACGCAGCACCGAGCTGCTGTAAGGCGAAGAATTAGCCACTAAAAAGCCCCGTTACTAACGTAGTAACGGGGCTTTTTTGTTGGGTGATGTCACGATAGCACAGTTTCTGAATCCACTCTAACAAGTTATCCACCAAGCGGTTCTGCCTCCCTCCCAAGTCCCCTCTCCTTCAGCGAGAGGGAGCCGAATGACTAGCTACAGCTGCCCGAGACCGGCTCCCCCTCGCTGAAGGAAAGAGGGCTAGGGAGTGGAGCGGATAGCGTAAACTTCCTAATTACTCGCGCACGAGCTGCACCGTAGCCGTATGGCCATTCTGTCGCACGTGTAGCAGGTAGCTACCACTGGGGAGCGCGCGCGCCTCATCGAGGTCGAGCAGCTGCCGACCGGCAACGCCCGTTAGCTCTCGGCGCAGCACTGTGCGCCCCAAGCCATCCACCAGCATTGCCGTGATAGGGCCGGTTTCACTGCTAAGAAGCTCGGCCTTAAGCTCGGTAGCGAAAGGGTTGGGGTAAGCCGTCAGGGACCAGGCGAGGGCATCGGGGCTCAGCGATACTACTGCCGAGTAGTGCGCGGCAGCATCCTGATCTACCTGACGCAGGCGGTAGTATACCACTGGAGCACCGTAGCGCGCCAGCGTGCGGTCGAGGTAGCTATAAGCCCGCTGCCTGGTACTAGTGCCGGCCGCGGCTAGCTGGCTGAGTGTTTGCCAGGTGCGCCCATCGGTACTAGCCTGCACCTCGAAGTACGCGCTGTTCTGCTCGGAGGCCGTTGCCCAGCTTAGTAGGCCATCGGCACCCTGCTTGGCGGCCTTAAAGGCCACCAGCTCCACCGGGAGGGGGTTTTGCGTGGAGGTACTGGCCAGGGCCAGCGCCGTGTAGCTGGTGCTTGGGGCCGTGGGCAGCGTCACGGTGACGGTTTTGGCCGTGGTATTCACGCTGTTGGCGGCTGTCGCACTCAGGTTGGTCCAGTTGGTGCCGTTGTAGGCCGCGATGGTCAGGGTGGCTGGGTTACTCACGTAGGGGTCGCCCGCGGCCGTGGTGCCGAAGTTGCCATAGGGCAGCGTAATGGTCGAGCCCGAAGCCGCGCCCACTGTGCCAATGGGATAGTATTCCTTGGTGCTGACGTTAGTGAGCTGGAGGCCGCCGCCCTGGGTGGCTAGCACTGTGACGTTGGGCGGGGTGCCAGTCAGGTAGCGGACGGCCGTGCCGCCCGGACTGCTAAAGGTGATGGGCGAGTAGATAGTCGCGCCGACGGGCGTGGTGTTGCCACCGCTGGTGTTGACGGTACCCAGCGCGTAGGTGAAAGCGGTAGTACCGGCCTTGGCCAGGTAGCCATTGATGTAGGTAGTAGTGCCGGGAGTATTGCCAGCTAGCGTGGCGCCGCTGGCCAGGCGAATGGCCCCCGCCACCGTAGCCGGGGTGGTAGTGACGCCGTTTTGCAGCATCAGCACGTTGGCCACGTCTACCCCCTGCGCATTGCTGATGGTGAAAGGCTGCCCACTGCCGTTGGCCAGCATCAGATTGTAAAACGCCGGGGCGGCATTGCCGGCGATCTCCTGCGGGCCGGCCGCGCCGTTGGGGCCCACGAACTTATCGACCGCTGCGTTGCTGCCATTGAGGGCCGCCGTGTAGGTGCCATTGTTGACGAAGGTGGCGGCGCTGGCGCCCGCATACGTGAGTGTAGAGCCAGTATTAGCAAAGTTGCCGGTGCTGGTGTTTTGAAACACCCCCCCGGTGTACAGGCTGCCGTTGACGGCGTTGGTCGTGCCCGTATTATACGTCTGGGCCTGGGCGCCGGCCGCTGCTGCCAGCAGGGCGAGCACGGCCGCCGCTTTTGGGGGCCACGGGGCGCGGGGCAAGGTAAAGTATTGTTTCATGGGTATAGCGCGAGGAGAAACGAAACACAGTGGCGCAGCCGGGCAGCCGATCCGCCCGCAACCAGCAGCGGGCGGATCGGCGAATCGGCTCGTCGCTTACAGATAAGCCGTTGCAATCCAGTTGCTTCCGTCGCAAAAGAACGTAATGCGATGAAATTGGGCTAGCGAATAGCTGGTCGTGGCGGTGGACGAGAAATTTGTTGGATCAAAAATTCCGCCGGTAGTCGTAGCTACTGTCGTTGCGCCGCCATAGCTGAATATTACTATGGTTCTACCCTTATTTGCAGCTGAGTTAGGGAGGGTATAGGTCAGAGCTGATTGCGGAACAACGAAGTAGTCCGTCGCACCCGCAGTTACGCTGGCTGTGGGGGAGCTCTGGCCGTAGGTCATAGCTCCGCTGAAGGTCCCGCTTACCCCGGAAATGTTACCGCTGAAGGTCCCACTTGTCCCAGAAACGCCCCCACTAAAGTTGCCAGCTACCCCGTAAACAGTGGACCACCGGTTTGCGGTGCTGCCTAGGGCAGGGCTGCTGCCATCTGGAATTACATTTTCCCCAAAAACGTGGTTGCCGCCGGTTCCGGGCAGGTCGTACGTAGCCACAATGCCCGTTGTGATGCCCGTGTTAGCGCCCGCATAACCGGGGGTGACACTTAAAGTGGTAACAGTACTAGCACCAGAAGCAGTACTAATGGGAATGCCGGTGGTGTTCACAAAATTCAGACCGCCAGTGGAAGTTGTGCCCATAGCGCCGCTCACATTGAACAGGCCGGTGAGCGTGGTGGTACCAAAACCAAATTTTCCCGCGCCGCTGAAAGTGAGGCCAAACCCCCCCGTGGCAACATCGGTAGCAGCAGTGAGGGTGCCGCCGAGCTTGACGTTGCCGCTGGTAGCAGTCAGGCCGTTGCTGGCCGTAACCCCAGCCGCCGACCCAGCGCTCGACGCGGACGAGAAGTCCACGATTTCGTAGGTGGCTGCGCCCGAGGTGGCGCCGGTGGTCACTACCATCACGCTTTGGCCCGCCGGGATGCTCACGCTGGTGTTGCCGGAGATGGTTTCGCTGCTGGTCGTGTTCAGCGTGAGCGTCTGGGCCGCCGTGCCGTTCTTGATGGTCACTTGGCGGCCCTTGGCGTTCAGGCCGCTAGGCAGGGTGAAGGTACCGGCCGCCGTACCACTATACACGACGACGAAGTCCGTAGCCGTCAAAACCGTGGTGCCAGTGGCTGTGATGCTGCGGTAGTTGCCCGCCACGGAGCCGTTGACTTCCAGCGTGCTCTGCGGGGTGGTGGTACCCAGGCCCAGGCGGCCGGTTTCATCCAGGCGCATCTTCTCGGCGCTGGAGGTTAAGAAGCGCAGGTCGGTGAGCGTGCTGGTGCCGTCGCCCTTGTAGTAGCCGTAGATCTCCGATCCACTATACGTGAGTGAGCCGGTGCCCGTGCCTATCCGGGGCGCGAACGTGATGCCCCCCAACGGGTCACCGTTCACCGATGGGGTCGGGGAAGCAATGGTTCCTCGCGACGTGCGCAACAGGATGTGGTTAGACAGGCTGGCCGCGCTGCTGCCGTAGTCGTCGAAGAGGTAGTCGTCTTCGCCCCCGCCTGTCGAGGCATCGGTTATTATTTGGAATTTGCTGCTAGGCGTCGTGCCCGGATATATGCCCAGGCCGAAGTAGCCATTGCCCGTTATAGTGAGGTTGTTGCTACCAACCGCAGTGCCGGTGGCTATTTCGGTATTCCCCGTGAGGGTGCCGCCAAGTTTGACGTTGCCGTTGGTAGCAGTCAGGCCGTTGCTGGCCGTAACCCCAGCCGCCGACCCGGCGCTCGACGCGGACGAGAAGTCCACGATTTCGTAGGTAGCCGCGCCCGAGGTAGCGCCGCTGGTCACCACCTGCACGCTCTGGCCCGCGGGGATGCTCACGCTGGTGCTGCCGTCGATAGTTTCGCTGTTGGTTGTGTTCAGCGTGAGGGTCTGGGCCGCCGTACCGTTCTTGACGGTGTAGAGGCGGCCCTTGGTATTCAGGCCGCTGGGCAGGGTGAGCGTGCCCGCCGCCGTGCCTTTGAAGGTTACGTAGAAATCGGTGGCCAGCAGCGTGTAGGTAGCTGTGGTCACGCTCAGGTAGTTGGCGCCAAACGAGCCGTTGACTTCCAGCGTGCTCTTCGGCGCAGTGGTACCGATGCCTACGCTGGTGCTGGCTGTGGCGCCATTGGTGCCATTGATACTGCCCAACACTAGGCTGTTGTTGGCACTCACGCTGGCATTGGCCCCGATAGCCGTGGCGTTGGTTAAGGCGCCGGTACTGGGGCCGGCGCTGTAGCCCAGGGCCAGGTTACTGCTGCCCGTCGTGTTGGCTATACCGCTCTGGTAGCCATTGAACACGTTGCTATTACCCGTCGTGTTGTTTTGACCGCTCTGGTAGCCATTGAACACGTTGCTACTACCCGTCGTGTTGTTTTGACCGCTTTGGAGGCCAGTGAACACGTTGTTATTACCCGTCGAGTTGGTGTAGCCGCTCTGGTAGCCATTGAACACGTTGTTATTACCCGTCGTGTTGGCGTAGCCGCTGTAGGTGCCGCTAAACACGTTTTGGATACCCGTCGTGTTGGTTCTGCCGCTTTGGAAGCCATCGAATGTGTTGTTATTACCCGTCGTATTGGCTTGGCCGCTGTAGGCGCCGCTAAACACGTTGTTATTACCCGTCGTATTGTTTTGACCGCTTTGGAGGCCAGTGAACACGTTGCTACTACCCGTCGTGTTGTTTTGACCGCTTTGGAGGCCAGTGAACACGTTGTTATTACCCGTCGAGTTGGTGTAGCCGCTCTGGTAGCCATTGAACACGTTGTTATTACCCGTCGTGTTGGCGTAGCCGCTGTAGGTGCCGCTAAACACGTTTTGGATACCCGTCGTGTTGGCTTGGCCGCTCTGGTAGCCATTGAACACGTTTTGGGTACCCGTCGTATTGGCTTGGCCGCTCTGGAAACCCAAAAAAACGTTATTGCCAGGACTATTCTGCCCCAGGTTCAGGCCACCGTCGGTGCGCACTCCCACGCCTACGGTGCTGCCGAGGTCGGCCCCAGTGCCCACGAGGGCATTACTTTGCAGATTCAGGTTCTGGGTGGCAGTATGATTGCCCAGGTTGTCGCCGGCTCCCGCGCTGGTGGCAGCGGCAAAACTTGCGATCTCGAAAGTCACGGTCCCGGCCGCAGTCGCGCCGGTCGTCACGAGTTGTACGCCCTGGCCAGGGGGCACCGTGAAGGAGGAGTTGCCATCGATGCCTTCACCGCTAGCCGCATTCACGGTTAGAGTCTGGGCGGCGGTAGTGTTCTTGATGGTGTACAAACGCCCCTTCACACCTACCCCGCTGGGCAGGGTCAAGGTGGCCGCCGTAGTACCGCGGTACACCACGTAAAAGTCGGTGCTCGTTAATGTGTAGGACGCTGCCGTGATACTGGTGTAGTTGGCCGCCAGTGAGCCGTTTACTTCCAGCGTGCTCTTCGGCGCAGTGGTACCCAGGCCGACGTTGCCACCCGAGAGAATGCGCATCCGCTCGGTGTTGTTGGTACGGAAGGCCTGGTCCTGCGCGTCGGTAGTACCCAGGAAGTTGGTGGCCGGGCTAGTGCCGGCGTTCCCGCGCAGGTTCCAGTAAGTGGTGGCGGCGCCGGCCGCAGCGCCGTTGTCGGCCGACTTAAAGTTGCTGCTGGCCGCGTCGCCGACGAAAAGCAGGGCCTGGCCGTTGTTGATAGGAATGCCGTTGAGCAGGGCCCGCTGCCCGCCAGTAGTGTTATTTACCAGCGTAAGCAGCTGGCCGGCAAAGGGCGTAGCAGCACTGGTCAGCACGATGTCGGCAGTGGCACTGCCGGTGAGTACTACCAGCCCAGCGTTAGCGGGCACAGTGGCCGCGTTGCTGGCTACGGCCACGGAAACCGGCCGGGTCGTGATGGCCCCGCTCACGTCGAGCGACGTTTGGGGAGTAGCCGCCCCAATATTGACGCCCAGCTGCGCATGGGCGCTGTACCCAACGAGCAAGCCCAACCCCAGAGTACTCAGAAATAATTTGTTGATTTGTTTCATTAGATATGAAAAAAGCAGGTTTTCAGCACTTTATTAGGAAGAAAGGAATAGGTAAGTAGCGCGTGAAGTGGTAATGAAAGGTGCTGCTCGCTGGATCCGATGCTACCACTCAGCTATGAGGATCACCAAGTCAAATCGCCTATTGAGCAATTCTGTCGGCTGACCTTGGCGATGTGTGTACAGCCTGTCGTCCTACTTGGCCAGTTAGGTAGCGCAGATAGCAAAGACCAGTTCGTTAGTTAAGTGAAGTGACAAGCTCACCCCGCCTCGTTGAGGGGCACTAGCGCCCCTGTTGAGCGGTAGGATTTAGGCATCAAAAATCTCATACTCCTTCGTATTACTGGCTAACCTAAGTAGGACATTATATTTTGCCGCTATCCTTATGTAAAATCATTGCATCTTTATAAAATAAAGGCATTGGCCTAGCTAACAGTGATATACCTTGCAAAATGCACCACAAATCTAACGTTGTGGGCTCTTAAGACGCAAATCATTTTTACACTTTTTGTTTATTTTCCCAGTAAGCGGCTACCGCCTGGCAGTGTTACGCTTCTTAGCCAGTAAGCCAGTAGCTAGCACAAGTTTTGTTCAAACCGCGGCGTCGCCACTTGGCAGCATGCCCAAGGTCATACCCTACTGGTAGCGCCAGCTCTGCCCGTAAAGTGAAGGTCAGACCAGGGCGAGGCTTCCAAGTCGCTTCGATACCAGTGCGGTGTACGTGGGCGCACTTGCTACCCTTTCAGCAAGGCCTTGTGAAGCATTGCGCCTGAAGGAAACGCCTCATTGATAACAAAAAACTCATCCTAGAGCAGTTTTCAGGTTGGTGTATGTGGTCACCCTCCTTGTGGGGCCCCAGCCCCTCTCCCGCAGGGGAGGGGGTGGCAGAGTTGATAAGTTCTAGCAGGAGGTGTAAATTTATTGGTAAAAACGTAATGGACCTCGCCGCCTTTTTCGCGCAAGTATCTGACCCGCGCCGTCGGCAAGGACAGCGCTTTCCACTGCCCGCGTTTCTGTGGATGACGTTTTTGGCCCTTGCCAGCGGCCGCCAAGGGCCGCGCAAGATGGCGCGGTTTTGCCGCAGCAACGCGGCCTTTTTGACCACCTATTTCGACTTGCGCCACGGCCTACCCAGCTATGGCGCCTTCCGCGACCTGCTGCAAGCCTTGGACAAAGAAGCCCTAGCCCAGGCATTTGGGCGCTGGTTTACGCCGCAAGTCCAGGCCCGGGATTGGGTGGCCGGCGACGGGCAAAGCCTGCGCTCGACCGTGCGCGACGCGCACGGGGCCAGTCAAAGCTTCGCTTCCGTAGTGAGCTTGTATTGTCAACGCACGGGCCTGACGCTGGCCGTGCAGGACTACACAGACAAAAAAACGGGCGAGTTGGCCGGGCTGCGCGACTTGCTCACCGGCCTGCAGGACCGGGGCGTGGTGCGGACGCTCGACGCGCTACACGCCCAAAAAAACGGCCGCCGCTATCGTGACCAGCGGCAACGACTACGTGCTGCAAGTCCAGGGCAACCAGCCCAAGCTGCGGGCCGCCATCGCCGCCCGTTACGCTGCCCAGCCTCAGCCGGCTGGGGCCTGCCACGTCCACAGCGAGCGCCGCAATGGCTGCCTAAACACCTGGCATACGGTCTTTAATGCCGGCGTGGAACCGCGCTGGCAAGCGGCCTGGGCCGGCGCTGCGGGCGTCGTCGTGGTCACGAAAACCGTCGTCGGTCCGCGGGCCACCACGTCGCAAACGCGCTACTATCTGACCAGCCTGGCCGACCGCCCGGCCGCTGAAGTAGCAGCGGGCATCCGCGGGCATTGGGGCATCGAAAACAAGCTCCACCGTACCCGCGACGTGCAGTTTGGGCAGGACACCAACGGCATCCGCCACCGCGTGGCGGCCGTGAACGTGGCTATATTCAACACCTTGGCCCTGAACTACCTCTTGACCAACGTCGCTACCTCCGTCAGCTACGCCCAACTGTTCTTCGCCCAAAATTGGAAGAATCTCCTGCCCTGACGCAGAACTTATCAACTCTGCGCTTGCAGGGTCTGACCCCGCACGAATTTGTCTGCGCCCAATGGCAGAAAAATCCTACTATCTTCACCCAAGACCCGACCCAGCTCATCCTGGGACTATACAGCTACCATGTACCCTGAAGTGAAATCTGCTCTAAAGGACTGGGTACCACGAAGCCTATCGATCAGAACTTTTTGGTTTATACCGATAAGCAAACCATAAAAGTGGGAGAGAGCCGCGCATCTGCGTACGCCACTAGTAGGTGAAAAACCTTATTGGGTCTGTCGGGCTTTTTGTTAAAAACGCCACTGCCCCATGCTAATTTATCGCCTGTTTCTGAGTGCTGACGAACGCCAAACCCTGGCGGGCTGGCAAAAGAAGTACAAAAGCCATTCGCCTAAGCTGCAACGCATTCAGATTCTGCTCAATAGCGACGAGCATACGGGCCGTCGTCCGGCTCCTGAGTTAGCGGCCGTACTGGGCTGCGCCACCAAAACGGTCGAGCGGGTGCGCCGCCAGTTCTGCGAAGAAGGCTTGGTCATGTTCGAGCCAAAAGTACGTAAAACGCGCTCGAATAAGAAGATAGACGGCCGGGTAGAAGCCCATTTAACCGCCCTGCTCTGCCAAAGCCCGCCCGACGAGCACCCGCGCTGGCAGCTAAAACTGCTGGCCGAGCGCCTGGTTGAGTTGCAGGTGGTCGAACACATTTCGACGACGATGGTGGCGCGGCTGCTAAAAAAAACGAACTCAAGCCTTTTCACGGGCCGAAGCAGTGGCTAATTCCGGCCGAGCAAAGCGCGGCTTTCGTCTGCCAGATGGAGCAGGTGCTCGATGTCTAGGAGCAAGCCTACGATGCGGATTACCCGGTCGTATGCCTGGACGAATCGCCAAAGCAAGTACTCGAATATCAGGAATTTACTAAGAAAAATGGGCAACGCTGCCAGGACTCGGAATACGTGCGTCATGGCGTGGTGGAGCTATTTGTCGCGACCGAGCCGTTGCGGGGCTGGCGCGAACTCACGGTCGAAGCTGACCACAAGGCCGCGACCTGGGTGCAGTTTGTGGCGCGGCTAATGGATACGACCTATCGCGACGCGAAGAAAGTGCGGTGGGTAATGGACAATTTTAGTACGCATAAACTTAGTTTCTTCTATGCCCACTTTCCGCCGGCCGTGGCCCACGCCTATTTGCAGCGCATGGAAATCATCTATACCCCCGCCCACGGCTCGTGGCTGAACATGGCCGAAATCGAGTTTTCGGTGCTGAGCCGCCAAGTGCTCAACCGCTCTTTTGCGAGCGAAGACGAGGTACGAGCAGTCGTAGAGCAGTGGAAAATTCGGCAAAACGCCAAGTCAAAGCCGTACAAGTGTCAGTTTAGGACGGCCGATGCTCGCATCAAGTTAGTCAAATTGTACCCGACTATCTAATGTTTTTCGACCACTAGTTACTTGCTAACTGACATTACAACCCCTGATTACGTGGACCGCAGATTAACCGCACTATGTCTGGGGCTGGCAGAGGGCGGCGAGGAGGCTTTCTAAAAAGGGTTCGTCCCAGGCTAATCGTTTGCGCTTGTTCTTGATACTGCGCTTGGTAGGGTCTTGTTTGAGCAGGTTCAGGGCCAGCTTGCGGACCAGCGTCAGGTTTTGGGCGGCCTGGTGCTGGCGCAGGTGGTGGTCATCTTCGCCGAAGGTGACATCCAGGTGCCAGTGCAAGGCGTTTTCAATCGCCCAGTGCCCGCGCACAAATTCGTCGGCCTGGGCAGCAGTGAGGGCCCGGCTACTACTATAATAACGCTGTTGAACAGGTGCTGGCGTTGCCACAGGTAGGGGAAGTGGCTGGCGCATCGTTTCGACCCGCACCAGCGTGTGCAAGGCCGGCCAGCGGCCGTCTTCGTCCACCCAGCGCAGGTCGCTTTGCGTCCAGACCCGGTAGCGCAGCGGCGTGCCCTCCCCGGCGTAGGCCCAGCGCGTGTGGGCCTGGGTAGCGGGTAGGGTGGCGGGGTGGCGCTCGGCTTCGGCCAGCAGGCTCGCCTGGTTCGCTTTGAGGCCCAGTAGGTAGTCCCCGCCCTGGTCTACCATCTGTTGGGCGACGTGGGGTTGACAACTCAGCGCGTCGAGGCTGACCAGCGCCCCGCGTAGGTCGAGCAGGGCCAGCAGGTCGGGCACGGCTCCGAGTTCCTGGCCCTTGCCTTGTCTGGCGACCTGCGCCAGACTCAAGCCCGTGGCGCTGGCCACGGCCGAGACGACGTGCAGGGGTTTAGCCCCGCTACCGCGCAGGGTTTTGCCGGCCAGGCACACCTGGCCCGCCGTTTGGGCGGGCAGCACTTCCTGCATCCAGGCCATAAAGCAGGCGTTGAAGCGGGCCACGTCCAGGCGCTCGAAGACGCGGCGATACGTATCGACTGCCGGCGCGCCGTGAGGCAGGGCCAGGTAGCGTCGGAGCAGGTTGAATTTCTGCTGCCCGAATAAGGCAATCTCCTCGAAGTCATCGGCCCCACAAAGCGTAGCTAAGACGCTAATAGCCAAAACATCAACTAGAAAATGGCGGAAGTTTTTATTCTGATGGCGAACTTCAGGAATCTGTGCCAACTGTGTTTGAAGCGACATAAACAGACGGGAAACAACCCGTAAATTTACCCCGCCTCACATAGTGCGGTTAATCTGCCTGGCGGCCATTCAGCTAGTAGCGCGGGCAATGCCACCGGTTAGGCAGTAATTTTACCTTAATGCCTATCGCCCCCCGTAGTATAGTTGCCGCGCTAGCCCTGCTGAGTTTACACGCCTGCTCGGCCCCTGATGCTGCGGTACCCGCCGAAGAATACTTTCGGTGCCGGGAGGTGTATCAGCCCCATCGAGGCCGCCTCTACGATCGGCACGAAACCCTGCTGGTAACCAATGAGGACCAGTATACGCTCACGCTGCCGCACCTCGCCCAGCTCGATACGGTAGGCTTCAACCACTTGCTGGGCTGGCCCGCCGGCGCTTTGCAGGCGCGGGTGGCTGCCGCTCGCCTGCCCGCCCCGCCGCCTCGCCGGCCGGCCCCGCTCGCCGATTCGACGGGGGCGATTATCCCTGACACGGCCCGGCTGCCGGCGCCCGTGCGGCTCCAGCGCTGGCCCATTGCGCTGGCTATTACCCAGCCGGAGGCCGATAGCCTGCGGCACCACGCCCGCCAGTGGCCGGGCCTGGTGGTGCACCGCCGCCGCGAGCGTACCTACCGCACCGCGGCGGCCGCGCCCGTGCTGGGCTACCCGCCAGCCGCCGCCCAGCAGTTTTTGTACCTGGCCCAGCGGCTAGAAAGGGGCCGCTACTACCGGCTGCGCAACAGCGGCATCGAGGGCTATTATAATAACCTGCTGGCGGGCCACCGCGGCGCCTACCACCCGCTCACCGACGGGCACGGCAAGGTGCACGGCCGCTGGGCCGCCGATACGGCCTTCCGGCAGGGCCAGGACTTGCACTTGAGTCTCGACGCCGAGCTGCAAGCCTACGCCGAGCGCCTGCTGGGCGAGCGGCGCGGCTACCTCGTGGCCCTCGACCCCACCACCGGCGAAATCCTGTGCTACGTGTCGGCCCCCACGTACGACCCCGCCGTGCTCACGGCCGCCGGCCGCAACCCCGAGCGCCGCGATCTGCTGCACAACCCCGACCGGCCCCTGCTCGACCGCCCCGCCGTGCAGGCCAACCCGCCGGGCTCGGTGTTTAAGCTGGTCAATGCCGCCGTGGCCCTCCAGCTAGGAGCCGTCAAGGCCACTACTGCCTTTGCCTGCGACCAGTCGCTGATCAACTGTGTGCACCCGCACCCGACCGCGCGCAACCTAACGTTAGCCCTGAAGTACAGCTGCAACCCGTACTTCTACCAAGTGCTGCGGGCGGTAGTGGAGCCGCGGCCCGACTCGGCCGCCACGCTGGCCGATACCGTGGCGGCGCGCCACCGCCACCTGGCGGCCTGGCGGCGACAGGTAAAGTCCTTCGGGCTCGACACCTTGCTGGGGGTTGATATGGCCCGCGAGCAACCAGGGTTTTTGCCCACTCCGGCCTATTATGACAAGGTGCGCCATACCAAAAACTGGACGTTCCCTTCTATTTATTCGCTCAGCATTGGCCAGGGCGAAATCAACCTCACGGGCCTGCAAACGGCCAACGTGCTCGCCACCATCGCCAACCGGGGCTGGTACATCACGCCCCATTTTGTGCGGGCCGTGGGCCGGTCGGGCCAGCCGCTATCCCGCTTCACCCCAAAGCATCGGACCCTGGTAGACAGCGCCAACTTTGCCGCCCTCGTGCCCGGTATGGTGGCGGCCATGCAGCGCGGCGGCACCGCCGAGCTGGCCAGCCTCGCCGACGTAGGCATCACAGTAGCTGGCAAAACCGGCACCGTACAAAACGACGAGGGCGACGACCACGCCACCTTCGGCGGCTTTGCGCCCGCCACCAAGCCCTGGATTGTGGTAGCCGTGTACCTCGAAAATGCGGGCTTTGGCGGGCTCTCGGCCGCGCCCTGCGCTGCCCTCATTATGGAGAAATACCTGCGTGGTAAAGTCGCGCCCCGCCGCAAAAAGTGGGAATACTGGCTGCGTTGCGGCGACCTGGCCAGCCAGGGGCATTAGCCAGCCCGCGGTAAAGTTGCCCCGCCAGCGCGGCGGCCCGAACTTCGCACCATGACTTTCCACAAATACCAAGGCACCGGCAACGACTTCATCATTTTCGACGACCGCGCCCAGCAGTTCGACCATACCGACCAGGCGCACATTACGGCGCTCTGCCACCGTCGCTTCGGTATCGGGGCCGATGGGTTGATGCTGCTGCGTAATAAGGAAGGATACGACTTTGAGATGGTGTATTTTAATGCCGACGGGGCGCCCAGCTCGATGTGTGGCAACGGCGGCCGCTGCCTGGTAGCCTTCGCCAAGCATTTGGGGCTCATCACCGAAAGTGCCTATTTCTTGGCTACCGACGGCCCCCACGAAGCCAACATTGCGCCCGACGGCACCGTGCGCCTGAAGATGATCGATGTGGCAGCGCCCCAGGCAGCCGAAGTAGGGGAGGAGGATATTTTCTTGCACACCGGCTCGCCCCATCACATCCATTTTCTCGACCCGCTGGAGTCGCCCAGCCTCGCTGATTTCAACGTATTCGCCACCGGCCACGATATTCGCTACCACCAGGCTTACGACCCCACCGGCACCAATGTCAACTTCGTCGAAGTGCCTGCCGACCCCAGCCAGCCTTGGCCGGTGCGCACCTACGAGCGCGGGGTAGAAGACGAAACCCTGAGCTGCGGCACCGGCGTGACGGCGGTGGCGCTGGCCGCCTCGCAGCGTGGCGCTACCTCCCCGGTGCGCTTGCAAACGATGGGCGGCGTGCTCGAAGTGAGCTTTACAACGACGGCTAGCGGGGGCTTTACCGATGTGTGGCTGAGCGGGCCAGCGGTGCGGGTATTTGGGGGTGAAATCGACTAAAAGTTTGTCGATACTATTGTACGATCATGGTTTTTTTGCGCGCTCTGGAGCCCGAAGACTTAGATTTTTTATTCGCCCTCGAAAACGACCCGGAGCTGTGGGCAGTTTCGGACGTGTTGCCGGCCCCTATCTCGCGCCAAGCCCTGCGCGACTACTTGCAGCACGCTGCGGCTAGCTTGGCCGAAGTGGGGCAAATGCGGTTGATTATCAGTTCGCAAGCTGGCGAGGCAGTGGGTACGTTGGACCTCTTTGAGTACTCGGCGCTGCACCAGCGGGCAGGCGTTGGCATCACCATTCGGCACCAGGAGCGGCGGCGTGGCTACGCCCAGGCCGCGCTAGCGCAGCTGCTGCCCTACGCTCGGCAAGCCCTACGTTTGCACCAGTTGTACTGCACGGTAGCTGTTAATAATCAGGCCAGTATCAGCTTGTTTGAAAAGGCAGGTTTTCGCCATGTCGGCGTACGGCACGAGTGGTTACGTGATACTACCTCATCAGGATGGATAAATGCGGTAGAAATGCAACTTATACTTGAAAAATGCTAGCTTGATAACCAATAACTCGTTCATTTTAAGCCCTGCCATATCCTTTACGCGCAGACCTGCGTAGAAGTAGGCAAGCGCCTGCCCGTTGGAAGTATCTACCCACCCGGCACCGCCCTAAAAGCCTTTTCCTGTCCTTTTTTCATGCCGCTTTCTACTTCGGCGGAGGCACCTGCGCGTGCCGCCTCCACCGCCCCGGCCGCGGACCAAGCCGACTCAACTACTCTTACGTATTCACTGCCCGACCTGGTTTGCTTCGCGCACCTGCACTGGGACTTTGTGTGGCAGCGGCCTCAGCATTTGCTGTCGCGCTTTGCCCAGCACGGCCGAGTTTTTTATGTAGAAGATGCCTTCTTCCACGATGATGACTTCATCGAGCCGCACGTGGAAGTGAAGGAGCGACAAAATGGGGTGAAAGTATTGGTGGTGCATCTGCCCCAGCACTTGCGTGCCGATGAAGCGGCTAGTGAGCAGGCGCAGTTTGGAGTTTTAAGCCAGTTTTTCGCGGCAAGCAACCTGAACACGTACGTTTTCTGGTACTATACGCCGATGGCCTTGGGCAAATCTAGGCTGTTTACGCCAGCGCTCACGGTGTACGACTGCATGGATGAGCTAGCTCAGTTCAAGTTTGCTCCCCCGGAGTTGCGCGAGCGCGAGCGCGAGCTATTTAAGAAGGCTGACCTGGTATTCACCGGGGGCCAGCGCCTATACGAAGCTAAGCGTGAGCAACATGATGATGCTCATTCATTTCCGAGCAGCATCGATAAGAACCACTTTGGCCAGGCGCGCAACAGCGATCTGGCCGAGCCAGCCGACCAGGCCGGCATTGCGCACCCTCGCATCGGCTTCTTTGGAGTGGTTGATGAGCGGCTTGATATTGAGCTGCTTAGCCAGCTGGCCACGAATCATTCCGAGTGGCAGTTCGTTATTATCGGGCCAATTGTCAAGATTGACCCGGCTTCGCTGCCGCACAACGCCAACATCCATTACCTCGGTGGCAAGAACTACCAGGAGCTGCCCGCTTATTTGCGCGGCTGGGATGTGGCAACGCTGCTATTTGCGCGCAACGAAAGCACTGAGTTTATTTCTCCTACCAAGACTCCCGAATACCTGGCCGCTGGCCGGCCAGTAGTAAGTACTAGCATCCGCGATGTGGTGCGACCCTACGGCGAGCTTAATCTTGTGCAGATTGCCGACGAGCCCGCCGAGTTTGGCCAAGCCATCGCTACTGCCCTGGAGCAAGGTAAAGATGCTAGCTGGCGTACCCGTACCGACGAGTACTTAGCCACCATTTCCTGGGACCTTACCTGGCAGAATATGGTGAACCTGATGCAAGAGCGGCTCGCTGCCAAACGCTCGACGGCTATACCCGCGGCCTTTTAGTTCGCGTTCGCTCAAGTAGTTACCTAACAGTTTTAACTTCATCTTCTAAATCATCCCTTATGTTCGACTATCTCATCGTCGGGGCCGGTTTTGCTGGCAGCGTGCTGGCTGAGCGGCTAGCCACCCGGAGCAACAAGAAAGTGCTCATCATTGATAAGCGTAGCCACATTGCGGGCAATGCTTTCGACCATTATAATGAGGATGGCATCCTGATTCACAAATACGGCCCGCACATCTTTCACACCAATTCGAAGGATGTATTTGACTACCTCGGCAACTTTACCGACTGGCGCCCCTATGAGCACCGCGTGCTCGCCTCCGTAGACGGCCAGTTGGTGCCGATGCCCATTAACCTCGACACCATCAACAAGCTGTATGGCTTGAGCCTGACCAGCTTCGAAGTAGAGCAATTCTTCGAATCAGTAGCTGAAGAAGTACCCGTTATCAAAACGTCGGAAGACGTAGTAGTAAGTAAGGTTGGCCGCGAACTCTACAATAAGTTTTTTAAGAATTATACCAATAAGCAGTGGGGCCTTGACCCTTCGCAGCTGGATAAGTCGGTAACGAGCCGCGTGCCTACCCGCACCAACCGCGACGACCGATATTTCACCGATACCTTCCAGGCGATGCCGCTGCACGGCTACACCCGCATGTTTGAGAAGATGCTCGACCACCCGAACATCAAAATCATGCTCAACACCGACTACCACGAGGTGATTAAGTTCATCCCCTTCAAGGAGATGATTTTCACCGGCCCGGTAGACGAGTATTTCGACTTCCAGTTTGGCAAGCTGCCTTACCGCTCGCTCGAGTTCAAGCACGACACACTCAACAAAGAGCAGCACCTGGCCGCGCCAGTGGTGAACTACCCCAACGAGCACGCCTATACCCGCATCACGGAGTTTAAGGCGCTCACCGGCCAGTCGCACCCCAAAACGGCTATCGTGTACGAGTACCCGCAAGCTGAAGGCGACCCGTATTATCCCGTGCCAATGCCCGAGAACGCTGAGCTGTATGCCAAATACAAAAAGCTCGCGGACGAAACTCCCAATGTGCATTTCGTTGGGCGCCTGGCTACTTATAAGTACTACAATATGGACCAGGTGGTAGCGCAAGCGCTCACGCTTTATAAAAAGCTGACGGAGAAGGAGGAAGCTGCTAAGCCAATGCGCCCCGCCATTGCGGGCTCGACCTCGCTGGTACAGAAAATCGTGAACCGCGAGCCGGCCAAAGAGTAGCCTGACTGGTTTTTAAACCGTATAAAATGCCCCGCCCACCCAGCGGGGCATTTTGTTTTTCGCCCTTTTCCACTCCGTATGCAGCCTTTCCAAATTAACGTACCCCAGCCGGTCCTCGACGACTTGCAGCAGCGCCTGGCCCGTACCCGCTGGCCCGACGAAATCGAGGGTGCCGGCTGGGACTACGGCACCAACCGCGAGTATCTCAAGCAGCTAGTGGCTTATTGGCAAAATGGGTACGACTGGCGGGTGCAGGAAGCCAGGCTAAACCAGTTTCCGCAGTTCAAAGCCGAGGTAGACGGGCTCAATCTGCATTTCATCCGCATGGAGGGGAAGGGCCCAAACCCGCTGCCGCTGCTGCTGGTGCACGGCTGGCCCGATTCGTTTTTTCGGATGGTAAAAATCCTGCCGTTGCTCACTAACCCGGCGGCGCACGGCGGGCGAGCCGAAGATGCCTTCACAGTGATCGTGCCGGACTTGCCGGGCTACGGATTTTCAGATAAGCCTACCGAGAAAGGGTACGACCCCAAACGGATGGCCGATGTGCTGGCCGAGCTGATGACCAAAATCTTAGGCTACCAAGAGTTTGTGGCCCACGGCGGCGACTGGGGCAGCAGCATCGTGGAGCAATTGGCGCTGCACCACGCCGATTCTTTGCTGGGCATTCACCTAACCGATGTGCCCTCAACCCACGCAAAAACGGCCGACAAGCTGCCCGATTTGTCGATGGCCGAGAAGGCTTTTGTGGCGAAGAATAAGGCTTGGCAGGAGAAAGAAGCTGGCTATCAGAAGATTCAGGGCACTAAGCCCGAAACGCTAGCCTATGGCCTGAACGATTCGCCGGTGGGCCTGCTGGGCTGGATCATTGAGAAATTTTATGCCTGGAGCGACAACGACGGCAATATCGAGCATACATTCACTAAGGACGATTTGCTGACCAACGTCATGATCTACTGGGTGACGCAGAGTATCGGCTCGTCGGTGCGGCTTTACTACGAAGCCATGCACAGCCCCACGCTCGCGGCGCCTACCCACGTCGAGCTACCCACGGGTTTCGCTATTTTCCCAAAGGATATCACGCCCGCCCCGCGCGAGTTTGCCGAGCGGTTCTTCAACGTGCAGCGCTGGCAGGAAATGCCCCGTGGCGGGCACTTCGCGGCCCTCGAAGAGCCAGGCTTGCTGGTGAGCGAATTGCGCGAGTTTGCCCAGTCGTTGCGCGAGGAAGCACGCTAGTGGCTTAGGTAAGCTCTAGCGCTTAATCATCGTGAAAGTAGTCCAATATTTTTTCCACACCATCACTTTTTCTTATGAAACGCTTACTTGCCTGCCTGTTGCTCTTCGTAGGACTGGTTATTATAGATGCTAAGCCGGCGCAGGCCCAGCGCGGATATTATCGTGGACAGGGCTACCCCCAACGGCCAGTTCCTCGCCGCTACTACCGCGGCCCCCGGCCCTTCTATGGGCCCCGCTACTACCACTCGGCACCCTACCGAGGCTACTATGGGCGTCGGTACTACCGGCCGCGGCCTTATTATGGCCGCCCTGGCTACTACCGCCGGCCGGCAGTCATAATTCGGCCCTGAGAGGGAGCTAGTCCACTTCTGCCATTATTTCCGCCTGTTAAAACCCTGCACTCTTTTTGAGAAGGTGGGGTTTTATAATTTAGGCTCGTCGCCCGGTTCGGCGGGTAGGCCGTAAATTTGTCCAGAACGCGCTGTCTTTTTAGTCAATTTAGTTAACCAATGTTAGATTTCCTCGGCAAAACCGTCGCCAAGCTGTTTGGCTCTAAAGCAGAAAAGGACCTGAAGGACGTGGTGCCTTATGTGGCCCTCATCAATGCGGAATATGCCAAACTGGCTGGTTTGACGGACGATCAGCTTCGCCAGCGCACCCAGGAAGTTCGCCAGCAGCTTGATGCTAAGCTCAGCGGCATTGATGCGCAGCTAGCTGGCCTCCAGGGCCAGATTGATAGCCAGCCTCAGCTTGATGTGACGCACAAAGAGCAAATTTTTGAGCAGATAGATGCGCTTGAAAAACAGCGTAATAAAGACCTTGAGGTAGCCCTGACCGAAGTGCTGCCCCAGGTATTTGCCATTGTGAAGGAGACGGCGCGTCGCTACGCCCAAAATGGCCAGCTAGTCGTGACGGCTACGGACATGGACCGCGAGATTGCCCGCACCAAGCAAAACGTAACCATCCAGGGCGACCAGGCTATTTGGAGCAACAAGTGGCTGGCCGCCGGGGCCGAAATCACCTGGGATATGGTGCACTACGACGTGCAGCTCATCGGTGGGGTAGTGTTGCACCAGGGTAAAATTGCCGAAATGGCGACTGGTGAGGGCAAAACGCTGGTATCGACCTTGCCCGCGTTTCTCAACGCGCTGGGCGGCCGTGGCGTACACCTCGTAACGGTGAACGACTACCTGGCCAAGCGCGACTCGGAGTGGAATGCGCCGTTGTTTGAGTTTCACGGCCTGACGGTAGACTGCATCGATAAGCACCAGCCTAATACTGATGCGCGCCGCAACGCCTACCTGGCCGATATTACCTACGGCACCAACAACGAGTTTGGCTTTGACTAC
Organism: uncultured Hymenobacter sp.; assembly: GCA_964514915.1. Classification (GTDB taxonomy): domain Bacteria; phylum Bacteroidota; class Bacteroidia; order Cytophagales; family Hymenobacteraceae; genus Hymenobacter. The sequence continues at coordinate 20,309 of CAZERY010000004.1, forward strand.
CTGCGCGATAACATGGCCCGCGACCCCGGCGAGCTGGTGCAGCGCAAGCACCACTACGCAATGGTCGACGAAGTAGACTCCGTGTTGATTGACGATGCGCGGACGCCGCTCATCATCTCGGGCCCGGTGCCCAAGGGCGACGTGCACGAGTTTATGCAGCTCAAGCCCCGCATTCAGCGCTTGGTAGATGAGCAGAAAAAGCTGGTGCAGAACTACTTGGTAGAAGCTCGTAAGCAGCTTAAAGAAGGTAATGACGGGGCCAGAGAAGGCGAAGGTGGGCTAGCCCTGTTCCGCGCCTACCGGGGCTTGCCCAAGAGCAAGCCGCTCATCAAGTTTTTGTCGGAGACGGGCGTGCGCACCGCGCTGCAAAAGGTAGAGAACTTTTACCTGGGCGATAACTCGCGCCAGATGCCGGAGGCTGATAAGCCGCTGTATTTCACCATCGACGAGAAAAACAACCAGATTGAGCTGACCGAAAAAGGCATTGACTTGATTACGGCGCAGGGCGAGGACCCGCACCTGTTCATCATGCCCGACATCGGGGTGGAGATCGCCAATATTGAGAAGGCCGACGCCCTGACTGCCGAGGAGAAGCTCCACCAGAAGGAGCAACTCATGAGCGACTACCAGGAGAAAAGCGAGCGGGTACACACCGTGAACCAGCTGCTGAAAGCCTACACCCTGTTTGAGCGCGACGACCAGTACATCCTGAGCCAGGATGGCAAGGTGATGATTGTGGACGAGCAAACGGGCCGCGTAATGGAAGGCCGCCGCTACTCCGACGGCCTGCACCAGGCCATTGAGGCCAAGGAAGGCGTGCGCATTGAAGATGCTACCCAGACGTACGCCACGGTGACCTTGCAGAACTTCTTCCGCATGTACCACAAGCTGGGTGGCATGACGGGTACGGCCGAAACCGAAGCCGGCGAGCTTTGGGAGATCTACAAGCTCGACGTGGTGGTGATTCCAACCAATCGCAATATCTCGCGCCAAGACGACCACGACAAAGTTTATCGTACGGTGCGCGAGAAATACAATGCCGTAGCCGAGGAAATCCAGGCGCTGGTGCAGGCCGGCCGCCCGGTGCTGGTAGGTACGACCTCGGTTGAAATCAGCGAGTTAGTGAGCCGCATGCTGAAGCTGCGCGGCATCAAGCACCAGGTACTGAACGCCAAGCAAAACCAGCGCGAAGCCGAGATTGTAGCTGGCGCGGGCTACCCAGGCACCGTGACTATCGCCACTAACATGGCTGGCCGCGGCACCGACATCAAGCTACGCGAAACCTCGCGCGAGGCGGGCGGGCTAGCCATTATCGGTACCGAGCGCCACGAAAGCCGCCGCGTCGACCGCCAGCTGCGGGGCCGCGCCGGCCGCCAGGGCGACCCGGGCTCGTCGCAGTTCTTCGTATCGCTGGAAGACAACCTGATGCGTCTGTTTGGCTCGGAGCGCATTGCCAAGCTCATGGACCGCATGGGTATGGAAGAGGGCGAAGTGATTCAGCACTCGATGATTACCTCAAGCATCGAGCGGGCGCAGAAGAAGGTGGAGGAAAATAACTTCGGCACCCGCAAGCGCCTCCTGGAGTACGACGACGTGATGAACGCCCAGCGCGAGGTGGTGTACCGCCGCCGTCGCAACGCCCTCTTTGGCGAACGCCTGGAACTGGATATTCTAAACCTGATTTACGACGTGAGCGAGGACATCGCCACGGGCCACAAAATCACCAACGATTTTGAGGATTTCAAGCTGTCGGTTATCAGAGACTTTGGCTATGATACGCACATCACGGCCCAGGAATTTAGCGCGCTGCTCGCGCCGCAGCTTACGCAAAAGCTATACGACGAAGCTACTGGCTACTACGAAAGCAAGAACGAGCACATCGGCCAAAACTCTTTGCCGCTGATAAACGACTTGCTGAGCCAGAATACGCCCTACGAGAATATTGCGGTGCCTTTCACCGATGGTCATAAGCACACCCAGGTGATCACCAACCTGCGTAAAGCGCAAGCTAGCCAGGGTCTCGACATTGTGCGCCAGATGGAAAAAGGCGCGGTGCTCTCGACCATCGACGAAGCCTGGACGCAGCACCTGCGCCAAATGGACGACCTCAAGCAGGTAGTGCAAAACGCAGTGTATGAGCAGAAAGACCCGCTCTTAGTATACAAGTTTGAAGCCTTCGAGCTATTCAAGCGGATGCTAAGCAAGGTGAACCATGGTACGAGCAGCTTCCTTTTCAAAGCCGATGTGCCGGTAGCCGCCGAAGCTGGCTTTGCCGAGCCCGAGTTCTTCTACGATGACGACCTGCCTACGCCGGCCCCAATGCCCAAGCTGAAGGCCGAAAAAGCAATATCGGATGTGTCGCTGGGCGCCGGCCCCGAAGACTTGGAGCAGGCTGCCGAGCTGGGTCTAGCCCCAGCCATCAAGCAGGAGCCGGCGCGCAGCCAAAAAGTGGCCAATCGCAACGAGAAAGTGAGTGTGCAATATATGGACGGCCGGGTGCTGCGCGATGTGAAGTACAAGACAGTCGAAGAGGACCTGGCGGCACAGCGTTGCGTGCTGGTAGACTAAGTTTTAAAGACAGTATCCTTAATCAAAAGGCCTCCCTGGTCCTGGCAAAGATTACCAGGACCAGGGAGGCCTTTTGATTAAGGGCTAATTAGCTAGCGGCTAGCAGACGCTTGGCTAGGGCAGTATATTGCTCATCAGCCTGCTTGGCTTCGTCGGCCGATCGGTGCAACTCTTGGGCAGTTTGGCTCAGGCCGGCGGCTTCCGCATACGAGGCCACCGTGCCAAACGAGGCAACCCAGTAGTGCAGCGCTAGCTGGCCGCTCGCAATAATGCCTAGGTCGCGTACTTCTTTGGTGTCGGCTTGCCCGCGAATTTCCTTACTGACCTCATAGTGGGCTTCCAGAATCTCATTGTCTTCGTCATCGACGCCGCCGGCCTCATTAATGGCCCGCTCTATACGCTGCTGCCACTGCTTGGCCGTGTCGTTGCCGCGCTGGAGCATGGTTTTGAGCTCCGTGTTGGTGGCATCGTCCTGAATATCGTCGGTGGCTTTGGCGGCTACTTTGCTGCCAGCCTGCTGGGCAGCCAGGCCGCCCTTGATAAGTTGCTTAAGATCTTCCGTATTCATGGAAAAGGAGCTGTATGGTGAATAAGTAGTTTGCGTACTGCCTTGGAATGGTGAGGGTTGTCTGCTAAATCACGCAGAAGACAGCGGGTGAAACCAGCGCGCTGCCATGCCGCTAACTGGTCGACCGGCAAAGGCCCTGTTAACAAGTCCACTGCTAACGGGCTACGTGCAGCTTAGTAAGCAAGCCAGTTACTTAAAAAAAATGGCGGAATTAGCTTCGCTTTCAGAGCCGTAATAGCACCACAGGCAGGCGAAGCTGGCGATTCCGCTTTCATTTTTGGCTAAAGGCACTGCCATCGGGCAAAGCGAGTCGCTGGCCGGGCACCCCAGCTACTAGGAGAGTAACCGCTTGGCTATGGGCCGTACCTTTGCGCTATGTCCATGCCGAACCTCGCCGCTACTCTCGACCATACGCTGCTGCGACCCGACTGCACCGAAGCCCAGATAACGCAGCTGTGCCAGGAGGCCCGCGACCACAGCTTTGCCAGTGCTTGCGTGCCGCCGTGCTACGTGCCGCTAGCTGCCCGCGAGCTAAGCGGCTCGAACGTGGCAGTGTGCACCGTTATTGGGTTTCCGCTCGGGTATAGTAGCAGCCGGGTAAAGTTTCGGGAGGCCGAAATTGCGCTGGCTGAAGGTGCTACCGAGCTTGATATGGTGCTGAATGTATCGGCGCTAAAGTCGGGCAACCTCGCCGTGGTGCAAGCCGAAGTGGAAGACCTAGCCGACCTCGTCGATGTGCACGATGCGTTGCTCAAGGTTATTATCGAAACGGCCCTCCTTACCGAGCAGGAAATAGCGACGGCCGCGCTGCTGTGCGCCGAGGCCGGGGCGCATTTTGTAAAAACCTCCACTGGCTTTGCGAGCCGGGGCGCGTCGGTGGCCGATGTAGAGCTGCTCCGCCGCGTGCTGCCCGCCGGAGTGCGCATCAAAGCGAGCGGTGGCATCCGCACGCAAGCGCAGGCGCTGGCCCTGCTGGCCGCTGGGGCCGACCGCTTGGGTACTTCTAATAGTCTGGCTATCTTACAAGAAGATGAATCTACGCCTTCGTAACGCCGTGTTTTTACTGAGTCTGCCCCTGCTGGCGGCTTGCGCCGCTACCTCGCCTGCAGCGCCAGTGGCCCGCACCGTGCCGGCCGATACTACGCGCAAGCCAGCCGCTCTCACTGACGACTTAACCAAATACCGGCCGGTATTTAAGCTGCCGGCGGCGCCGGGGCCCGTGGGGCCAGGCAGGCCAACGGCCGTGGCGGTAGTGCCCAAGGCAGCCGCGCCCACGCCTACCAACCAGGTAACTACGCAAGTAGAGCAGCGCCTCCGCGACCAGGCCTTTACCAACCAGAATGTGAAGTATACCAATGGGTACCGCGTGCGCGCCTACCTGGGCCTGGAGCGCAATGAAGTGATGAATATTCGCCGGCAGATCATCGCTCGCTACCCCGACGAAACTGATTACATCACGTTCAAGCAGCCCGTCTACCGCCTCTACGTCGGCGATTATTTAACCAAGCTGGATGCCGCGCGCGGCTTGATGCGCGTGCGCCAGTTTGTGCCCAAAGCAGAACTCGAATCCATGCAAGTGCTGCTGAATAAGACGCCTTAGGCAATAGGTTGACTGCTTTTTTGTTCAAGCTTTTACAATAGGGCGCTGCTCTGTTTTAGTACTGTGATTGAAACCCTCAAAGCCCGCGCCACGGCCCTGGCGCCGACGTTATCGGCGTTTCGCCGTCATTTGCACACCAACCCCGAGCTTTCATTCAAGGAAACTCAAACGGCCGCGTTCGTTACCAAGCAGCTGCAAGAGCTGGGGCTAGCGCCGTATGCGGTGGCTGGTACCGGCGTAGTAGCCCTCATCGAAGGGCAGCCTGGCGGGCCGGTAGTAGCGCTGCGGGCTGATATGGATGCGCTGCCTATTCAGGAGCTGAACGAGGTGCCGTACAAATCGCAAAATCCTGGCGTGATGCACGCCTGCGGGCACGATGTGCACACAACTTGCCTGCTCGGCGCAGCGCGCTTGCTCACCGAGCTCAAAGGAGAGTTTAAAGGCACGGTGAAGCTGGTATTTCAGCCGGGGGAAGAGCTGCTGCCCGGCGGCGCGTCGCTGATGATAAAGGATGGCGTACTGGAGAATCCTAAGCCGGGCGAAATACTGGGCCAGCACGTGTTTCCACGCCTACCGGTGGGGCAGATTGGCTTGCGCCCCGGCCGCTACATGGCTAGTACCGATGAGCTGTACTTGCGCATCAAAGGCCAGGGTGGCCACGGGGCCATGCCCGAGCTCAACCTCGACCCGGTGCTAGTGGCGGCCCACATTATCGTGGCCGCGCAGCAAATCGTGAGCCGCCGCGCCAACCCCAAAATGCCCTCGGTGCTCTCCTTTGGCAAGGTTATCGCCAACGGTGCCACCAACATCATCCCCGATGAGGTATACATCGAAGGCACTTTCCGCACCCTCGATGAGGCGTGGCGCAACGAAGCCCACCAGCACCTGCGGCAGCTCTGCGAAGGGCTAGCCGCTAGCATGGGCGCGGTGTGCGAGTTGGAAATCCGTCGCGGGTATCCGTGCCTCGACAATAACCCCGCCGTGACGGCCCGCGTGCGCGCCGCTGCCGAGCAGTACCTGGGTGCCGAAAACGTGATTGAGCTCGACCAATGGCTAGCTGCCGAAGATTTTGCGTATTTTTCGCAGGCCGCCCCGGCTTGTTTTTATCGCTTGGGCACGCGTGCGGCTGATGGTCGATTTGCGGCCTCGGTGCACACGCCCATCTTTGATGTGGATGAGCAGGCCCTCAGCCTGGGAGCAGGACTTATGGCTTGGCTTACCTTACAGGAATTGGCCGCTTAGCCAAATTTGGTTTATAATATTAGGGTGATCATGAAGCGATTAGTAGCGATATTCTTGTTTTTGGCTGCCTTAAAAGCTTCGGCTCAGACCACGCGCCACGTAGATTTTGCGCAGTTGTGGCCCGAGCTACAGGGCGAGCTAGCGCTCAAAAATGGCGATTACTTGCTCGTGGCCCTGCGCGGCCAGCGCGTGCTGGCGGGCGATAATTATGCTAGCAACCGCAGCTTGGGCTTCGATACCCGGCGGGCCACAATAGCCTACGAGCACTTCTGGAATGCCCAGTGGAGCTGGGGTGGCACTGCTCGCCTAGAGGGTTATGGAGCTAGTACCCAGTTCTTGGTACCCGAGCTGCTGCTGCGCCACCGCGCTCCCGTATTTGGCGGCATCACCTTCGGACAGCGCCTGAGCCTGGAGCGTACGGTGCCCCTCGGCAGCCACTATCTGGGCAGCAGCGCCGGCGATGGCCAGTTCTGGGGCCGGCTACGCCTCGATTTAGAAAAGCTATTTCCGCTTGGCAGCAATACCGCCACTGGGCTGGCCTTGCGCCCTCGCTTGAGCTACGAGGCCAGCACGCATTTGCGCTTGCAAAAAGCAGACAATGACCCTGATGAGCGCACAATTCAGTACACGAGCCTGCGAGGTGAAGTAGGCGTGCGCCTATCCCAAATCGTAGATTTTACCCCGTGGTTTGCGTACCAGACTAACTACTTGCAAACGCTGGCGCAGTATGATAAAAATGGGGCACAAGTATCGGGTGGGAAAGTAAATTACGTGGCGCCAACTATTGGCCTCGACCTGCGTTTTACCCTGTTGCCAGCGGGTGTAAAAGCCGACAGGCAGCAGTTGCCTACGCAGCACTAAAAATGTTATGTGTCAAAATGTCTGTTGACATCTTTCCTTAAAAGAGCCTTTAAATGCTTTTTAGGCACTTTTTGCCAAGATTTATAATAGGCTAATTAGAGGTGTCATTGATTTTGAGACTTTATGGCAGCTTTTCTGGGTTGGTATAGAATTTATAGAAAGTAGATAGCGCTGCTAGTAGAAGCAGCCCGCTACTATCCCTAAAAATTCTTGTTTGCCATGGCAACCGTATTGTATAATTCCCGCCCCACGCTACGTCCTGCTCGCGCCTTCAACTCTATGCTGACCGAGCTGCTACGGGATGCTGAGCCGACCACTCCCCAGCCTTCGACTTCTTTCGTGCCGGCGGCCGATATTTTTGAAACTGCCGCCGGCTACGAGCTGCACCTGGCCTTGCCAGGCGTAGCCAAAGACGCGGTGAATATTGATTTTCAAGACAACCAGCTCGTCGTGACGGGCAACCGCCCCGCCCCGGCTACCGAGGGCGAAGGCGCTCCTAAGCTGCGCCGGGTAGAAACCCGCTTCGGGGAGTTTCGGCGGGCCTTCCGCTTGCCCGAAACGGTGAGTGTAAAGGGTATCACTGCGGAACTAGCCGACGGCCTGCTCCGCGTGACCCTGCCTTTCGACCACGAAAAAGTAACCAAACAGCACATCGAAGTGCGCTAGGCTTACTGGCCCTTAAGAAGGCATCCGACCGGGTGCCTTCTTAAGGGCCAGTATCGGCTGCATCAGCCGAATTATAAGCAACCATTGGGCACGAAAAAAGCTCTGGTTAGCGTTAGGTTCGTACGCTAACGAGCTAGCCAGTGGCAGTTATTTTCAGGCACGGGCCTTGCTGATATCCGGATCCGTTTCGTTACTTCGCTTTTCAATTTATCTCCCTTTTCCACTCACCCCAATGCAAGCTAAAAACATGATGCTCGGCCTACTGACTTCTGCCATTCTGGGCGGGGGCGTGGCCGTAGGGGGGTACAAGCTACTGGAATCCGAGCCGGGCAACGTGGCTCAAATAACCGTAGCTTCCGACCCTCAGGTACGTTACACTTCGGCCATGCGCAGCAGCACGTATGCCGCGCCCGAAGGCCTGAATTTCGTGGCGGCCGCCGCCGCTACCACCCCAGCCGTGGTGCACGTAATGACCGAATACAAGGCTGACCCGCAGCAGCAGCAGACGTCGCGGATGCAGATGGACCCGTTCTTGCGGCAGTTCTTCGGCGACCAGTTTGATGGCCAGCAGCGCGGCCAGCGCGAGCCGCAGAGTGGGGGCGAAGGCTCCGGCTCGGGCGTGATTATCGCGGCTAATGGTTACATCGTTACCAACAACCACGTAATCGACAAGGCTTCTAAAATCACGGTCGTGCTCGACGACAAGCGCAAGTTCGATGCTGAGCTGGTGGGTACTGACCCCAGCACCGACATCGCCGTGCTGAAAGTGAAGGCCGACAACCTGCCTTTCATCAAATACGGTAATTCGGACGAGGTAAAAGTGGGCCAATGGGTGCTCGCCGTGGGCAACCCGTTCAACCTGAACTCGACCGTAACCGCCGGCATTATTTCGGCTAAGGGCCGGAGCATTGGCATCTTGGCTAAGGGCCAGGGCAACATGGGCGTGGAGTCGTTCATCCAGACTGATGCCGTAGTGAACCCCGGCAACTCGGGTGGCGCGCTGGTCAACACCGCCGGCGATCTTATTGGCATCAACGCGGCGATCTCGTCGCACACCGGCTCGTTTGAAGGCTACGCGTTTGCCGTGCCCAGCTCCATCGTGAGCAAAGTAGTGGATGACCTGCTGAAATACAAGGTAGTGCAGCGGGCGTTGCTCGGCGTTCGTATTCAGGAAGTTGACGCCCGGCTAGCTTCCGAGAAAAAGCTCAATACCCTCAACGGCGTATACGTGCAAGGGATGGGTGAGAAGAGCGCTGCCGCTGCGGCTGGCCTCAAAATCGGCGACATCATCACCGACATCAATGGGGTGAGCGTAAACACAGCTTCGCAGTTACAAGAGCAGGTGTCGCGCTTCCGCCCTGGCGATAAGATCAAGGTGGGTTACCTGCGTGGCAGCAATAAAGAAGTGGCTAACGCGACGCTCTTTAATGCTTCTAACACTACTTCGGTGGTGCATGAGCTGCCCGCCGATGCAGCCGTGAAGTACGAAGGTGCTAAGCTGGCCCCCGTAACGGCTCGCCTGCAAAATTCGCTCGGCATTGAGGGTGGCGCGCAGATTACGGATATTAAAGGCAGCAATTTTAAAGAAACCGGCATGGCCGATGGCTTTATCATCACGCGTATTGATAAGAACGTGGTGCGCAAGCCCGCCGATGTGCAGGCTTACCTCGACCAAGCCAAGGAAAACTCGGGTGCGCTAGTAGAAGGCGTTTACCCTGATGGCCGCAAGGCCTACTATCCCATCGGCCGCGAATAGCGTTCGTTGAGAGAATGAAAAAACCCCGCTAGTAAGTAGCGGGGTTTTTTTTGTGCAGTTAGGCCTGTGGCAAACGGGGTGGCGATTGCGAAAACGGGGCCTTGACCTGACTAGCCTGGCAGCCCCAGTGGTAAGGTTAGGCCGCTACCTTTGAGCTACGCACCATTTCCTGCCCACCTCATGAAACAAGCCCTTGAAGAAGCTACCACGCCCGATGTGACGGTAGCTCATCCGCACGCCGACCCGCACGGTATCCAGGATGTGCTGCATCAGCTGGGCATCAAGCCCTTCAATGCTGCTTATAGCACGGGCCGCGAATGGGGCGGTCCCGGCCAGGCTTCGAAAGCCATCGTGTCGCCCGCTGATGGGCAGCCCATTGCCACCGTTTTTCAAGCTACGCTAGCCGACTACGAAACAGTGGTGCAGGCGGCCCAAGCGGCTTTTCCGGCTTGGCGGCTGGTGCCGGCCCCCAAGCGGGGCGACATCGTACGCCAGATCGGCAATGAGCTGCGCCACCACAAAGAGGCGCTGGGCAAGCTGGTGAGCTACGAAATGGGTAAAATCTTGCAGGAAGGCTTGGGCGAAGTGCAGGAGATGATTGACATCTGCGACTTTGCGGTGGGCCTGAGCCGGCAGCTGCACGGCTTCACCATGCACTCGGAGCGACCCGCACACCGCATGTATGAGCAGTACCACCCGCTGGGTATAGTAGGCATTATCTCGGCCTTCAACTTTCCGGTGGCGGTGTGGAGCTGGAATGCCATGCTCGCCGCCGTGTGCGGCGACGTGAGCATCTGGAAGCCGTCGGAAAAAACACCGCTGGCGGCCGTGGCCGTGCAGCACATTATTCGCAAGGTGCTGGCGGCTAACGACCTGCCTGAGGGTATTTTCAGCCTGATCTTAGGTGGCCCCGAAGTAGGGGCCGCCATGGCCGCCGATGAGCGGCTGCCGCTCGTGTCGGCTACCGGCAGTACCCGCATGGGCCGCGCCGTGGGGGCGGCCGTGGGCCAGCGCCTGGGCCGGGCCCTGCTAGAGCTGGGCGGCAACAACGCCATCATCCTCACGCCGCAGGCCGACCTCGATATGGCGATGCGCGCCATTGTGTTTGGGGCGGTGGGTACGGCTGGGCAGCGTTGCACTACTACGCGCCGGCTCATCATTCACGAGAGTATTTACGAGGAAGTGAGCCAACGCTTACTGGCCGCCTACACCAAGCTGCCGGTGGGCCACCCGCTGCAACCAGGCACGCTGGTGGGCCCGCTCATCGACGCCGAGGCGGTCAGCCTCTTCACCAATGCCCTCGAAGCGGTGCAGCGCGAAGGCGCTGCGCTTCTTGCTGGTGGCCAAGTAGTAAGCAGCGCCGAGCTACACGGCGGCCACTACGTGCTGCCGGCCTTGGTAGCCGCCGAAAACCACTACCCTACGGTGCAGGCCGAAACGTTTGCGCCCATCCTTTACCTCATCAAGTATAGTGGAGGAGTGGAAGCAGCCATCCGCCTGCAAAATGACGTGAAACAGGGGTTGTCGTCGGCAATTTTTACGGGCAACCTGCGCGAGTCGGAGGCCTTTTTGGCGACTTCGGGTTCTGACTGCGGCATTGCCAACGTGAACATTGGCACGAGCGGCGCCGAAATCGGCGGAGCCTTTGGCGGCGAGAAAGAAACTGGCGGCGGCCGCGAGTCTGGCTCCGACGCCTGGAAAGTGTACATGCGCCGCCAAACCAATACCATCAACTACGGCACCGAGCTGCCGCTAGCCCAGGGTATCAAATTCGACATATAAGCTCTATTTCTTTAAGTAACAAAAGCCCGCTGGTTGCCGCCAGCGGGCTTTTGTTGAGTAGGGTATAGCTAGCGATTAAAGCTGAATCGTGGTGCGGTGCCCCACCTTTGCCGCATGATGCAGCAACTACTCGACCACAGCCTGGCGCGGGCCGCCACCTGGCTAGCCCACCCCCGCTGGCGGCTGTGGGCCACGGGCGCGTGCATCCTCTCGGCGCTGTGCTGGCAGGTGCCCAACTATGGGCATCTCTACCAGCAGCTGGTGCATGGCCACGAGCTCGAGTCCAACCTGGAAGTATTTAAAAAGCAAATTGCCGAGCCCTTCGTTTCGCACAACGACCTGAGCCGCACGCACGAATCCAAGATGGCCTACCGGCTAGCGCTGCCGCTGCTAGCGCGATTGCTGCACCTCTCGGTGCTGGGCATCTTGCTCGCCCAGTTTCTGCTGGGTGGGCTGATGTACTACGTGCTGCTGCGCCTGCTCGAACGCCTGGTAGCCGACCGGCTCACGGCAGCGCTGCTAGCGTTGGGGCTGAGCTGCACGTACTTCGGCAGCGCCTTTAGCTTCGACCAGTTTGGGTATTTTGATGCCTTTTGCTATGCCTTGCTCGTCTTCCTGTTTAGCGTGCGGCAGGCCTGGCTGGTCTTTGCGCTGTGCCTGGCGGGCAGCTTCATCGACGAGCGTATGCTGCCTGCCTCGCTCCTGGCCGTGTATTGGTACGGCTGGCAGCACTACGGCTGGGCGCCGCCCAGTATAGGGCGCTTCTTGAGCACGCGCCCGGCGCGGGCAGTGTACGCGGCCTGGCTGGCGTGGGCCGGCCTGCGGCTAGGGGTGTGGTACGCTACCCACTTGCCGGTGTATGGCGGCCTGGTAGGTATTGTGGCGTTGCGCGAGTCGCTGGCCCTCAACTTAGTAGGCCTGGGACTAGTATCGGGCCTGAAGTCGTACTGGCTGCTGCCCGTGCTTGCCGCGGTGCTGCTCCTTTACCACCGCCACTACCGCTTGCTGGGCTGGCTGGCCTTGTGCGCGGCGCCCACATTTGGCGGCGCGCTGCTGGTGATGGACACCACCCGCAGCCTGAGCTATGGCTTGCCGCTCATCTTTATCTGCCTCAGCCTGCTAAAGCACTATAGCGCACCGGCCGAGCTGCGCCGGCTGGCCCTTAGTCTGGCGTTTTTTGCGTGGCTTATTCCTAGCTACCACATCATGGGCCACATCGTGTACGCTAGCCCTTTTTACCTTACTATTCTCAAGCTAGCGCTGAAGGCCAACGTGCCACAATTTCAATAAAAGCCAGCTAGCGCGGTTTTAACGTCGGAGTGTGGGCCAGCTGTAGCGTGGATGCGCTAGTCTCGCAGGGCAGGTAGGGCGGGTACCAGAAGCTCAAAATCCCCGGAGGGCTGCCGCCTGGGGTAAGCTAGGGGAGAAGTACAGCGTAGCTAGCGCGGTTGCAGGGGCGCGCACTTGGCAGCCGCGGCCGTACCGCATTCCCAAAATGGCGCCAGCTACGCTATTTGCCCGCCGTTTGCTGCACTACTTCGGGCAGCACGCGGCTCAGCGCCTCGGCCTGGGCGCGGGTAAACTTACCCTGCACCTGCACCAGCACGAAAGAGCCCAATGCATCGGGCAGGGCGCCGGTGGCTACCAGTTCGCTTACCTGGTCGCCGTTGGCTTTCACCACGTACTGGTAAGTGGCGGCACCAGTATTTTGGAGCGCCAGGGAGGTGTAGCGCTCGGCCTGGAGCAAGCTGCTGGCTTCGCTGTTGAGGCCTTCGCGCACCAGGTTTTGGGCGCTGCCCGTGGTGGGTGTAAAGCTCAGCACGCGCGCCGTGTGGATGCCCGTGATGGCGTTAGTCAAATCGTTGCCGCCAAGCAGCTTGCCCACACGCACCAACGCCAGCCGCTGCAATAAGTCGGCCGACCACTCGGTGGTGCGGAAGCCGGGCCGGTCGCGGTACTTCGCAAAAAAAGCGGCTACCGTGCGGACCGGCGTGCCGGGCCCACTGGCGCGGCAGGCACCGAGCAGCGTGAGGGCCAGCAGCAGGGCGCCCAGGGCTAGCCGGGCAGGCAAGAAATTGCGTTTTGCGAAGGTATTCATGGAAAGAGAGTTAAGTAAAAGAAGCTGCGTCTATAAAGGCAGTGGAGCGGGCGCCGCAATGCACTTGAGCATTGCGGCGCCCGCTCCACTGCCTGGATAAGCGCGGGTAAAAGTAAGCGCTAGCTTAGCTGTGCGCGCCGGCCGAATCACCTTTGGCTACCTCGTCGTTTTCGCCACGGCGCTGGCCCTGGCTATCGCGTGGGCCTTCAGCTTCCGCAATCTCATCGTCCTCATCCGACGACACATACACGTTGGTAGTGGGGCCCAGGCCGCCGGTCTTTTGAGCCAGGTCGGCTTCGGCTTGGGCAAATTTCAGGTTGAGCAGCGAGTCATCGTCTTGCGAGTCATCAGCTTTTTTCGAAGGGTTTTGCGCCATGATGCACTGCCCGCCGGCCGGGACGTAAACGGCCGCCAGGCGCTGAATACTACGCGCTATCGCCCCCGGGGTTGAGTTCGGCCCGGGTACTTGGTACTTGGCTAGCGCGTAATTTTACCGGCTACTAGTCGTCTTTCCTACTAAGAAGCCCATGGTTCCTACCTCGCCACCCACCGACTTCGACCCACAGCACAATCCCTGGCAAACCCTCGGCTCGGAGTCCAAATACCAGAACCCCTGGATCTGGGTGCGCGAAGACCAGGTACTCAATCCCAAGGGCAGCGCCAGCATCTACGGCGTGGTATCGATGCGCAACAAAGCCATCGGCATCGTCCCGATCGATGCCGACGGAAATACCTGGCTGGTAGGCCAGTATCGCTACACACTGAAGGAGTACTGCTGGGAAATCCCGATGGGCGGCGGCCCAATCGGGGTCGATATTCTGGAATCGGCCCAGCGCGAGCTGCGCGAAGAAACCGGCCTGCTAGCCCGCCGCTGGACGAACATTGCCCGCCTGCACACCTCCAACTCGGTTACCGACGAGGAAGGCTTTGTGTTCCTGGCCGAAGACCTGGAGCAGGGCGAGTGGGAGCCCGAAGAAAGCGAAGACCTGCGCCTCTGGAAACTGCCGCTAGCCCAGGCCATCGAGCTGGTAATGAACAACACCATTACCGATGCCATCAGCGTGGCCGGCTTGTTCAAGGCCGAGCGCCTGCTGGCCCAGCGCGCCCGCTAAGTAAGCCTACCTTGCCGCCCGCTAGTCTAGCGCCGGCCGAAGGCCAGTCGATAACGTGCCCTGAATCGCTATTTTTGCCTTATGCCCGCTTTTCTGCGCTACCTCGGCCATCGGCTTTACACTACCTGGGCCACGTTCTGGTTTGTCTTGCCGTTTTTCGTCACCTACCCGCTGCAAGTGGTGCTGGCCCGGCGGCCTGAATGGCTGCACTACCTGCACGGCATCAACCGAAACTGGGCGCGATTTTCCATCTTTATGTGGGGCGTGCCGCTCGACATTGTTCGCGAAAGCAACAAACCGGTGCCCCAGCCCTGCATCTACGTGGCCAATCATGGCTCGTACATCGATATTCTGGTGCTGTTTTACACCATTCCGGGCTTTCTCAACATGATGGGCAAAGACGCGCTGATAAAATTTCCCCTCTGGGGTCCCATCTTTGGCAAAACCTACATCCCCGTCAATCGCCGCAGCGTGGTGAGCCGGGGCCGTGCCTTTGCCCAGGCCCGCCAGGGGCTGAAAGAAGGCCGCCCGCTGGCCCTCTTCCCCGAAGGCACCATCGGCCCCAAGCCCGGCGAAGAGCTACAACCCTTTATGGATGGCGCCTTTCAGCTCGCTATTGCTATGGGCGTGCCCCTGGTACCCGTAAGTATGCCGCTGAACCACAAGTTTATGCCTTCCGTTGACGGGCTGCGCGTGCGTTACGCGCCGCTGCGCATCGTTTTTCACGAAGCCATCGAAACCACCGGCTTGACCAACGACGACGTGCCTGCCCTCAAGGCTAAAGTGATGGCCCAGATTGCCGACGACTTCGTGCCCGAAGGCCGGGGTATCCCGGGCCCCAGTACTTGGAAATAATAATTGCCAAATTTTAATTATGGATACCGAAACCCTCCGCGGCCTGGCCCACTTAGCCCGTCTCGAATTTGACCCCGCCCACGAAGAGCAGATGCTCACCGACCTGAACAAAATCCTGGATTGGGTGGCGCAGCTCGAACAAGTGAACACCGACGGCGTGGCGCCGTTGGTGCATTTATCGCACGAGATCAACGTGTTGCGCGACGATAAAGCGCACAACACCGTGACCCACCAGGAGGGCCTGCGCAACGCCCCGCGCAAAGACTCCGACTACTTCCGCGTACCCAAGGTGCTCGACTAACGCTTGCCTACGCTCCTGCTACCCGAACCTGCTACCCCGCGCCGGTGGCTACCCGGCCCCGCGGCCTGGCTAGCTCTGCTGGCACTGGTAATAGCCGCTTACCACTACTTTACGGGCGAAGCGGCCACGCTGCCGGTGCAGCTGGTGCCGCACCTGGCGCCCGTGCCGTTCGTGCTCGACTCGGTGCTGGTCGGGCCGGCGCACCTGCCGCTACCCCTCAACGGCTTCATCGTCACCCTCACCCACGACGTAGCCGGCCCCTACACCCGCCCCGAGGCGGCGGGGCTGTGGCTGGCCGTGCTCGCGGTGGGGCTGGCCGGCTGGCTGGCCGTGGTAAGCAGCCTGCAACGACCGGCTTTTCTGGCTGGTACCGTGCCGGTTATCTTCCTGCTGCTGTCGCTCAATATTGACGGGCTAGGCATCTTCGACGGGGCCAAGCAGTACTTTCTCTGGCTGAGCCTGGCGCTGCTGGGCGCGGCAGCCCTGGGGCTCCAGCTAGTTGGGGAAAAGCTGCCTTTACGCGCTCGGTTTGCTATTTTTGGACTATTGCTAGCGGCGCTGGTAGCGCTGATCTGGCAGAAAACTACCCTGCCACCCGCCGAGACGCTGCTACACCTGGCCGCTTACAGTACTCCGATGGGGGCGGTGCTGGTGGCGCTCCTCATCCTGTGGGTAGGCTTCGAGAATATCCGTCTGCTACTCTGGTTTAATACCCAAGCCGAACGGCCCGAAAGCCGCTTTGGCCGGCTGCCCTTCGGGCTGGCTAGCCTCTTGTACCTGGGTACTTTAGCCCTGTATTATTGGAACGACGGTGCGCTGGCTTTGGGCTGGGGCCTGCACCTCGACCCACTGGTGCTACTGCTGCCCGCCGTGCTGGTCGGTGGGTTGGGCCTGCGTCAGCGAGCGCCTAGCTACGTTGCCTGGGTGCCGCTGGCGGCTGCGCGCCCGCTCTACTGGCTGCTGGTAGCCGGGGCGGCTGGCGCGCTCGGCTACGCCCTGGCCACGGCCAATGCCCCGCTGCTGGCTGCCGCCCGCGATTTTAGCGTGCTGGCGCTGGGGCTGCTGGGGGCGGCATTTCTGCTGTACGTGCTGGTGAATTTTGGGTCGCTTATCAAGCAGCGGCTGCGGGTATACCGGGTGGTGTTTGAGCCGCGGCGGCTGCCGTTCTACACCGTGTATGTGCTGGGAGCCGGGGCTTTATTGCTGATTGAATTACGCTTTAACTGGCCCTTGCTAGACCAGGTGCAAGCGGGGCAGTACAACCAGTTTGGCGACCTCGCGCGTCAGCAAAGCGAGGCCCGCCCCGACGATCTGCCGCTTGCCCTGCTCGCCGAGCGCTACTACGCCGAAAGCGGTGATGTGCTCGACCGCTTCAACCGCTCGGCGCAGCTGGGGCGGGCGGCACTCTACCGCTTCCGCGCCCAGCGCCAAAACGAAACAAATGCCCTGCGCCGCGCCTTACTGCGCCAGCCCGACGCCAAGCTTTCGCTGCGCCTGGCCGCGCTGCTTGCCGAGCCTGCCGACTTTCTCGATGCGCTCGATGCCCTGCGCCAGGGTCGGCGCACGGCCCCGCGCAGCTTTCCGCTGACTTCTGATCTGGCCCAGCTCTTCACCCGATCGGCCCTTACCGATTCGGTGGCCGTGTACCTCGACCGGGCCGAGCGGCTAGCCCCCGCCAGCTACGTGAGCCGCACCAATCAGCTTGGTTTTTTACTTAGCCAGCACCTATACTCGGCGGCCCAAAAGCTAGCGGCCGGCTCTAAGGCTACGACTACCGAGCCCGCGCTGCTCGCCAATAAATTGCTGCTGCAACTGCGGCTAGCGCCGCGTGCGGGTAGTGCGCCAGCGGCCATTGCGGCTGCCAATCTGGATGCGGCCAGCTTTGCCAGTGTTTACCAATCATCCCTGCTGGTCATCCGTCGCAACGACCAAGCCGCGATGCGCCGCTACCTACCCGCGCTGGCCCAATTGGCGGCCCGACCGGCTAATGCGGCCTACTACGAGCAGCTGGTGTTTTTGCAGGCCTTGGTGCAGCACGCCGCTGGGCAGGAGCTAGCTGCCCGCCGGACGCTGGCACCCCTCACGGCAGGCACCAGCTTGACGGCTAGCTACTATCAGTATGTGCTAGGCATGTGGCAGTTGCAGCAGGAGCAGTACGCCACGGCGGCCGACCAGCTAGCCCTGGCAGCCAGCCATGGCGCAGGCGAAGCACGCCTCGCGCAAGCCTGGGCGCTGCTCTACAATGGCCGCCGCGACTCGGCGCAGGCTTTGGTACCGCGGCTAGCCACCGATTCGGCAGTGCGGCGGCAAGTCCGGCCACTGATTAGGGCTTTAGCTACTGGCTTGGTACCCAAATCGCCAGTAGTGCCATCTGTAGTTGGGACCTTAACTCTAACGCGCGCCCAGGAGGCTGAGCGGGCCAATAAGCCGCAAGCTGCCCAGCTTTACCAGCAAGTAGTGAAAGAAGCTCCTTTTAATGAGAATGCGGTATTATCGGCCGCGCGGTACTTCAGCCGCCACCGCGACGCCGGCGCCACGTACGAAACGCTGCGCCTGGGCCTGCTCGAAAATTCCCAATCGGCCGGCTTGCTGCAAGCTTACGCCCTGGCCGCCGCCGACGCGGGGCTCGCCGACATGGGCCAGTCAGCGCTGGCGCAATTGCGCCAGCGCCTTAGCCCGGCTGAGTACGCTAACTTGCTGACGCAATTTGCCGCCCGCCGAGCCGCGCACGCGGCCGCCGTAGCCTCGTTTGACCAGCCGCCCGCGCCCGTCCGCTAACTTCTTTCTTCCGCCGTATGTCCGCTGCTTCGCTTACGCCCTTCGTCATTCAGACTACTACTATCGCCAAGGAGTACGTGATGGGCACCGAGCATATTCACGCGTTGCGCTCAGTTAGTATCGACATCAAGCGCGGGGAGTACGTGGCATTTATGGGGCCGTCGGGCTCGGGTAAAAGCACGCTCATGAATATTGTGGGCTGCCTCGACACTCCCAGCCAGGGCCAGTACATTCTCAATGGCCAGGACGTGAGCCGTATGACCGACAACCAGCTGGCCGAGGTTCGCAACAAAGAAATTGGCTTCGTCTTCCAAACCTTCAACCTGCTGCCCCGCTCAACTTCACTCGAAAATGTGGCCCTGCCGCTCATCTACGCCGGCCTGAGCAAGCGCGAGCGCACCGACCGTGCCCTCGAAGCCCTGCGCTCGGTGGGGCTGGCCGACCGCGCCGGCCACCGCCCCAATGAGCTGAGCGGCGGCCAGCGCCAGCGCGTAGCCATTGCCCGGGCCCTCGTCAACAACCCCAGCGTGCTGCTGGCCGACGAGCCGACCGGGGCGCTCGACTCGAAAACCAGCTACGAAATTATGGGCTTGTTTGAGGCGCTGCACGCCAAAGGCAATACCATTATTATGGTGACCCACGAGGAAGATATTGCTCGCTATGCCCACCGCATCGTGCGCCTGCGCGACGGCCTCATCGAAACCGACGAGGCTAACCTGGAGATAGCCCGGCCCGATTTGGCGGTTAGCTGATAACTACTGGCGCTTAGCTCTTTTAGAAGAAACTAGCGATTCTGCGTATAAAAACTGCTAGCCAGTAGCGGTTAGCTAAAAGGCTGAAAAATGAAAATCTACACCAAAACCGGCGACCAGGGCCTGACCTCGCTTATCGGCGGCGCGCGCGTACCCAAGTCGAGCCTGCGCATCGACTGCTACGGTACCGTCGATGAGCTGAATTCCTATGTGGGCTTGCTGCGCGACCAGGACGTAAACGCCGCCCGCCGTGATCTACTCAAGGAAGTACAAGATCGCCTGTTTACCATCGGCTCGCACCTCGCCACCGACCCCGATAGGGAAGTGCACCAGCGCATTCCAGACCTGCACGCGGCCGACGTGGCGCTGCTCGAAACCGAGATGGACCAGATGAACGAGGACCTCGCCCCGCTGCGCGAATTTATTTTGCCCGGTGGGCACCCGGCCGTGTCGTTTGGGCACGTAGCGCGCTGTGTGTGCCGCCGCGCCGAGCGGTTGGTTATCGCGCTCCGCGAAGAATCGGTAGTAGAAGACTTAGTAGTTATGTATTTAAACCGGCTTTCAGACTACCTTTTTGTGTTGAGCCGGCAGATGGCCCACGAGCTGGGCGTGGCTGAGGTAACCTGGAAGCCCCGTACGTAGTTAGGCAAATACCCTAGCCGGCCGGGGCTAACTTGCCGGCCAGTTTCCACTTCTATCCTTATCCGCTTTTCCCATGCTCGACACGCTCACCATCGATATCCAGCCTACTACTGCCTCGCGCCTCGCCGAGCTGGACCCCGCCAATATGGAATTTGGCAAGCTCTTCGCCGACCACATGCTGGCTGTCGAGTTTGATGGCCGCGCGTGGCAGCAGCCGCGCATCGTGCCCTACGGCCCCCTCACGGTGAGCCCCGCCAACTCGGCGCTGCACTATGGCCAGGCCATTTTTGAAGGGATGAAGGCCTACCGGCAGGCCGATGGGAGCGTGGCCCTGTTTCGGCCCCTCGACAACTGGCGGCGCCTCAACGCTTCGGCCGAGCGCATGGCCATGGCGACCATCCCGGAAGATATTTTCTTGCAGGGCCTCATCGAGCTGGTGAAGCTCGATGCCGAGTGGGTACCCAATGCAGTGGGCAGCTCGCTCTACATCCGGCCCTTTATGTTTGCTACCGATGGCTTTTTGGGGGTTCGGCCTTCCGAGAAATACCACTTTGGCATCATTACCTGCCCGGTAGCTTCCTTCTTCACCAAGCCAGTACGGGTGCGCTTCGAGCAGAAATACGTGCGCGCTGCCCCGGGTGGCGCCGGCTACGCCAAGAATGCTGGCAACTACGGCGCCGCTATGCTGCCCAGCAAACTAGCGCAGCAGGAAGGTTACCACCAATTGCTCTGGACCGATGCCTCGGAGCACCAGTACGTAGAAGAATCGGGCGCGATGAACGTCATGTTTGTCATGGATGGCAAGCTGGTAACGCCAGCGCTTTCTACGTCTATTCTCGACGGTATTACGCGCCGCTCGGTGTTGCAGCTGGCCGCCGACTGGGGCATGCCTACTGAAGAGCGCCGGGTATCGAGCCGCGAGGTAATTGCGGCTTTGCAGGAAGGCCGCCTCACCGAGGCTTTCGGCGTAGGCACAGCCGCCACTATTGCCTCCATTGCTACTATCGGCTACGAAGGCCAAGACTACGACCTGCCGGCCGTAGCTGGGGATGCGTTTTCGCGTCGGGTAGGGGAGGCCCTCACCGCCATTCGGCTGGGCCAAGCCCCCGACCCCCACGGCTGGATGGTGAAAGTGACGGAGTAAAGCGCCCGTCGCGGGCTCTACCTCCTGTAGCTTGCGAGAAAAGGCAGGTCGGAAGCCCGGCCGGCCTTTTTTTGTTCGACCTTTGCCCGCGAATGGGGGATTCACCTATTCGCTCATTTTCTTATTCATCACCATGACCCAAGACCACATAAAGGACTTGAAGGGCCGCGCCGAGGCCCTGAGGAGGTATCTTTGACTACGATACTCGCAAGGAACAAGTAACGGACGCCGAAGCCGAAACGCTCGCCGCCGACTTCTGGGACGATTCGAAAGCCGCTGAGGCTAAGCTCAAGCAAATCAAGAGCATCAAAACCTGGACCGACGACTACGAGGCCGTGCAGCAGGCCGTAGCCGATACGGATGTCCTCTACGACTTCTATAAAGAGGGCGAGGCCAGCGAGGCCGAAATCCAAGCCGAATACGAGGCTACCCAAGCCAAAGTAGAAGCCTTGGAATTCAAGCGGATGCTCTCGGATGAGGAAGACCAACTCGCCGCCATCATCGACATTAACCCCGGCGCCGGGGGCACCGAAAGCCAGGACTGGGCAGAGATGCTCATGCGCATGTACATCATGTGGGGCGAAAGAAAAGGCTTCACAGTGAAGCAGCTAAGCTATCAGCCTGGGGAGGGCGCGGGTATTAAGTCGGCCTCGCTCGAAATTGATGGGCCATTTGCCTATGGCTACCTCAAAAGTGAAATCGGCGTGCACCGACTGGTGCGCATGTCGCCCTTCGATAGTAGTGGTCGGCGCCACACGTCGTTCGCCTCCGTGTTTGCTTATCCGGTAGTTGACGATACCATCACTATTGAAATCAATCCCGCCGATATTTCCTGGGATACCTTCCGGGCCGGCGGCGCGGGTGGCCAAAACGTGAATAAGGTAGAAACGGCCGTGCGCCTCACCCACGCGCCCAGCGGCATCATTATCGCTGTGCAAATTGAGCGCTCGCAGCTCATGAACAAGGAGCACGCCCTGCGCATGCTTAAGTCGCGCCTCTACCAGCAGGAAATGGACAAGCGTAACGCCGAGCGCGACAAAGTAGAAGCCACCAAGAAGCGCATCGATTTTGGCTCGCAGATTCGCAACTACGTGCTGCATCCTTACAAGCTCATCAAAGACTTGCGCACTGGCATCGAGCGCACCGACGTGCAGAACGTGCTCGACGGCGATTTAGATGACTATATAAAAGGCTATCTGATGCAAAATTAACCCCTTATCTACAAAGTGTAAATAAGGGGTCAGTAGAAATTTTTATGAAAAATCCTGGTTAGCCGCCAGGATTTTTTTCGTTTAAGCGGGAGGCTACGAAAGGGCCGGAAATCTGTTGGTAACTTGTTGATAACCTTGTAATGGTGAGAATAACCCTTCTCTTCAGTACGGAGAAAGTTCATCTTGAATCATGGTCTTTTCATAATACAGTCTGTGCTTTCTGCTTATACTTGTCGTGTTCGTTGCAAGTAATCTTATTTCGAATCACTCACCAAACCACTTCTACCATGAAGAAACACTTATTCTGGGTCATCCTGCTACTAGCTGGCATCTGCCAGCAGGCGTGGGCACAAGACCGAGCCATCTCTGGCAAGATTACTGACCGCGCTACCGGTCAGGGCTTGCCAGGGGTTACTATTATTGTGAAGGGCCAGCCAACTATCGGCACCTCGACCAATGCCGATGGTGCCTACTCACTGACGGTGCCAGCTAGTGCTACCACTCTGGTATATAGCTTTGTAGGCTACGCCACGCAGGAAGCTCCTATCACGGGAACCAATACGGTATCGCTGGCCCTAGCCAATGATACTAAGCAGCTCAACGAGGTAGTCGTGACGGCCCTCGGCGTAGAGCGTACCCGCAACTCGCTGGCCTACGCAGCTACGCAGGTTGATGGTGCCGACATCACAGTTGCCCGCAATCCTAACCCAGTTAACGGTCTGGAAGGCAAAGTAGCCGGTCTGGCTATCACGCAAAGCAACGGTCTGGGTGCTTCATCCAACGTGGTTATCCGCGGCACGAAGTCAGTTACAGGCAATAACCAGGCGCTATTCGTAGTGGACGGCGTGCCCATCAGCAACCAAAACGTAAGTACTGGCACTGGCGGAGTCAACAGTACTCAAGCATCGGGTGGCGTTGGCTATGATTTTGGTAACGCTGCTGCTGATATTAACCCCGACGACATTGCGAGCACTACTGTACTAAAAGGTGCTGCTGCTACGGCACTGTACGGCTCGCGTGCTGCCAACGGCGTTATTCTCATTACTACGAAGAAAGGCCGCCGGGGCTTTAACGTGACGGTTAACTCGGGCGTAACTCTAGGTCGGATAGATAAGAGCACTTTCATCAAGTATCAGAAGCAGTATGGCGCTGGCTACGGTGCGGGTTATGGTCCAAATTCTGATGCTTACTTCAATTCTGATGGTACCAACTTGGTTGCTCCTACCTCAGAAGACGCCTCTTATGGTGGAAGGTTCAACCCAGACTTGCTGGTCCGGCAGTGGTATTCTTATCAGCCCGGTGATGCCAACTATGGTGTAGCTACGCCGTGGGTAGCCGCTGATAATGATCCGAGCAGCTTCTTCCAAACGGCTGTTTCAACCCTTAATACGGTCACTATTGACGGTGGCAACGACCAGGGAACGTTTAAGCTGGGTTATAACAATAACATCGACCGGGGGGTGTTGCCTAACAGCAAAATCACCAAAAACACCCTCAACTTCGCTGGTTCGCTTAATATTACGCCCAAACTGACGATTAGCTCTACAGTTAACTTCACTGTTACTAGTGGTCTGGGGCGTTATGGCACGGGTTACAATTCGAATAACCCAATGACTAACTTCCGCGAGTGGTGGCAAACTAACGTGGATATTAAGCAGCAGAAAGAGGCCTACTTCCGCAACAATACTAACGCCACCTGGAACTACGCTAGTCCCGAAACAGGTGATATTTCGCCTATTTATTGGGACAACCCTTACTTTACGCGCTACCAAAACTACGAGAATGATTCCCGCTACCGTACGTTCGGTAATGTAATGGCCAATTATAAGGTCTTTAAAGGTTTCGAGATAGTAGGCCGTGTTACCGCTGACTCGTACGATGAAATGGTTGAGCAGCGTTTAGCAGTAGGTAGTGTCCCACAAAACTCGCAACCATCCTCCTACACGCGCTACAACCACACTGCTCGCGAATTCAACTATGACTTGTTTGCGAACGTTAACAAGTCGTTTGGTGAGAATTTTTCCCTGCGTGGGGTAGCTGGGGTGAACTTGCGTCGCCAGTACAACAGCTCTATCAACGCTACTACTAATGGCGGCTTAGTTATCGCTAGTCTCTACTCACTATCTAACTCGGTAAACTCTATCAATGCTCCTACTGAGTATGTATCCCAAGTTGGTGTAGATGGTGTATTTGTAAGCGCTACGTTGGGATACCGCGAGCGTATCTTCTTAGATCTGTCGAGCCGTGTTGATAAGTCAACTACGCTACCTCTGGCTAATAATACTTATTACTACCCATCGGCGGCTTTAGGCTACGTATTCTCTGAAGACTTGCGTGATGCCGCACCGTGGTTGTCGTATGGCAAGATTCGGGGTAACTATGCTGAAGTGGGCAATGATGCCCCGCCTTTTAGCGTAAACAATACTTACCGTAAGCCGGCTCCTTTTGGTAGCATACCCCTTTTCACGGTGCAAACTACTAGGAACAACCCTGACCTGAAGTCTGAACGTACCCGTAGCTACGAGTTGGGAGTTGAAACCTCCTTCCTAGAAAGCCGCTTAGGTCTGGAAGCCACGGTATACCAGACCAGTACTATCAACCAGATTCTCCCCATCAGTATTTCGGCGGCTACTGGTTACCTCACCCGCTATATCAACTCGGGTGAAGTACGCAATCGCGGTCTTGAACTGACGGCCTTCTTCGTACCGGTAAAAACTGAAAACTTCAACTGGCGCGTTGGTGTCAACTGGACGAAAAACCAAAACCGCGTTATATCACTATACGAAGCCAATGGGGTAGTAGTAGACAATTACCAAGTTGCAACCTACCAACAGGGAATTTCTTCCAACGCTACGGTTGGCCGGGCCTTCGGCTCGTTGCGTGGCACCAATTTCGTGTATAATGACAATGGCCAGAAAGAAGTAGGCGCCGATGGCTACTACCTCAGATCGGCCGCCTCCAGTGTTATTGGCGACCCCAACCCACGTTGGCGCGGTGGTATCACGAACACGATTACTTACAAGTCGATTTCGCTGAATTTCCTAATTGATATTAAGTCGGGTGGCTCGGTGTTCTCTCTTGACCGGGCATATGGTCTCGCCACCGGCCTACAGCCTGAAACCGCTGGTACTAACGACCTAGGTAATCCTTCACGTAACTCCATTGCTAATGGCGGTGGCGTGATTTTGGATGGGGTGAAAGTTGATGGTACTCCTAATACAACCCGGGTAGACAATACCAGCTACGGCCTTTATGGCTATGTGCACAACCCCAACGCAGCCTTTGTATATGATGCTAGCTTTGTAAAACTTCGGGAGGTAGCCCTGACGTTCGGCCTGCCGAAGGCTGCGCTGGCTAAGGTTTCTTTCTTGAAGGCAGCTGACATTTCCATAGTAGGTCGCAACTTGTGGATTATCCACAAGAACCTGCCTGATGCTGACCCTGAGGATTTCGCTAGCTCAGGAAATATCGGCCAAGGTTATCAGGTTGGTTCATATCCGGCCGTACGTACTGTGGGTGCTAACCTTCGTCTCAGCTTCTAATTGCTTATCTTACATATGAAAAAGTCAGCTATCCTTTCTTTAGCATCGCTATTACTGGCTACCGGTTGCGTTGACAGTCTAACCGACTATAACGTAGATCCCAAAAGTGCCTCTGTAGTGCCTGGAGTTACGTTGGTGTCCTCGGCCGAGCTGGGCCTAGCGCGCAATATGGCTAATGTCAGCGTAAACAGTAATGTGTTTGAACTGATAGTTCAATACTGGGCGGAAACAACTTACCCCGACGAAACGAACTACCTTTTCGAGGCGCGTAATATTCCCCGTACTTTCTGGCGCAACATGTACCTCGGCTCTACCAGTTCCTCTAATCTCCCAACCACACCACCGGGCGTGTTGGCCAACCTAGCTGAAGCAAAGAGTCTTATCACAGCCGACAATACGCTCGACGCCGATGTGAAGGCAAACCAACTAGCTTGTGCTGAAGTGCTGTCGGTTTATGCTTGGTCGGTATTAGTTAATACATTTGGCAACATTCCCTATACAGAAGCGTTGGACTATACCAAACCCCAGCCAAAGTATGACGATGCCGCTACTATCTATACCGATCTGTTTGCACGTCTCAATGCGGCAATAAAGGCCATGAACACTGGTAAGGGCGGCCTTGGTACTGCTGATATCATTTATGGTGGCAATATGACTTCTTGGATGCGGTTTGCCAACTCCCTAAAGCTACGTTTGGCAATTACCACAGCTGATGCCAACGCGGCTAATTCTAAGACGCAAGCTGAGCAAGCAGCATCTGGGGTGTTCACATCCAACGCGCAACAAGCTACTTTCGCCTTCACCTCAGTTTATCCGACTGCCAACCCTCTCTGGGAAAACTTGGTTCAGAGTGCTCGCCATGATTTCGTTGGTACTACTACTTTCGTAAACCAGCTGAATACATTAAGCGATCCCCGTCTGCCTCTGTATTTCCAACCTACTATTGCGGGGGTTAACAAAGGCGCATACTCGGGTGCTCCGACTGGTGCTGTTAACGTTTATACGCTAGCATCCACCCCCGGCACTCCTCTGAACAACCCAGCCTTTCCGGGTATGTTGGCATCCTATTCAGAAGTAGAGTTTCTACTAGCGGAAGCAGTTGAGCGCGGCTTTAATGTGGGTGGTACAGCTACTTCCCATTATAATGCTGCTATTACGGCTTCCATCGCCTATTGGGGTACTTTTGATGCTGCGAACAACTCGGCCTATTACAGTACGGCAGCGGCTACCTACCTCGCCCAACCAAGCGTAGCTTATACTACGGCTACCGGTACCTACAAGCAAAAGATTGGCATCCAGAAATGGATAGCGGAGTACATTCAGCCATTTCAGGCGTGGACCGACCAGCGTCGTCTAGATTACCCAGTTCTAGTTGCTCCGTCAACAGCACAATCGGGCTATCCGGAGCGTTTAGAGTATCCGGCTGAAGAGCAAAATCTCAACGCGGCTAATTACGCTGCTGCTGCTGCTGCTATTGGTGGCGATAAGGTAGAAACCAAAATATTCTGGGATAAATTCTAATTTCAACTATATCTCTTTTTAAAAAGGGCTGTCGGTATCGGCAGCCCTTTTTTTGTGATTATATGAAGAAGAAGACAATAAAACATGAGCTTAGTAATAAGAAGATTAGGTATACTACTAATGTTAAATTGACCTTTTCTCAGTAAGGCAGAGATAAAAATACGGTTGGCAAGCAGGCGGTTAAAAAGTAATCTTTTTAATAATCAGCACTCAAGCAAAATTATGGTAGTAACGGCTGCATATAAATCAGTCACTTCAGGACACAATCAGTAACTTGCGGCATCAACTAGTCCGTTTACAGCGGAAATAATCTTTTTTATCTCTTTCACCTTCATTATCTTCAATGAAAAGAGCCTTACTAATGAGCTTCCTGCTCATGGTTACGCTGTTCCAGGTAGCATTGGCCCAGACGCGGTCAATAGCAGGACGGGTAACGGACCAGAAAACGGGCGAGGGCCTGCCTGGCGTAACGGTTTTGCTAAAAGGCACGACCAACGGTATATCAACTAACTCAGATGGCGCTTTTACGCTAAATGTGCCCACTACGGGTGGTACGCTCGTTTTTAGCTCGGTTAACTACGTAACCCAAGAGCGCGCCATCGGCACCGAGTCACAGTTTGCCATTGGCCTAGCTCCAGATAATAAGGTGCTGAGCGAAGTAGTCGTGACGGGCTACGGTACACAAGAGCGCCGCGACTTGACGGGCTCTATTGCTTCTGTACAGGGTGAAGCAGTTGCTAACCTGGCTTCGCCAAGCTTTGCGCAGCAATTAGCTGGTCGTGCTGCCGGTGTACAGGTACAAACTCCTAGTGCATTACTAGGTCAGCAGCCGCGCATCCAGATTCGAGGTACTAACTCTATTTCTTCGGGCTCCTACCCATTGGTAGTAGTCGATGGCCAGCCAATCTTTACTGGTCAAGGTAGTGGCATAGATGCCAACGGCTCCAGCGGCCTAGCTGATATCAACCCCAACGATATTGAGTCATACGAGGTTTTAAAGGATGGTTCAGCTACTGCTATCTACGGTTCGCGGGCGGCCAACGGCGTTATCCTTATTACCACCAAGCATGGTCGCAAAGGCAAACCTTCGGTTACTTATGATAACTATATTGGTGTTGCTCAAACGTTGAAGCGCTATAAGCTGCTAGATGCCACAGACTTTGTCACGATTACTAATGAAAAGTATACCAACGCTGGTGTTACTGGGGTTGCGGTGCCTTACACAGACTCTAATGGCAACGCGGTGAGTACCGATTGGCAAAGTGAGATTTTTCGAACTGGTTTCCAACAAAATCACGCACTTACAGTATCGGGTGCTACTGACAAAACAAACTACTTTTTCTCAGCGGGCTTCACCGACCAGAGCGGGGTAATTAAGCCCAACTCGTTACAGCGTTTCTCTTTCCGGGCAAATATTGATAGCGAAATAAAAAGCTGGTTGCGAGTGGGCATGAATGTAGGCCTCACGCGCACGCAGACGATTGGTTTGAATAGCAGTACTAATGGCCTGTCTAGCAACGTAGGAGCTGCTTTGCTACTGTTACCCGATGTCCCTGCTCGTAACGCCGACGGTACGCCGTACATGACTTCGACCGGCGTACTTGGCCAGGGTAACAACACGCGGTTAATTAACTTCAACTATCCTAACCTTGACTTTTCCTTAGAGAACAATGTTTATCGCTCAACCAGCTATCGCATTCTAGCTAATGGCTACTTGGAAGCGGAACCGCTGAAAAACCTGCGCCTGCGTACGCAGCTTAGCACGGATACCCAATTAGAAGACGACTTTCTATACTACGACCCGCGCGCCGGGGATGGGTATAGTCAAAGGGGTTCAGTATACCAGCAGTTCAGCCCCAACATCCGTTGGAACTGGGTAAACACGGCTACCTATAACAACATCATTGCTGAAAACCACAAAATCAACGTGGTAGCTGGGGTGGAGTACCAGAAGACAACTGCTAGCTACTACTCCGCCAATGGCACTACGTTGTCGGACCGGGTGCTAGGGCAAAATGGGATTATTAGCAATTCAGTCATTAACCAGTACGTAGGTGGTGACTATTCCCAAACTGGCCTGCAATCTTATTTCGGTCGGGTGAACTACGCCTTCAAAGACCGTTACCTGGCTAGCCTCACCCTACGTTCGGACGCGCTTTCCTCGCTGGCTATTGGTCATCAGCGCGGTTGGTTCCCCGGCGGCTCGTTGGGCTGGCGTATATCACAGGAAGATTTCTTTAAGAACTCTTCGTTGGCTACTGTTTGGACGGACTTCAAACTTCGTGGTTCGTACGCACGCGTAGGCAATTCCAGTATTGGCACTTCCACTTATGGTAATTTCCCCTATGCTGGTCTTTACAACGCCGTGCAGTACGGCACGCAGCCGGGCATTGGTTATAGCCAGCTCAGTAACCCCAACTTGCAGTGGGAAACGTCGAAAAAGGAAGACTATGGGTTTGACTTAGCCTTCTTTGGTGGTCGCATCACGTTCTCGGCCGATTATTACCGTAATATCATCGACGGCCTTATCCTAGCCGTGCCGACACCTCCTTCGCTAGGGGTACCAAACAGTTCTTACAGCGCCAACCTTGGTGGCATGTACAACAAAGGTTTGGAACTGGTGCTCTCTACCCAAAACATCCGTAATGAGAATTTCACTTGGTCGTCGAGCGTAAACTTCTCGACCAACCGTAACCAGGTAACTTCCTTGGGTGAAAACAACAACCCGGTATACGGCGTGGGTAGCTATACTATCACGCAAGTAGGCCAGTCGATAAGCTCTATCTGGGGCTTCGATTACCAGGGCGTAAACTCAGCTAACGGTAACCCGCTTTACCGCAAGATTGATGGTACGCTGGTTCAAGGCAACATTGCCAACACGACCTACTATGTATATGATCCGAATAACCCGACCGCTCTTACCACGACTTCGTCGCTGGGCACGGCTGATAAAATTATTCTGGGCCAAACAAATCCCAAATTTTTCGGAGGCTTTGACAACACCTTTACCTATAAAGGTTTTGACCTAGATGTTTTTCTGCGCTACAACTTCGGCAACAAGATCATGAACGTTACGCGTCAGCAATTGCTACAGCAGACGTTCTTGAACAATGGCTCGGAAATCCTAGACCGCTGGCAGAAGCCTGGCGATATTACCAGCACTCCTCGCCTCTACTTAAACTCTACCGACTTCACCAATACGGCGGCCAACTCGTCATCGCGTTTCGTTGAGAGCGGCAACTTTGTGCGGGTGCAAAATATTACCCTCGGCTACACACTACCTGCCCGCTTGCTGTCCCCGATTGGCCTGAGCCGCGTGCGGGTATTTGGTCAAGTGCAGAACCTCTATACTTTCACTAAGTACAAAGGGGTTGATCCAGAAGTGAATACGTATTATTCTTCTACCGCTTCTACCAATTCTAACGCCTCTTCGGGTATCGACTATAATAGCAACCCACAACAGCGGGTGTTTACAGGCGGTGTGAACGTGGCTTTCTAACCTTTTGTACAGCTCATATCGATGAAAAATAGAATATCTTTTGCAGCCAGCAGCCAGCAGCGAGTGCGTGCTGCGCTCTTTACTCTGGCTCTAGGGTTGGGCGCT
This sequence comes from uncultured Hymenobacter sp., assembly GCA_964514915.1. Taxonomy (GTDB): domain Bacteria; phylum Bacteroidota; class Bacteroidia; order Cytophagales; family Hymenobacteraceae; genus Hymenobacter. Next base: position 50,912 of record CAZERY010000004.1, read on the forward strand.
TGCCACGTAACGGATGTGGTACCGGTGGACGCCGTAGCAGAAACCGCTGTTTTCAGTGATGCATCGCACGTAGCTCTAGCAGTGACGGGCGTTTACGATGCCGCCCAGTCGGGTTATTATAATGGCAATAACACGAGTGCCGGAGTGCGGGGCTATCCATTTGGGGCGGCTGCCAATGAGCAGGGTGATATTCGGGGTGAAGATGTAATGGATGTAGCTGGCTTCTTCGCTATTGTTTATCAAAATAGCATTACCGCAACCAGCGCCAACATTGTCTACATGTGGGCAAACTGCTACTCAGTTATCAATAAGGCGAACACAGCTATTCAAGGTGTTCAGCAAGCCTCGGCAAACAACATAGTCTCTTCTGCCACAGCATTAGAATACGAGGGTGAGCTACGCTTTTTACGGGCTTTATCGCATTTAGAGTTGGTTGTCAATTTTTCTCGCCCTTATGCTGATGGCGCCGGCAACAAGCCCGGAGTGCCTTACCGCGTATCACCTACCAATTCTATAACGGGTACTACTGCCAACGCAACCCAGGGCCGAGGCACAGTAGCGGACGATTACACCGCTATGCTGGCTGACTTAGATTTTGCTGAAGCTAACTTGCCAGCTACTCGGCCAACCGCAGCTTACCCGACGGCTACTTATGGTACCTATGGATCGGCAACTCGCGCCACGAAAGGTGCTGCAATCGCCCTGAAACAACGTATTCGCTTGTACCAGGGAAACTGGGCATCAGCTATTACGGAGGGGAACAAGCTAGTTACCGGTACGGCTACATTCACTAGCCCTATCGGCAACTACGCGCTAATGGGTACGCAGCGCTCTGCCTTCGTGGCTGGAACTGCGACGGCTGAAAATGTTTTCTCGGTAGAGAATAGCTCGGCGGACAATGGCGGGGTGAATGGGGCCCTGGCTGCCGCTTACGCTACCACTGCTACCGGTGGCCGCTCACTGATCGCAATTAGCCCTAATCTGTATGATGCTTCCTTCTTCACTTGCAACGACCTGCGTCGTACAGTGATGATGCAGCCAGTAACTGCCTTGAAGATTTATGTTACGAATAAGTATACGGATGCAACTACTTACACAGACTTTGCACCTATTATTCGTTACGCTGAAGTACTGCTCAACCAAGCGGAAGCAATAGCCCGCACAGGTGGCAACGATGCTTTAGCCCTAAGTATGCTTAATGCGGTGCGTAACCGTTCGGTAACAACCACCGCCGACCAGTATGTAGCCGGTTCGCTGACAGGTACCAGCTTAGTGCGGGCTATCTTAAACGAACGCCGCGTAGAGTTTGTAGGCGAAGGCCTACGCTGGGGCGACATTTCGCGCTTGGCACTTGATGCTACTTATACGCCGCTTGCGAATGGCGGTATTCCAGCCAAATTCCTCGTTAGCCAAGTGACGTTACCTAGCTACGTCTGCGCTAGTCCGGCCTTGATAACCGGCCAGTCGCAGAAAGCTTTGGCTTATACTGATTATCGTTTCCTATGGCCTATTCCAAGCTCTGAAACGCAAACCAACCCGACATTAGCCGCCCAACAGAATCCTGGTTACTAGGTAACCCGATAAGTACTTGACATTAAAAAAGTCTCCAGCCAATTCAGCTGGAGACTTTTTTAATGTCATTTTGGTAAGATATCATCTAAGTAGTCAGCCAAAAGTAATCCAGTAGTCAGGGGAGCCAATGTCGTGGATG
>CAZERY010000005.1:0-49810 GCA_964514915.1 uncultured Hymenobacter sp.
GATAAAAACGGCAACAAGATGAGCAAGCGCCTCGGCAACGCCGTGGACCCGTTTGCCACCATCGCGCAGTATGGCCCCGATGCCACCCGTTGGTACATGATTTCGAACGCGCCGCCGTGGGATAACCTCAAGTTTGACCAGGCGGGCATCACGGAGGTGCAGCGGCGCTTTTTCGGTACGCTGTTTAATACGTACTCGTTTTTCGCGCTGTATGCCAACCTGGACAACTTCCAGCTGGGCGCCACGCCGAGCATACCCGTAGCCGAGCGCACCGAGCTCGACCGCTGGATACTCAGCAAATTGCAGAGCCTGCTAGCCGAAGTGCGCGGCCACTACGACAGCTACGACCCCACGAAAGCCGCCCGCGCCATCCAGGATTTCGTGACCGACCAGCTCTCCAACTGGTACGTGCGCCTCTCGCGCCGCAGCTCATGGCGCCCATCGCGCCCTTCTTCGCCGACTGGCTCTACGGCAACCTGACCAAGGGTCAGGAAGCCGCTGAGTCGGTACACTTAACCTATTTGGCGGAGGCTGATACCGCACTCATCGACAAGGCTTTAGAAGAGCGTATGGAGCTAGCCCAGCGCATTAGCTCGCTCACGCACTCGCTGCGTAAGAAGTCGGTGCTAAAGGTGCGCCAGCCCTTGCAGCGCATCTTGGTGCCGGTGTTGAATGAGTCTACCAAAGAGCAAGTTGGCAAGGTCGAAGACCTGATTTGCGCCGAGGTAAACGTGAAGCACATCGAGTTTTTGGATGACACCAGTGGCGTGCTGTCCAAGACTATAAAACCAAATTTCAAGATGCTTGGTCAGAAATATGGGCCTAAAATGAAGGCTGTAGCTGACCGTATCCAGCGTTTAGAAGAAGCTGACATCAATGAACTGCAGGCAGGGGTGGAAGTTATAGCCGATGTCGACGGATTAGACCCAATTGCTATTCTTCCAGAAGAAGTCGAAATCCGCACCCAGGATCTGCCCGGCTGGCTCGTCGCCACCGACGGCCCGCTCACCGTGGCACTCGACGTGACGCTCACCGACGAGCTACGCCAGGAAGGCCTGGCCCGCGAGCTAGTCAACCGCCTCCAAAACCTGCGCAAAGACTCAGGCCTCGAAGTGCAGGATCGCATCAGCGTATCGCTGGCTGCCAGCGCGCCGGCCGAGCTGCAAGCAGCCGTGCAAAGCTTCGGCGATTACATCCGCACCGAAGTGCAGGCCCAGCGCCTCGACTTTGTGCCCGAAGTAGCCGGTGGCTCGGTGCTGGAGTTTGATGACTTCCAAGTGCCCGCCAAAGTAGAAGTTGTAACTACTTGATTGTGAGAAACCCGCTCGCCTTAAGAAAGGTGGGCGGGTTTTCTTCCGTACAACGCCTTTCTTGCGCCGTTTTTAAAGGTTGTGAAACCTTATAATTCGGTATAAAACAGTATAAAGCAACCAGAGTTTCACTAGTGCAGACAGCCCAGCCTACTGCTTCCGATTATCCGCAGTTGCGCCCCGCGGCGCGACAGGGTAGCGTCTTGCCCTTCTTCCTATTATCACTCTTAATTATCGGGCTCGATCAGCTGTCCAAGTACCTGGTGCATAGCCATATGGGCCTGGGGCAGGAAATCCCGCTTATCGGTAATACGCTGAAGTTGCTCTATACGCAAAACCCGGGGATGGCTTTTGGGGTGGAGTTGCCGCCGCCGTTTGGCAAGCTGCTGCTCACGGGCTTTCGCCTGCTGGCGGTGGGCGGGCTGAGCTACTACATCGGGCGGTTGTGGCGGCAGCGGGCGCCCAAGGGCTTCATTGCCTGCATGGCCCTGATCCTGGGTGGCGCGCTCGGCAATTTGATCGACTCTATTTTCTACGGCATCATCTACCATAATGCACCCGCTGGCTCGCCCACGCAGTGGCTGTATGGCCAGGTGATCGACATGATAAATGTGCCCATCTACCAGGGGCTTTATCCCCAGTGGCTGCCGATTGTTGGGGGGCAGTACACTAATGGCTTCCCCATTTTCAACGTGGCCGACTCCTCTATTTTCGTAGGAGTAGCGCTGATATTATTACTGCAAAACCGTTTCTTCAAACAAGAAGAGCAAGTGAAGGAGAAGGCTGCGGAGTTGCAGTAAGCAGCTAAGTACTTGGTAGCTAAGCAAAAGAAACCTGAATATTATCAGTGCAGCCTGACTTGCCCCTAGATCCCGCTTATCCCCAACCGCGCTCGGTAGCGCGGCGGGGCTGGGTCTTGCCCTATTTTCTGTTGGCGCTTCTGGTTATCTTTCTCGACCAGCTCTCCAAATACTTGGTGCATACCCATATGCAACCCGGAATGCCTGGCGAGATCCCGGTACTTGGCCACTGGCTGAAGCTGCACTATACTACCAACCCCGGGATGGCCTTTGGGGTAGAGTTGCCGCCGCCATTTGGCAAGCTGCTGCTCACGGGCTTTCGCCTGCTGGCGGTGGGCGGGCTGAGCTACTACATCGGGCGGTTGTGGCGGCAGCGGGCGCCCAAGGGCTTCATTGCCTGCATGGCCCTGATCCTGGGTGGCGCGCTCGGCAATTTGATCGACTCCATTTTTTATGGTGTCGTCTACCACAACGCGCCGTTTGGCTCGCCGACCAAGTGGTTTTTTGGGCAGGTGATTGACATGATTTACGTGGATATCTACGAAGGCTTTTTGCCGGCGGCGTGGCCGCTGTTGGGCGGAAAGTACGTGTCGCTATGGCCAATATTCAACTTAGCTGATTCCTCCATCTTTATCGGGGTAGCCCTGATCTTGCTGCTGCAAGGCACCTTCTTCAAACCCGAAGAGCCCTTGCCAGCCACGCCTATGCTGGCTAGCCCACCAGCTTCGGACCTTGCCTAGTAAACTTGCGGCGCGGGACTTTCTCGCGCCGTTTTCTTTTGCCCTATGCCTTTGCTTACCGTCCAAGACCTGACCATTGACTTCCGCTCGCAGCGCGGGCATACGCGGGCCGTCACCGGTGTATCGTTGGAGGTGAATAGGGGAGAGGTAGTCGCCATCGTGGGCGAGTCGGGCTCGGGCAAATCGGTAACTTCGCTTGCCTTGCTGGGGCTGCTCGCCAAGCCGGCCGCGCACATCGAAAGCGGTACGGCTTGGTTTGAATCGGAGAAATTGGGTAAAGTCGATTTGCTGAAGCTTTCCGAAAAGGAACTACAGCAAGTGCGGGGCAACGACATCAGCATGATTTTTCAGGAGCCAATGACGTCCCTGAACCCGGTGCTGACCTGCGGCTACCAAGTAGTCGAGGCGCTGCGCCTCCACACGAGCCTAAGCAAGTCGGCCGCCGAGGCCCGCGCCATCGAGCTGTTTACCGAAGCCCAGCTGCCGCGCCCGGCGCAAATATTCAAGGCCTATCCCCACGAAATAAGCGGCGGCCAGAAGCAGCGCGTGATGATTGCGATGGCCATGGCCTGCCGCCCAGCGCTGCTCATCGCCGACGAGCCGACCACCGCGCTCGACGTAACGGTGCAGGCCAGAATCTTGCAGCTCATCCGTGACCTACGCCGCGACCACGGCACGGCGGTGCTTTTCATTACCCACGACCTGGGTGTGGTGGCTGAGATTGCCGATCGCATCTTGGTTATGTACCGGGGTAGGGTAGTGGAGCGGGGGCCAGTGCTCGACATCTTCACCAATCCGCAGCATCCGTACACGCGGGGTTTGTTGGCTTGCCGGCCGCACCTGTCCATCGGCAAGGAGCGGCTGCCGGTAGTGGCCGATTTTATGGTCGTCGATGCGGCGGGTAAGTTGGTGGCTCGGGCTGGTGAAAAAGGGACAGAAGTGCCAAAGAATTCCCTCGCGAGCTTACAAAGCAATTCTGATAGTAGCAAAACGTTCCCCGTGGAACAAAATGAGCGTTCCACGGCCATGCCGCCCCTGCTGCAAGTCGAAAGCCTGCGCGTATACTTCCCCATTCGCAAAGGGCTTTTCTCCCGCACGACGGACTTTGTGCGGGCCGTGGACGATGTCAGCTTCACCATCTACCCCGGCGAAACGGTGGGCCTCGTGGGCGAGTCGGGCTGCGGCAAGACTACGCTGGGCCGGGCGCTGCTGCGCCTCACGGAACCAACCAGCGGCCGCATCCTGTTTGAAGGAACTGACCTGGCGGCGCTACCGGCCGGCGAATTGCGCCACCGGCGGCGCGAGTTTCAGCTGGTATTTCAGGACCCCTACGCGGCCCTGAACCCGATGCTCACGGTGGGCGAAGCTATCCTCGAACCCTTGCGGGTGCACGGGGTGGGTGGCAGCCGCGCCGAGCAAAAAGCCCGCGTGCGGGAGTTGCTTCGCACCGTGGGCCTGAGCGAGGACGCCGAGCAGCGCTACCCGCACGAGTTCAGCGGGGGCCAGCGGCAGCGCATTTGTATTGCGCGGGCGCTGGCCCTGCGGCCCAAGCTTATCGTGTGCGATGAGTCGGTGTCGGCGCTCGACGTGTCGGTGCAGGCGCAGGTGCTCAACTTGCTCAACGACCTCAAGCGCGAGCTGGGTATTACGTACCTATTCATTACCCACGACTTGTCGGTGGCCCGGTTTATGAGCGACCGGCTGCTGGTAATGAGCCAGGGCAAGCTGGTGGAAAGTGGCCCCGCGGCGCAGGTGTACGCTCACCCGCAGCACCCGTATACGCAGCAGCTCCTAGCCGCCATCCCGAGCGACGACCCGGCGCGCATTGCCGCCCGGGTAGGCGCTCGTTAGCGGTTCCCCGGGCGGTGGGTGTCGGTGCTGCCGTGGTTAGCCGAAGCCGTATTAGCCATTCGTACCTCAACAATAAGGCGCCAACCTGCGTCTATCCATTTACCTCGCGTCGCCTTCGTCAATCTTACCTCAAGCTGTCCGGCGGCCGTCTTACCCAATCAATGAAAAACCCCCAAGACCCTGCCGCCCCCCGCGCCGCTCGCGCGAAGGCTGCTCCCGCCGCTCCAGCAAGCCTGAGCCAAGACCTCGTTTACCGCCAGTTTGCCGACAACCCGGGCAAGGTGCTTGGCTACCGCCAGCTCTCGCGCCGCCTTGGCATCACGACCAAAACCCAGCGCGAAGAGCTGTTCGCCCACCTTAAAGAGCTGCGCCAAACGGGCCGGTTAGAGCTGCTGCAAAACGATGAATATCGCCTGGGCAACGCGACTGACCTGCAAGTGGTAGCTAGCGTCGCTAAGGGCCGTAAAACTGCCAAGAAGGCTCCTGCTGCTTCTGCGCCCGAGCCCACGCTGGAAGACGAGTTTGGCCAGGACCCCATCGTGCACCGTCGGCGCTCGGCGGGCTTCGACCACCCTGGCGATGGCCCCGACCGCCGGCCCCAGCGCGATCCCAATACCGTCATCGGCACGGTAGCGTTGGCCACACCGCGCTTTGCCTTTGTGGTGCGCGAGGATGGTGAGGGCGACGACATCCGCGTCTTCACTGACCAGCTGCGCTACGCCCTGGATGGCGACCTGGTGCGGGTGCGCCTGCGCGGCATCCGCGACGGCCGCCTCACCGGCGACGTGGTGGAAGTGCTCAAGCGCCAGCGCTCCGAGGTGGTGGGCCGCCTGCAAGTGCAGGGCACCATCGGCTTTGTGAAGCCCGATAATCGCAAGGCGTATTTCGACGTGATGGTGCCGCCCAACGAGCTTGGCGACTCGCGCAACGGCGACAAGGTGCTGGTGCGCATTACCGAGTTTCCTGACCACGAGGGGCAGGGCCGCAACCCGGTCGGCACCATCGTGCGCAACTTCGGCGCGGCTGGCCAGAACGAGGCCGAGATCAACGCCATCATGGCCGAGTTTGGGTTGCCGTTTGAGTTTCCGAGCGCGGTGGAGGAAGAGGCCGACGCCATTCCGACAACCATCGCGAAGGAGGAAATTGCCAAGCGCCGCGACTTCCGCGACATTCTTACTTTCACCATCGACCCGGCCGACGCCAAGGACTTTGACGATGCGCTGAGCCTGCGCACGCTGGAGAATGGCCACTACGAAGTGGGCGTGCACATCGCCGACGTGACGCACTACGTGCGCCTCGGCACCGAGCTGGAGCGCGAGGGCAAGAGCCGCGCTACCTCGGTATACCTCGTGGACCGCGTGATTCCGATGCTGCCCGAAAACCTTTCCAACGGCCTCTGCTCGCTGCGGCCCAATGAGGATAAGCTCACTTTCTCGGCCGTGTTTGAACTCGATGAAAAGGGCAAGCTGATCGAATCCTGGTTTGGCAAAACCGTCATTCACTCCGACCGCCGCTTCAGCTACGAGGAGGCGCAGGAGCGCATCGAAACCGGTGAGGGCGACCTGGCCGAAGAAATCAACCTGCTGAATCGGCTCGCCAAAAAGCTGTCTGCTGAGCGCTTCCGCAAAGGCGCCATTAGCTTCGAAACGCAGGAAGTAAAGTTCAAGCTGGGTGAAGATGGCAAGCCGCTCGGTGTGTATGTGAAGGAGCGCAAGGACGCGCACAAGCTCATCGAGGAGTTTATGCTGCTCGCCAATAAGCGGGTGGCCGAGTTCGTGTTTGGCCTGAAGAAAACCAAGCCGCGCTTCACGATGGTGTACCGTACCCACGACGCGCCCGACCCCGACCGCCTCGAAAACTTCGCTCTCTTCGCCCAGAAGTTCGGCCACCAGCTGAACCTGGCGAACCCCAAAAAGATCAGCACCGAGCTCAACAAGCTCAGCGAAGAAGTAGTAGGCAAGCCCGAGCAAAACGTGATTCAGGGGCTTGCCATCCGGTCGATGTCGAAAGCTATTTATACCACCGAGCCGCTGGGGCACTTCGGCTTGGCCTTCGCCCATTACTCGCACTTCACTTCGCCCATCCGCCGCTACCCCGACATGATGGCCCACCGCTTGCTCGAGCACTACCTCGAAGGCGGCAAGAACGTGCCCGTGGAACCCGTGGAAGAAGAGTGCAAGCACTCGTCGGCCCGCGAGAAGCTCGCCGCCAATGCCGAGCGCGCCAGCATCAAGTACAAGCAGGTCGAGTACATCGGCGCCCACATTGGCGAGCAGTTTACGGGCGTCGTGTCGGGCCTCACCGAGCGTGGCATCTACGTTGAGATTGAGGCGAACAAGTGCGAGGGCATGATTCGGATCAGCGACCTGCCGGGCGACACGTTCGAGCTGGACAAGGACAACTACCGCCTGGTGGGGCGCGGCTCGAAGCGCATCATTCAGTTTGGCGACGAGCTGCAAGTCGTCGTGACGTCGGCCAACCTGCTAGACCGCACCATCGACATGGAGCTGGTCGATAACCGCCCCGAAGCCGTGAAGCAGCGCGAGCGCGCCGAGCGCGAAGCCGGCCGTGGCAGTCGGGGCGGTGGCTACCGGGGCGACAAAGGGGGCAAGGGAGGCAGCCCGCGTGGCGGTTCTGGCAGCGGCCGGGGTGGCCGCGAAGGCGGCAAGCGCCGCCGCTAGCCCCTTGGGCGGTCCGGTAAGGCGTAGGAGAATTCCAGTAGCCTTACCGGACCGTCCAAGGAGCGCGCTATCTGTACTACTCGCGCTGCCGGACTTCCCCAGTCTGCCCCAGCAACCCCGCCCAAGCTACCTTTGCCCCCGTGCAAACCGACCTCTCGACTCTCCTCCAACAAGCCTTACAAGCGCTTGACTACGGCCAGCAACCGGCCACGCTTTACGACCCCATTCGCTACATCATGGGCCTCGGTGGTAAGCGCCTGCGGCCCCTGCTTACGCTGCTCGGCGGGCAGCTTTTTATCGATGATCTAGCCCCGTTGGTAAAGCCCGCGCTGGTTACCGAAGTCTTTCACAATTTCACGCTCGTCCACGATGATCTCATGGACCAGGCCCCACTGCGGCGCGGCCAGCCCACAGTGCACGAAAAATGGAATGCCAGTACCGCCATCCTTTCGGGCGATGTGATGCTGGTACGGGCCTACGAGCTGCTCGCCCAAAACGTGCCGCTGGCTTTGCTGCCCCAGGTGCTGCGCCGCTTCTCCCAAACGGCCGCCGAAGTGTGCGAAGGCCAGCAGTGGGACATGAATTTTGAAACGGAAACTGCCGTCACTATCCCGCAGTACCTCGACATGATTCGGCTGAAAACGGCCGTGCTCCTCGGCTTCGCCCTGGAGCTGGGCGCAGTGCTGGCCGGCGCCCCGGCCGCCGATGCCGAGCACCTCCGGCAGTTTGGCACCGACATCGGGCTAGCTTTTCAGCTGCGCGACGACCTGCTCGACGTGTACGGCGACGCCGCCACCTTCGGCAAGCGGGTGGGCGGCGACATCATTGCCGACAAGAAAACCTTCCTCCTGCTCACTGCCCAGACCCAGGCTAACGCGGCCCAGCAGGCCACGCTGGCTAGCCACCTCGGCCAGCCCGTGCACGCTGCCGAAGCCAAGGTGCAGGCCGTGCGCGCCGTGTACGACGAGCTGCACATCCGGCCTCAGACCGAGGCGCTCATCAATGACTACTTCCAGGCTGCCATGCAGCACCTAGAGCGCGTAGCGGCGCCTGCCGCCCGCAAACAACCTCTTCATCACCTCGCGCTCCAGCTTATGGACCGCGAAAACTAATCGTCCGTGTTCAACCCCGTTCTTATTCTCATCGGCCTCACGGTCGCCATTTCGGCCTATGCCTGGTCCAACCGCGAGCTGATGGCGGCCTGGATTATGGAGCCCTACGTCATTGCTCGCAATGGGCAGTGGTACCGCCTGCTCACTTCCGGCTTCCTGCACGCCGACTGGTCGCACCTTCTCTTCAACATGTTTGCCTTCTATTCCTTCAGCCCGGTCGTGCTGAACACGCTGGCAAGTGGGTACGGGGCGAGTGCTGGCATAGGGCTCTTCCTGCTGCTTTACCTGGGTGGCATCATCATCTCGGATCTGCCGACTTACTTCCGGCACCGCGACGACCGCGACTACCGCAGCTTGGGTGCCTCGGGCGGCGTGGCGTCGGTGTTGTTTGCCAGCATCCTGCTGTTTCCGGTTAATAGCAATGGTGGGGGCATTATCATTTTCCCCATTCCAGTGCCCATTCAGCCCTTCCTGTTTGGCTTCCTCTACCTGGCGTATTCCTACTATATGGGCCGCCGCCGGGGCGATAATATCAATCACGACGCCCACTTTTACGGGGCGCTCTACGGTGTAGTGCTTACTGCCGCTTTAGTGCCCGGAGCTGTGTCACAATTTGTTCAGCAAATTAAAAACTATATATTTTAGATTATTGTAAAAAAAGTATTCGGGCAGTAAAAGCATCTTCCAGCGTATGCAACGCGTAAAGAGCGCACAATTCTTTCACTACTCACTTTTCTTGTATGAAACCTGTCCGTTCTTTTACTGACCGACTGCCTCTGTTAGCGCTACTATTACTTCCTCTATTGCTGCTAACCACCGGTTGCGCTAGGTTCAATGCCGACGGTACTACTACTACCTGGGGCATCCTGTTAGCAGTTTTGGATATCTGGGCTATTATTACGGTCCTGGGTAAGTCCTGGGCTATTGGCAAGAAACTGATCTGGATTGCCATCATTTTCTTCTTCCCCTTTGGTGGCCTTCTTATCTATTATTTCTTCGGCCGTAGTAGCTAGTAGTTCCTGACTTCAGTAGCATCAACAAAAAACCCTTAGCCATCGTGGCTAAGGGTTTTTTGTTGTCACTATCAATGGTGGCTATTTCAACAGCCGGCTCTTCTCCAGTTGTAGCGTGCGACGTAGCAGCTCGCTGGTATTCGTAATCTGGTTGGCCTGCCAGTGGCCATCGGCCTGCTTGTGCAGCTTCACTTCCACTACCATCGTAGTGTCGTAGCGCGGCTGCGTAAACTCCAGCCCGACCAGCGCATCGTCGCCCTGGTCGTTGGTGTATTTAACGCCCTTAAACTTGCTATCGGGGCTCACCACACGGCCCGCTAGCCCAAGAAAGGACAGATTAACGAGCCGCCTGGGAGCAGCAGCCTGCGCGGCCTCCAGCGAACCAGTTTCGACGTAGCGCTGCATTTCGGCATGAGCGGCTTTGGTCAGCTGAGGTTTCAACAGGCTCAGCCCACTCCGTAAGGCTAGCCCGCCGCCCGGCACCAGCGCTCCGAGCATTCTGCCCTGGCTAGCCACATCATCCACCAAATGCCCCGTGAGCGCATTAATATCCACGTAGCGCTCAAAGGCGGCCATATCATGCGTCTGGGTGGCCGTCGCAGCTTGCAGCAGTGCCGCCGATGGGCTATTCTTTAGGGAAGAGTAATAGTAGTAGCCACCTACCACCAAGACTAGCAGGAGCACAAGTAGTAGTAAACGCTTCATAGGCGAAAAGGCTGCTTGATAAAGGACCGTTGCAAAGCTACTGGCTGAGCCGTCTGCTGCCTCTGCTGCCTGCGTACAAGGGCCATGATAGCACCACTTTTTACTTCTGCTCCCACCCGACCCGAAATCCATGGTCATCGTGGCTGCCGCGGCCTGCTCCCCGAAAATACGCTGCCGTCCTTTCTGCAAGCACTAGCCATTGGCGTCGACGTAATCGAAATGGATGTAGTCATTTCGCACGACCAGCAAGTAGTAGTGTCGCACGAGCCCTGGCTCTCGGCTCAACTGGGCACCGGCCCTCAGGGGGAAGTAATCGACCCAGATCACGAGCAGGAGTACAACCTCTATCAAATGCCGTACGCCACCATCCAGCAGTGCTTGGTTGGGGAGAAGCCGCATCCCAGATTTCCAGCCCAGCAGCCAGTGGTTAGCCACCGGCCTCTGTTGCGGGAGGTACTAGCAGCCATCGAGGCCGCCTGCCTACAGCTGGGTCGGCCTCCGGTAGGCTACTCCATAGAGCTCAAAAGCAGCCCGGCTGGCGACAATATTTTTCATCCGGTTCCCACCGTTTTTCTGGAGTTGGTAGTGGCAGATCTTTGGAGCGCTGCCGTGCAGGCACGTACTACGCTGCTCAGTTTTGACGGGCGCATTCTGCAAGCTGCCCGGCGAATCGTACCTGACCAAGCCCTGTGCTTACTCACTGAAACAGCTTCCCTAGTGGCTAACCTTTTTGCGCAGCTAGGCTTTGTACCCGAAACGTTCGGTCCAGATTTCAGACTGCTTTCCCATCAGCTAGTACGGCAGCTAGCCATTGATTATCCTGCGCTACGTTTGGTACCTTGGACTGTCAACGAACCGATTGATGTGATGCAGGCCATTGAGTGGGGAGTTACAGGTATCACTACTGATTACCCTGATCGTTTAGCTGCTTTGCTAGCTGCGTAGCCCTATGAATACTATTTAACAGTCTTCCTGTAACGCTCGGTAAAGAAAATTATACAAATGACATTTTGTAACAAAAAATGAATTATGTGTAACGTCGATTTTTGTTACAAAATTGCTTTCTGCTTTTAGTTAACTATAATTTGGTTTACAGTGTTATCAGTTACATATTTGTCATATTAATCAAAGCAGCCACTCTTACTACTTATGCCACATCAAGGCGAAATACTGCAAGAAGCCATTAAAAACAGCGGTATTTCTATCACGCGCATTGTGGAGGAGTTAGGTATTACCCGTCCAACTATTTATCGCAAATTTAAAGACGATACACTAGACGCTAATTTTGTAAAGAATGTTGGCCAAATTATCGGACACGATTTTGCACGAGATTTTACAAGTGTACAACAATCAACGCTACCTTTTGTAACACAATCTGTCCGTTCAGACATTACAAAAAGTGTTGCGAAAAGTGCAACAACTCCTGCAAGCCTTGATTCTGACCCCTATAAACAGCTTTTGGTGCTTCAGACGAAGTATATCTCCCTCTTAGAGGCATACAACGAGCTCCTCCTAAAAGTGTATGGTCCTAAGTAACAAAAATGTTTCACGTGGAACATTTTTGCTGAAAACAAGAATTATTGATCGGTAGCTATCAAGCAACAAGCCCGTCATATCTGTCGCTACGTCAGAGACAAATAAGAAGCTTGCGAGATCCTAAGCCGAGTTGAACCAGACCCTACACAAGGTTTCTAAAGCGGACCGATGAGAGGCAGCAGCGATCGTTAGGAGAGTAGCCGCCTCTGCACCACAAATTGTCAGCGGAGCAATTCCTTGCTTTCCTCTCGTTTCATTCCTTTCTATGAGGCCCGAGAATGCGCTAGGCCTAGTTGCCCAGTTGTGATAATACCCGCAAGCTATTTGAGGGGTGCGGGCGCGGCAACACTAGCTATCGGTAGGCCGAGCCAGATTAGGAGGAGAAGCGAACCTATGTGAGAAGGTTGCTAAAGAAATACTACCTCCATTACTGCTTGCGACCCAACCTCTGCATTGAGCATTTCGAGGACTCGAGTCTTTGCCATTATCAGTTCGTGCTTGAGTGGAGCCGAGGTTAGCCGGACGAAGAGCTTGCCTTTGCTCACGTATACCTCTTGCGTCTTTAAAGCCACGGCCTTCCCCATCACCTTCTCCCAGCTAGCTACCACGGTTACTTCGCTGAGCTTGCCACCTAGCCGGTAGGCCCGGACCAACGCTTCTAGACCTTCCTTCAACGGAATAATATCGGCACGACGAGCAGTAGGGGAGGAACTAGGCTTTTTCACAAACGAACGGTACAGTAATGCATGGGCGAGCAACCTGCAAGAGGTGAATTTTACCAGTAGTTGCCCTACTTCAAAAGTACGCCCGCAAGCTTCGCGCAGAGGCGTGCTTAACTAGATAAGATTGACCATGCCAGCCTGCACGTGGAACCGCCGAATGTCACCCTCAATATTAGCTAGCGCCTGGTCGGTACGCTGGAGATTAGTATCTGTAAGAAAAACTTGACCGAAGGTATGGTCAGCTACTAGTTGCAACAGCCGGGCAATACGCTTGTCGTCTAATCGGTCAAAAATATCGTCGAGTAATAGAAGGGGTTTGGCTATCGACGTTCCTGTTAAGACCGGTCGACTAGCCAATAGCTCGAACTGCGCCAGCTTGAGTGCGATGACGAATGACTTCTGTTGCCCTTGTGAAGCAAAGCTTTTAACGGGCAGCCCATCCATCAAGAAAACGAAATCGTCGCGGTGGGGGCCGGTAGTGCTACGTTGCAGGGCTAGGTCCCGGCGCTCGTTGGCCAGCAGCAGATGCCGAAAATTTTGACCTGGTAAGTGGCTTTTGTATTCCACTACCACTTGCTCGCGGCCTTCGGCCAGCTGCTCATAATGACGCTGAAAAACTGGCAGGAATTCGGTCAGGAAAGCGAAGCGTAGTTCAGATAAGCTTTCGCCAAGTGGGGCTAGCTGATCATCCAGGGCCTGTAGATAAAGCGTATCGAAGCCGTGGCTGCCACTGCCCTGCTTGAGGGTAGCATTGCGCTGGCGCAGCAAACTGTTATACTGGATAAGTAACTCTAAGAAATCATGGTCGAGCTGCGACTGGAGGCTATCGAAATAACGCCGCCTTTCCTCACTACCTTGCCGAATAAGATCGGTATCGTAAGGTGAAATGAGTACGGCCGGGTAGCGCCCAATGTGGTCAGCTAATCGATCGTAAGGCTGCTTATTATGCGTAATGATTTTCTTCTGGCCTGACCGTAAACTTACTTGGATGGTCTCCGGATGCCCTTCCAAGGCGGAAGCGAACTTGCCCTTGACTACGAAGAAGTCAGCTCCTTGTTTGATGCTTTGAGCATCGGCACTCGCGAAGGCACTTTTAGTTAGCGCTAGGTAATGGATCGCATCGAGCAGGTTCGTCTTGCCGCTGCCATTGTCACCGATAAAGCAATTAATGCCGGAACTAAAGGTCAGGCTGGCCTCATCGTAGTTCTTAAAAAACAGCAGGTGGAGCTGGTCGAGCGTCATTCGAAGCAGGGGGGTGAGAGTACGGCCGGTATTACGTAATTTCGCCCTCCCAACGCGAAATTATATACCCCGAATTATGGCGGAGTCGAAAGTAAAAGAAGCGCCGAAGTCTGGCGCGAACGGCAGCACTGGCAGCGACTCCAAAGGTCAGCCCGAAA
The DNA here is from genome assembly GCA_964514915.1 of uncultured Hymenobacter sp. GTDB lineage: Bacteria > Bacteroidota > Bacteroidia > Cytophagales > Hymenobacteraceae > Hymenobacter. Next base: position 13,871 of record CAZERY010000005.1, read on the forward strand.
AAGTCGTTGATAACACAACGGGCGTAGCTACTGCCACGCAGCCCGCAGTAGAAGTATTGCCCGATGCGCATACGGGGGGAAACCCTAGCGGAGAGCCTCAGGCTACTTCGCCTACCGAGTTAGAGTTCTCTAAAGAAGTATATCTGGCCTGGTATGAGCAAATGCAGCTCATGCGCAAGTTTGAAGAGAAAGCTGGCCAGCTATACGGCCAGCAAAAGATTAAGGGTTTTTGTCACCTCTACATTGGCCAGGAGGCTTGCGTAGCGGGTGCCGTATCGGCCCTAGAAAAAGGTGATAAGTATATCACTGCCTACCGCGACCATGCTCACCCGCTGGCTTTAGGCACTTCGCCCAACGCCATCATGGCTGAGCTTTTCGCAAAGGCTACTGGGTGCTCGAAGGGTAAGGGTGGCTCGATGCACATGTTTGATAAGGAAGTCGGCTTCATGGGTGGCCACGGCATCGTGGGCGGCCAGATTCCGATGGGTGCCGGCATTGCCTTTGCTGAGAAGTACAACAAGACTGGCAAGCTTTGCATCTGCTACATGGGCGATGGCGCGGTGCGCCAAGGCGCCCTACACGAAGCTTTCAACATGGCTATGCTGTGGAAGCTGCCCGTGATTTTTGTGGTAGAGAACAATGGCTACGCAATGGGCACTTCGGTGCAGCGTACGTCCAACGTGACCGACCTGCACGTGATAGCCGAGGGCTACCAAATGCCCAATGAGCCGGTGAATGCTATGAACGTGGAAGACGTGCACCACGCCGTAGCCCGCGCTGCCGAGCGCGCCCGTAATGGTGAAGGTCCCACTTTCCTCGAATTCAAGACCTATCGCTACAAGGGCCACTCGATGAGTGACCCTGCTAAGTATCGCACCAAAGAGGAAGTAGAAGAGTACCGCCACCGCGACTCAATCGAAGCCGTGCGCCACACCATTCTTACCCACAAGCTTGCTACGGAAGACGAGCTGAACGCAATCGACGAGCACATCAAAGCTAAAGTACAGGAGTCGGTAGAGTTTGCCGAAAACTCGCCTTATCCTGATGCTGCGGAACTGTATACGGAAGTATACGTACAGGCCGACTATCCTTATATTCACGATTAATTATCACCTTTAATCCGGTCTCAGCTGCGCTTGCGTTGTAGAGGCCGACTACGTGGTACGGCTCTGCTAAGGGGCGCACCAGTGAGCTAGCCAGCTAATGTCTAAAATTCCTTATACCGGCAAAACGCCAGGAGCCCGCCAGCCGGTGCGCCCCGTATCGACCGACCCTCTCGCGCCGGCCGAAAGCTACGTGACGGAAAATCCGCTGCTTGAAGATCCTGATGCGCTGGCCGCCCGGCTAGTCGAATCGGAGGAATTTGTGGTCCGCAATCGCAACTTGCTGCTGGGGATCTTGGTAGCGGTAGTAGCAGTAATAGCCGGAGCATTTGGCTATAACTACTGGCGCAATGAGCAGAATGCCCAGGGCCAGACCGCTATGTACCGGGCCGTTGATTACTGGGAGGCTGACTCGCTAGCCAAAGCCACTAAGGGCGATGGTAAGCACCCCGGGCTCGATAAAGTGGCTAGTGAATACAGCGGAACCAAGGCGGGCAACCTGGCCGACTTCTACGCTGGCGTGGCTTCGCTGAAGCTGGGTAAGTTTCAGGAAGCGTATAACTACCTCGACAAGTTTAGCTCCAATGACTACCTGGTGCAGTCGCGTGCTTACTCGCTCATGGGCGACGCGAAGCTTGAACTCAACCAGCCCAAGGAAGCGGCCGATTTTTACTCCAAAGCTGCCGATCACAATGCCAACGAGTATTTCTCGCCAGGCTACGTGCTCAAGCAAGGCATCGCGCTAGAAACAGCGAAAGACAATGCTGGCGCGACGAAAGCTTACGATCGCATCATCAACGACTACTCCTCGGCTCAAGAGGTTGCCGAGGCCCGGCAGCGCAAAGCTGCCCTGGCTCAATAAGCAACCGCCTGTTTACCGTAAACCAACGGCGCTCTCCGAACGATGGAGAGCGCCGTTGTTTGTTCCTGTGAGTACCGCCTCTTTACCACTAGTTCAGTAATTGCTTCTGGCCATGCTCAGCCTAAGCTTAGCGGCTTAGAATCGACAAAAATCCCTTAACCTTGCTTCCTTACTAGTTATGGCAACCGCCCTCCAAAACCTAAGCGCCTATGATAGTACTGGCTTTACCGACATCAGCGAGAAACGCTTTGGTCTAGTAGTAGCCGAATGGAACCGTGAGCTGACCGATACGCTCAGCAACGGTGCCTATGAGACGCTGCTCAAGCACGGCGCCAAGCCCGAAAATATCTTCCGCAACACTGTGCCTGGCAGCTTCGAGCTGACGTTGGGCGCGCAGCTGCTGGCCCAGCACGACGAGATGGATGCCGTCATCTGCCTGGGAGTGGTTATCAAGGGAGATACCAAGCATGACGATTATATCTGCCATGCCGTGGCCCAGGGGCTAACCACGGTGGGATTGAAATACAATAAACCCGTAATATTTGGCTTGGTTACAACCAATAACCTAGAGCAAGCGTGGGACCGCGCCGGCGGGCAGCATGGCAATAAAGGCGTGGAAGCTGCGGTGGCAGCTATCCAAATGCTGGGTTTCTGAAGCCTGGGTAATACGCAAAAGCAGTTGGAAGCTGCTACCTTTGCACCTGCTAAACTGTGGTTGAGCTTGTGAGCCCAACCGTCTTTCCGCTAAACTTTTTAGCGTAGTCCCGCGTTGGGCCGCCATGCCGTTGAGAACGGCACTAGTAAACATTCTTTATCCAACCTTTCGATGACTGAGGAAAACCTCCGCTATTCACGCGAAGACCTGGCTGAGTTTGACCAGATTATTCAGGACAAGCTTACGGCGGCTCGCAAGGAATTGTCCTTCATTAAGGAAACCCTAACCCGCAACAACGAATCAGGCACTGACACAACGGCTGCTTCGCTGAAAGTACTGGAAGATGGCGCTGAAACGGCTGAGAAAGAAAGCCTGAACCAGCTAGCCTCGCGCCAGATGAAGTTCATTCAACAGCTTGAAAACGCGCAGCTTCGCATCAAGAACGGTACTTATGGGGTGTGCATCGGCACGGGCAAGCTCATTCCGAAAGATCGCCTACGGGCGGTGCCTCACACCCAGCACTCGATTGAGGCCAAGCTAGCCCGCCGCGACTAGCTGCAACTTTACTTTTCAGCCCGGACCCGTGGGCGGCGCTTCGGTAGCCGGCCGACGGGTCCGGGCTTTTTTACTAGAAAATTTGCTGCTGGTTGCTCGTGAGTAACGGCTACGTCACCAGCTTGGTACGGTGGCCTTCCGTGTTTCACGCCAGCGCTACTAGCCGCCCCGAGTCAACACAATTTTAGTTCAGCAACCAGCAGCCAACAATTTAACTTATGGGCAAGCAACATTTTTCAGAGGATAAATCGGGCCGGCGAGACCAGAGTGGCGCCGGGCGCCCCAGCGGCAATAGGGAGCGCGGCGGCTACGAGCCGCGTGGCAACAGCCCTCGCCCTAGCGGCGGTGGCCGCGGCGAGGGCTACTCGCCCGCTCGCCCCACCTTTGGGCAAGGCGGCAGCAAGTTTGGCGGCCGGCCCAGCAGCGGTAGCGACGACCGCGCCAGTCGCGGTGGTTACGGCGGCGGCGACCGCCCGGCCCGTGGTGGGTTTGGTGGCGGAAGCAGCAACCGGCCCAACCGCGGCAGCTTCGGCGGCAATGACCGTCCGGCGCGCAGCAACTTTAGTGGTGGCGATCGCCCCAATCGGGGGGGCTCTGGGGGCGCGAGCTACGGCGAAAAGCGCCGCTTCGGCGGCGACCGCGACGCCCGCCCCCGGCGCTTTGAGCAGCCGAATGAAGGCGGCGAAACCCGCGGCCGTGAGGAGCGCGGTGAGCGTTCGGAGCGCCCCGCTTACTCACCCAAGCCGATTTGGCAGGGCCAGCCAGTGCGCTACGAAGGCAAGCCAACCGTGCCCCGAGGCGCAGCTGGTGAGCGCAACCGGAAGTTTATCAAGAGAAACCCCGACGGCTCGCCCGTCGAAGGAAACGAAAGCCGCAGCGAGCGCCCAGCCTACACGGGCCGCGACGAGCGTCGTTCATTTGAGGAGCGCGGCGCGGGCAACTCGGGCTACGGCGGCTCGCCGCGCCCCCGGCCCGAAGGCGGTAGCAATGAGCGCCGCGACGACCGGCCGGCCCGCAAGGAATATGGCCCGCGCCCCGGCGGCGATGACCGCCGCAGTGAAGGCAACCGCAGCAGCTATAGTGGAGCTGCCGACGCCCGCCCTCCGCGGCGTGAAGGTGACGAGCGCCGCAGCTATGGTGACCGGGATAGCCGCCCTGCTGGCGACCGTCGCGAAGGTGGCTATAGCGGCGCGCGTAAGGTTGACGGCGACCGCAGTGCACCGCGGGCGGCGGGTAGCTTCGACAAGCCGCGCAGCTACGGCGAGCGGCCCACCAACGCGAGCAATACGGGCGGCGGTACTTTCCGCGAGCGGCGCGAGGCCATGCGGGCCCAGATGAGTGGCCCACGCTCCAGCACTGGTTATGGCCGCACCAGCGAGCCGAGCCAGGCGCCCGACTACAAAAACCTGAAGCACTACGAGGAGGATAAAAACCGGGGCAATAAGCGTCGGCGCGACGAAGAGGACTTCGGCACTGAGGAGCTGCGCCTGAACCGCTACATCGCCAACGCCGGGATTTGCTCACGCCGCGAGGCTGATGCGCTGATTGCCGCCGGTGAAATCCGGGTCAACGGCGAGGTAGTGACTGAGATGGGCTACAAGGTGCAACCCAGCGACACGGTGCAGTATGGTAAGACCAATCTCAACCGCGAAAAGCTGGTGTATGTGCTGCTGAATAAGCCCAAGGACTTCATCACGACCACCGACGACCCCGAGGGCCGCAAAACGGTGATGGACCTCGTAGCTACGGCCTCGAAGGAGCGCATTTTTCCGGTGGGCCGGCTCGACCGCAATACCACGGGCCTGCTGCTGTTTACCAACGACGGTGAGGTAGCGCAGAAGCTGTCGCACCCTTCGCACAAAAATAAAAAAATCTACCAGGCCGAGCTTGATAAGCCGTTGACGGCTGAGCACCTGGCCGAGATTACGGCCGGGGTAGAGCTGGAAGACGGCAAAGCCGAAGTGGATGACGTGGCCGTAGTGGCCGGCAATCCGCATTTTGTGGGCATCGAGCTGCACATTGGCCGCAACCGCATTGTGCGGCGCATCTTCGAGCACTTGGGCTACGACGTAATAGCCCTCGACCGCGTGCAGTACGCGGGCCTCACCAAGAAAGAGCTGCCGCGTGGCAAATGGCGCTTTCTGAGTGAGCAAGAAGTTATTCGCCTGAAATACTTCATGTAAGTGAGCAGGCGAAGCTAGCTTGTGAAAGCGCCTGTCGCACAGAGCTGGTGAGCTGCCGGCAATGAGCGGCAGGCGCTTTTAACTAGTCATTCTGCCACCAGTCTTTTGAATTGCGCATGACTACGTTGGCCTTAGACCTGGGAAATTCGGCCCTGAAGTACGGGGTGTTTGGGCCGACCGGACTGCAAGAAAATGGCGTGCTGGCCACCCCAGCACAGCTGGCCGAGCTGTGGCAGCGTACGGCGCCTACCTGGGCCATCCTATCGTCGGTAGCCGATGAGGCGGTGGCGCAGCCCTGGCTAGCCCAGCTAGCCGCCAGTGATGCCCTGCCGCGGGTGCTGCCGTTTCGACCCGGCTTCACGCCCATCGTACTGCACAATGCCTACGCCACGCCGCACACCTTGGGCGCCGACCGGCTGGCCGGCGCCGTGGGCGCCGCCGCCCTGCTTCCCGGCCGCAATACGCTGGTAATCGACGCCGGCACGGCGCTGAAGCTGGATTTTATAACGGCTGATACTACTTTTCGGGGCGGGAGCATTGCGCCGGGGCTGCGGCTGCGGCTGCGGGCGCTGCACACGTTTACGGGCCGGCTCCCGTTGTTGGAACTGCCGGACGATGATGGCGCCGGGGTGCAACTAATCGGGGATGCCACGGCCTCTTCCATCCTAAGCGGGGTGGTAAATGGCACGGTGGCCGAAATCAGCGGGCTCGTAGCCGAATACCGGCGGCGCTACCCGCAGCTGGGGGTAGTGCTGACGGGCGGCGACGCTCCGTACTTGCTGCCACGCCTCACCCCGGCAATCGGGAGTATCTTTGCCGTGCCAGAACTGGTGCTGCTAGGCCTGGATAATATTCTACGCTATAATGTTGACAGATAAAAAACTACCCTGGGTGCTGTTGGTAGCCGCCGCAACCCTGCTTGCTGGCTCGGCTAAGGGGCAGGGACTGGGCAACTCGCCTTACTCACGCCTGGGCTTGGGCGACTACGCTGGTAACCTGGGCGGCGTGCGTCAGTTGGGTATGGGCGGTACGGGTGTAGCTGCTCCTAATACGGGCAACGTCAATGAGTTGAACCCGGCGCTGCTTTATTACACCCCGCGTACTACCTGGGAAGTTGGCTTTAACGCGCAAGTGAAAACGGTGCGCAATGCCACTACTTCCAGCCGTGCGGGTACGGGCACATTGGGTTACATCGCGCTGGCCGTGCCGCTGAGCCGGCGCTGGGGCGCAGCCATCGGCCTGAAGCCTTATAGCTCTGTCGATTATGAGTCTTCCTCTACCGGGCCCGTCAACGGCGACCCTACTTCGGTAGCGTTTAAGCAGTATAGAGGTACGGGTGGCTTATCGGAAGCGTACCTGGGCACGGGCATTCACGTATTGCGCGACCTGAACCTCGGCGGTAGCGTGTCCTACCTGTTTGGCACCATCGACCAGACTATCGGCACTGCCATCACGACGCCCACCATTGTGGCCCGGCAGCTGGTGGTGGATGATGAATCGTTGCGCTATTCTGACTTCCTGTTTCGGGCGGCCTTGCAGTACCGCCACAAGTTCAGCAAAGACCTGAACCTGAACGTGGGCGCCGTGCAAACCTTCCAGGCTAATGTGCACGCCAACCGCATTCGCACGGTGCAGCGGCAGGAGGCAACCGGCGCCGTAACTTCCACTACAACCCTGAGCGATGATACCGGCAACGTAACGGTGCCGGCGCTCACCCAGGTGGGTATTACCCTGGACAACAGCCGCAACTGGACGGCTAGTGCCGACGTGTCGCGGCAGCAGTGGTCAAATTTTAGGTCTTTCAGCGCCCTCTCCACAACGGCCCTGAGCAATACCTGGCGGGTAGCCGCCGGTGGTGAGTTTACCCCCGACCCGGGCTCGGTAGAACATTATTTTCAGCGGGTTACCTACCGCTTCGGCCTCAGCGTGGCCCAAATGCCTTACCAGCCGGCCGGGCAAAATCTCTATGACCGGGCCGTACACTGGGGCTTTGCCTTCCCACTGCCCACGGCTTCGGCCCTGGAGTCGACCACCGTTAGCCTGGCCTTCCTCTACGGCATTCGGGGCAATACTGAGTATCTCTACGGCAACGGCGGCAACAGCAACGTGCAGGAAACTTACCTGCGCGTGCAGGTGGGCGCCACCCTCAGCAACCGCTGGTTTATCAAGCGGCGTCTCCAGTAATGCGGAGCTGGCTAGGGTATTGGGCAGGCAGTGGGCTGCTGGCAGGCCTGCTGCTGGCTAGCTGCCAAAAGCAGGAAGAAGCGCCGGCCCAAATCCAGTACAAAGGCCCATTCCTAGAATCAGAAAACGTAGTGGAGCTGCTCAGCGATTCGGCGCGGCTCCACGTGCGCCTGACGGCCCCGCTCGAGCAAATCTATGAGAATGGAGATAAGTTGTACTCGAAAGGAGCGACTGTCACGTTTTATGATAAGCCAGGTAAGTTGGTAATCAACACGCTGGATGCCAAATGGGTGAGGTTTGACAATAACAAAAAGCTCTACACCATGCGCGGCGCGGTGAAGGTGGCCAACGTGCCCGAGCAGCAGCAGCTAGCCACCGAAGAGCTGTTTTACAACCAGATGCAGCAAAAAATCTATACCGACAGCGCCAGGTTTGTGCGGGTGCAAACGCCCGCCGAGGTGCTCACGGGCTACGGCCTCACGGCCAACCAGGATTTTTCGCGCTACGGAATTCACCGGCCCGCTGGCACGTTTACGCTGCAAGAAGCGCAAGCCCAGGGCAAATAGTTGGCTCGCGGTGGTCTCCGTATTGGGGCGCCGCGCTCGCCTTGCCAACCCGTATTAGCCATGAAATTTGATAAATCCTTGTTGCGTACGGTGCTGTTTGCCCTGGGCGTCGTCTCGTTTGTGATTGGCGTTTACCAAGTCGTTTTGCAAAATGACCTGGGGCGCAATTACTGGATTTTCATGATATCGCTGGCCTGCTGGCTGCCTCTCAACTACTGGCGGCAGCGCGATGCCCGCCTGGCCAAGGAAGCCGAAGTGGCCAAGCAAGTAGCCGCGCTCAACAAGCCAACCAGGAAAAATAAGAAGGGGCAGCGGCAGTAGAAGGGGGTTTTGGGCTGGCTAGCCCGGGCTGCGGCTTGATAGTTCGACCGGTTCATGGTTATTTTGCGCCTCTTTTTGGCTCCGGGCCACAGAATTACAATTATTTAAATGGCATTAATTAACACGATTCGGGAAAAGTCGGGGGTAGCCGTGGGCGCCGTCGCCGTTGGGATGCTGCTCTTTATTGTGGGCGGCGACCTGATTGGGGGTAAAAACCGGCTTTTTGGCCGCGATGGCAACGTCGTCGGCGTGGTAAATGGCGAGAAAATCGAACTCCCCGAGTTTACCGCGGCCCTGGAGCAGGCCAAGCAAAACTTTGCCAACCAGCAGGGACGCCCGCCCGATGAGCAAGCCACCGGCTACCTGCGCGACCAGGTCTGGAACCAGCTGCTGTACAAGCGCGCCTTTCAGCCCGAAATCGACAAGCTGGGCCTAAGCGTGAGTGACGACGAACTCGTGGACCTCGTGCAGGGTGATAATATCAGCCCGGCCATCAAACAGGCCTTCACGGACCCCAAAACCGGCCAGCTCGATCGCGCCCGCCTCACCGATTACCTCAAGAACCTCGATAAGCTGCCGCCCGAAGCGCAGGCAGCCTATCGCAACTTCGAGGCTAGCCTGCGCGACTTCGACCGGCCGGTAAATAAGTTTAACGCGCTGCTCAAAAACTCGGTGTACGTGACTTCGGCCGAGGCCAAAGCCTACGACGTAGCCCAAAATGCCAAGGCCAATTTTCGCTACCTGTTCGTGCCCTACACGAGCGTGTCAGACTCGGCCTTCAAGCCCACCGATGCGCAGCTGCAAGACTACCTCGACCGCCACAAGGGCCGCTATAAGGTAGAAGACGGCCGCACCGTGGAGTACATTGTAGTGCCCGAAGTGGCAACTGCCCAGGACAGTGCCGAGCTGCGCAAGAGCATGGACGCGCTAGCCCAGCAGTTCCGCACCGCGCCCAACGACTCGCTCTTCGTGCGCTCCAACTCCGATCAGCCTTACAACCACGCCTACCTCTCGCCGGCTGACTTGCCCGAGAAGCTGCGCCAGCAGCTGCCCCTAACTGTGGGCCAGGTGTACGGCCCCTACGTGGATAACAACACGCTGGCACTCTACAAGATAACGGGCGAGAAGACTGGCCCCAAGTCAGCGGCGCGGGCTAGCCACATCCTTATCAAGCCCGCCGGCACGACCCCCGAGGCGAAGGCCACCGCGAAGGCCAAGGCCCAGGATATTCTGAACAAAATCAAGGCTGGCGCCGACTTTGGCGCTATGGCTCGGCAGTTTGGCACCGATGGCACGAAGGATCAAGGCGGCGACCTCGGCTGGTTCGACGAAAGCCGCATGGTGCCCGCGTTTAGCAAAGCCGTGTTTGCGGCGAGCGGCCCGGGCCTGCTGCCCACGCTGGTCGAAACCAACTTTGGCTACCACGTAGTGAAAGTAACGGCCCCTAAAACCAACAAAACTTACCAGGTAGCCGCCGTAGTGAAGGCCGTGCAGCCCAGCGACGCTACCCGCGAAGCCGCCTTCGGAAAAGCTGAGCAGCTAGTGGCCGACGCCGGCAGCCTCGACGCCTTCCGCCAGCTGCCTGCCAAAGACAAGACGCTGCAAAAGCAGGAAGCGAAATTCGTGACTCGCGATGCTCAGACGCTCGGTACCCTGCCCGGCGCCCGTGAAATTGTGCGCTGGGCCTACGGCTTTAGCCCCGACGGCGGTGGCGAAACCAAAGTGGGCGATGTGCGCAAGTTTGACATCGGTGACCAGCACATCATCGCCGCCCTCACCGATACCCGCGCCAAGGGCACGGCGACCATCGAGGGCATCCGCCCCGAGCTGACCGCTGCCGTGCGCAACGAGCTGAAAGCTAAGCAAATCATGGGTAAGCTGCAAGGCAAGACTGGTTCGCTCGAAGACCTGGCTAAGGTCGCCGGCACTGGCGCCCAGGTGCAAACGGCCGAGGGCGTAGCCCAGGGCCAGGGTACTATCCCGAACGTGGGCTCCGAGCCCGACGCCGTGGGCCGGGCCTTTGCGCTCAAAGCCGGGCAGAAGTCGGCGCCCATCCAGGGTGAGCAAGGCGTGCTAGTGGTAGAAGCCACGACCGTAACGCCCCCCGTTACTACTGCCGACCTGAAAGCCATCCGCCAGCAGCTCGTGCAGCAGCGGCAGCAGCGCCAAGACGGCCTCATCTACGAAGCCATCAAGGCCCAGGCCAAGGTGGAAGACAACCGCTCGAAGTTCTTCTAAGCCCTTACCGGCCTCGCTCGCAAAGCGCCTGACTACCCGGAGGATAGCTCCTCGGCGTAGTCAGGCGCTTTTTTGTACCTTGGCGGCTGGGTTAACAGTTAAGTAGTCAGCCATTGGCTTTTAGCTACTAGCTGTTAGCTTATTTCCTGATTAACAGAACCTTACTAAACGGCCAATGTGCGTTTGCTTTTGGCCGACTACTTATTATGATGTTTAGGAAGTAAGCGAGTAGCTTGGACTTTGTAGTCCGAGTGCGAGCAAAGCGAGCATCCCACGTCTGGCTCGTTCGAATGTAGCTGCTCGCTACGCTCGCGCTCGGACTACAAAGTCCAAGCTACAGCCATCTGCTCGCGTACTTTCTGAACAGCGTACTTATTCACCGCCTAGTCCTTAAAACCAGGCGGGGGTGCCCGGTTGGGAACCAGGTTGCTTTTGGGGCGGCTGCCCTACTGCTCCGGCTGGGTGCCGCTGGCTAACCTTCATCAATGAACAAACCACTTCGCCAGTGGCGTTAGGGCAAAATACCCCAGGGTAGGGGAGTAAGCTGTGAAAAATATGCGTCATCTTCCGTTACTAGTATCGCTGAGTTGGCTAGCCTTGAGCCTACCACTGCATGCCCAGCCTACTCGGTCACAGCCCGGCGGCTGGGCCCCGGTAAGCGGGGCCACTCTGGCCCGTGACTACGTGCGCCGGGGCGAGCTGGAGAAGGCGGCATTCCTGTTTAGCCAGCTCAAAAGCGACGAGCAAACGACGCCCACCGTACTGCCCGACTACCTGGCTGCCCTGCAAGGCCTGAAGCGCTACAAAGACGCTGAAAAGCTCGTAAAACGCGCCATCAAGCAGCACCCGGAGGAAGGCGGCTACGGCGTGGCGCTGGGAGGCCTCTACGCGGCGAGCGGCGATGCCAGCGCCGCCGACAAGCAATACCAGCGCGTAGTAGCCCAGCTAATGCCCGCGCAGGTGGCGCCAGTGGCGGCCGAGTTTAGCCGCCGTGAGCTGCCTGGGTGGGCCGAGCGCACCTACTTGCGGGGGCGCGAGCTAGCCAAAAGCAACACCGAATATGCCACGCAGCTCATCCAGCTGTACACGCAGAGCCAGGAGCAAGACAAGCTGCTCGCCGAAACGCTGCACCTGGTAGAGCGCGACGAGCAGCAGCTACCCTTCGTGCGTAATATGCTGCAAAACGCGTTGCACGAGGAAAAAGACTTCGACGCGCTGGAAAAAATCCTGGTAGCGAAAGTGCAGGCCCAGCCCGACCAGACGAGCTACAGTGAGCTGCTGCTGTGGCTGCAAGTGCAGCGCCACGACTTTGCTGGAGCGCTGGTGCAGTCGCGCGCCCTCGACCGCCGCCGCAATAGCCAGGGCAGCCGCGTGCTGAGCCTGGCTGGCATCGCGCAGCGCAATAAAGACTACGAAACTGCCATCGCGGCCTACGACTACGTGGTGCGCGAGTACCGCACCGGCCCCTACTACAACCTGGCCCGCCGGCTGCGCCTGCAAGCCCGCGAGGCCCAGGTGCGCGACACGTACCCGGTCGAGCTAGCCCAGGTGCGAGCGCTGGCCGCCGACTATGAAAAGCTGCTGGCCGAACTGGGCCGCCAGCCCGAGTCGGCAGCGGTGATGAGCAGCCTGGCCAATCTCTACGCCTTTCAGCTCGATGACAAAACCAAGGCCATGAGTTTGTTGCAGGAAGTAATTGCCATGCCGCGCGCCGCGCCCGACGTGGTAGACCAGGCCAAGACCACGCTCGGTGACCTTTACCTGCTTAAAGGCGAGCCCTGGGAAGCCACGCTGCTGTACTCGCAGGTAGAAAAGGCGCACCCCGAAGCCCCGCTGGGCTACGAAGCCAAGCTGCGCAATGCGCGTCTCAGCTACTTTGCCGGCGATTTTAAGCTGGCCCAGAGCCACTTGGATATTCTTAAAGAAGCCACCACGCGTGAAATTGCCAACGATGCCATGCAGCTGTCGCTGCTTATTCAGGAGAGCACGGTGCAAGACACGCTGGGCCTCGCGCTGAAAGACTACGCGGCGGTAGAAGAGCTGGTATTTCAAAACAAAATACCGCAGGCCGAAGCTGGCCTGGAAGCGCTGCTGACGAAGTACCCGGGGCACGCGCTCACCGACGATGCCCTGTTTTTGAAAGCCAACTTGCAGCGCCGCACCGGCGACTATGCCGCCGCCGTGGCCACGCTGGCCCAGATTACGAGCAACCCCAAGTATGACGTGCTGAGCGACGATGCCCTGTTTCTAACCGCCGAGATTCAGGAAGAAAATATTAAGGACAAGCCCAAGGCGCAGGTTTTGTACCAGGAAGTGTTGACCAAATACCCGGGCAGCATCTACGTGGCCGAGGCGCGTAAGCGCTTCCGGCGGCTGCGCGGCGATGCGGTGCAGTAAGAAGTTAACCTGGGTAATGAATTAGCCGAAGAAGACGAACATCAGCCCCAGCGCTAGGATAAAAGCCAGATACATTAAGCCGTCGGAAAGGATGTATTGCCGATAGCGCTGATAAAACTCACGAAGGCGGGGCATAAGCTGGTAGCTGGGGTAGCACGAAGGTACGGCGGCTATTTTTTGTGTACTTTTGGGGCTATCCTTTTGACGATTATTAATGGCTGTTATACCCGAAAAGCGCTGGATTTTTGCTCCCGACCCCGACCCCGCGACGGTGGCTGGTTTAGGGCAGGCGCTGGATATCAGCCCGCTACTAGCTCGCTTACTCGTGCAACGTGGCATCGAAACGCCTACTGCCGCCCGCGAGTTTTTCGAGCCCGACCTTACTAATCTCCCCGCGCCCTGGCTGATGTGCGATATGGGCCGGGCCGTGGACCGGGTGATCGAGGCGCTAGAAAACAAGGAGAAAATTCTGGTGCTCGGCGACTACGATGTCGATGGCATTACGTCGGTAGCCTTGGTGGTGAGCTTTTTACGCCCCCTGGGCGACGCGCCCGGCACGCCCGAAGAGCAGAGCTACTTCCAGCCCTACATCCCCGACCGGCACCGCGAAGGCTACGGCATTTCGATGCAAGCCGTGGACTTCGCTAAAGCTCAAGGCTTTGGCTTGGTTATTTCGCTAGACTGCGGCGTAAAGGCCGTGGAGCAAGTGGCGTATGCCAATTCGTTGGGCGTTGATTTTATCATCAGCGACCACCATTTACCCGGCGAAGAATTGCCGCCGGCCCTGGCCGTGCTCAATCCCAAGCGGCTGGATTGCAATTATCCTTACCCCGATTTGTCGGGTTGCGGCGTGGGCTTTAAGCTGCTGCAAGGTCTGACCGAAAAATTGGACTTACCCTTAGAGCCGCTCTACGCCCAGCTCGACCTCGTGACGGTGAGCATTGCGGCCGATGTAGTGCCCGTGACGGGCGAAAACCGGGTGCTGGCTGCCCACGGGCTGCGGCGCTTTAATGCCACGCAGGCCGCGGCGCACGTAGCTAGCCCACCCCCAGCGTATGCCGCTGCCGATACGCTCGACGGCCCCGCTCCGCGCCACCCCGCGCTGCTGCCATCCGCAGTAGCCGGGGGCCTGCGGCCGGGCCTGGCCGCACTGCATGAGCTGGCTAGCCCTCGCCAGGGGCCGCTCAACCTGAGCTCCATCGTGTTTGGCTTTGCGCCGCGCATCAATGCCGCTGGCCGGATGGGCGATGCGCACCGCGCCGTGAATATGCTGCTGGCACCTACCCAGCAGGAGGCGCGCTACACGGCCGAGGTAGTCGACCACATGAACCAGGAGCGCCGGCTTTCCGATGCCCGCACTACCCAGGAGGCCCTGGCGCTGATTGCCGAAGACCCCACCGGCGCAAGTGCTCCCGCCACGGTGCTCTACCAGGCACATTGGCCGCAGGGCGTGCTGGGCATCGTGGCCTCACGCTGCCTCGACCAGTACTACCGCCCTACTGTTATCCTGACCGAGCGCGATGGGCTAGCCACCGGCTCGGCCCGGTCGGTATCGGGCTTCGACGTGCACGAAGTACTGGAAGCGTGCGCGCCGCTGCTACGCCAGTTTGGGGGGCACAAAGCGGCCGCAGGGCTAGCCCTGCCCGTTGAGAACGTGCCGGCTTTTCGGGAGCAATTTATGCGCGAAGTGGCGGCCCGGCTGCCGGCCGGCCAGCACCCCGTGCGCCCGGTTGAAATTGATGGCTGGCTGGACTTTACGCAGCTCACCGAAGCATTCTTGACGCAGTTGAGCCGGTTGGAGCCGTACGGCCCTGGCAACCCGGCGCCAGTTTTTGCTAGTGCGGGTGTACGGGCGGTGCCCGGCTCGGTACGCCCCGTGGGCCAGGCTGGTCACCTCAAGATGCGCCTCACGCAGCCCGGCCAGTTGCCAGGGTTGACGCTGGAAACCATTGGCTTTGGGCTCGGCCATTATTTGCCGCGACTACTTGAGGCTCCCGAAGCCTTGCTGAATATTTGCTATAGCTTGGAGATGAATGAGTTCAGAGGGCAGCGGAGCTTGCAGCTCCGCTTGCTGGATGTGCGCTGGGAATAGCTTTGGTAAGCTGTTAGCTAGCCGCGGCTAGCTAACAGCTTCTTCGCATACGTAGAACAAAAAGCTAACAGCTCTTAGCCAACAGCTTAGAAAAATGCGCTACGTTTCCCTTGACCTCGAAACCAGCGGCCCCGATCCGCTGCGCCACCAAACCATCGAGCTAGCCGCTGTGGTGGAAGACACTCGCCGCACTGCCGCCACGCCGCTGGCCGAGCTGCCGGCCTTTCGTCGGGCCCTACGGCACCCCGAAATCTGCGGTACCGCCGGGGCGCTGGCTCTCAACGCGGGCCTGCTTCAGGAGCTGGCAGACCAGACAAAGCTGGCCGCGCCCGATATCTGCCGGCCCGACGAAGTGTTGCCGCAGCTACGCGAGTTTTTGCTGGCTAATGGGTTTAAGCCCAATAAAAAAGACTGCGTAAGTGTGACGCTGGCCGGTAAAAACGTGGGGACGTACGACCTGCTTTTCTTGCGCCAGCTACCCGGCTGGGGCACCTTGGTAAAAGCTGAACCGGCCGTGCTCGACCCAGCAGCTTTTTACCTCAATTGGCACAAAGATTCGCGCTTGCCATCAATGCTTATTTGCCAGGCGCGGGCCGGCGATGCCGAGCCCCACGTAGCCCACCAGGCGCTCGCCGACGCGCTGGAAGTGGTGCGCCTGCTACGGCCGTTTTACGAGCACCCAGTTTATAAAGCAATGAACAATGAGCAATGAACAGTTAGCAATCAGGGCAAACGCATGAACAAATGGTTACCTGCGTTTTCAGGACTTGAGGGCACTTTGGTGGACTTGGAGGTCGAAATCACTTGGTTGCAAAAGTGCCTCCAGATGCTGGAATCGACAGTGCTCGACGTTCATGCGTTTGCCCTTGTTAGCAATTATCAAACCGGGTAATTGCTAACTGTTCACTGCTCATTGTTCATTACTTCCTACCAGCTGCCGCTAGCGCCGCCGCCGCCACTGCTACCGCCGCCGAAGCCGCCAAAACCACCACCGCCTCCGCCAAAACCACCTCCGCCACCACCAAATACGCCCCGGCCACCCGAAAAGTCGCCGAAGATGATGGGCGGCACGAAGCCGCCGCCAATGCCGCCCCGGCCGCCACCCCCGCCGCGCGAGCGCAGGATGAAGAACAGCACCAGGATACCAATAAATATCCAAAGGCCCGGCCCCGAGCCCGAGCGGTCGCGCTGACCTTGCGGGCGGGCATCGGCAGGGTCAGCCTTGTATTCACCCTTAGCCAGCGAAATGAGCTGATCGGTGCCGCGGTCGAGGCCCGCGTAGTACTGGTTTTGTTTGAAAGCCGGCACCAGCGTATTGCTAATGATGCGCTTGGCAAGTGCGTCGGGCACGGCACCTTCGAGGCCATAGCCCGTCTGAATGCGCGCCAAATGCTCTTGCTGGGCCACGAGCACCAAGATGCCATTATCCTTGCCCTTGCGCCCAATGCCCCAGCTTTCGTACAGCTTTTGGGCGTAGTCGGCGATGTCGTTGCCGTCGAGGTTGGGCACCGTCACCACCGCGATTTGCGACGAGGTACTATCGTCGTAGGCCACTAGCTTTTGCTCCAAGGCTGCTACTTCCTGCGGCTGCATGAGGCCCGCCAGGTCGTTGACGAGGCGCGGCGGATCGGGCCGGGCCGGTACGTTTTGAGCCTGTGCTACCAAGCTCAGCAGCAGTAGTACCAGGGCTAACCAGGGGCGAAGCGCGGGCACCGCGCGGGCTGCGCCCAATCTAGGGCGCAGCAAAGAAGTCAGCGCGTTCATTGGCCAGGAGTGGGGGAGTCATCCCCGTAAGAAATGTCGTCGGCCAGCTCATTTACATCAGTAGCCGCATTGTAAGGGAAAAACTGCCGGAGCTGCTCGCCCACCAGCCGGATGCCATGCTCCAGGCCCGCCACGTATTTCTCCTGCCGAAAGTACTCCACCACTATTTCCTTCACTGTCTCCCAAAACTCGTCGGGCACGGCCGAGTTGATGCCCGCATCGCCCACTACGGCAAACTGGCGGGTTTGCCAAGCCAAGTAAAAGAGCACACCGTTGCGTAGCTGCGTACGGTGCATTTGCAGTTCTGCAAATACTTGGGCCGCCCGGTCGAGTGGCTCGGGTGTGGGGCACTTATCTTCGAGGTGCAGCCGGATTTCGCCTGAAGTTTGCAGCTCAGCCTGCTTGATGGCGGCTACCAAAGCCGCTTCCTGAGCGGGAGTAAGAGGGTGGGTCATGAGGTAGATATTAGCTGACTAACCTAAAAAGAACGTCATGCTGGGGCAAGCTCAGCATGACGTTCTTGGTAACACTACGCTAGCAAGCCGCTACTTGCTGCCGGCCGGGCTGCCGCCCATGTCGCCAAAGTCCACCTTGGGGGCATCCTTGGCCGAGGCATCGGCCTCGAAATAGCCTTTGGGCGGGAAGCCAAACATGCCCGCAAACAAGTTATTAGGAAAAGAGCGCGTGAAGGTATTGTAGTCATTCACACTGCTGTTGAACTTGTTGCGCTCCACGTTGATGCGATTTTCAGTGCCTTCGATCTGCGCCTGTAGCTCCTGAAAGTTGGCATTAGCTTTCAGCTCGGGGTAGTTTTCGCTTACAGCTAGCAAGCGACCTAGCCCAGCCGAAAGCTGGCTCTGCGCAGCCTGAAATTTCTGAATATTTTCGGGCGTCAGCTGGTCAGCATTGAGCTGCACGCTGGTAGCCTTGGCACGAGCTTCGACGACGCCTTCGAGGGTAGATTTTTCAAAGTTGGCCGCGCCCTTCACCGTATTCACGAGGTTGGGAATGAGGTCGGAGCGGCGCTGGTAAGCGCTTTGCACGTTGGCCCACTGGCCTTTGACGGCCTGGTCGCGCTGCACCATGCCGTTGTAGCCGCACGACGATTGCGAGAGCAGCGTCACCATTGCGGCAAAATAGAGGAGAAGGCGTTTCATGTGTAAGGGGTTTCAAGGGCTGAGGTCTAGCTTTGAGCCTCAGCGGTGAGAAAGAAAAAGCCGGCTGGCCGTAACCACCACTCTACGGTGGTGGTTATGCAAACCGACCGGCGCAAATACGCAGTCGCCCGGCAACGGTTGTGACGGCCTATCTTTCCGCCTCGCCTCCTCGTCCCATGAAAGCCATTATCCCTGTTGCCGGCATCGGCTCGCGCCTACGCCCCCACACGCATACCCAGCCCAAGAGCCTGGTGCCAGTGGCGGGCAATACCATTCTGGGCCACATCATCGACCGCCTGCGCGGAGCCGGCCTCACCGAGTTTGTATTCATTATCGGCTACTTGGGCGAAAAAATAGTGGAGTACGTGCGCCTGCACTACCCCGAGCTCGATGCCACCTTCGTGGTGCAGGAGCCCCGCGAGGGCCTGGGCCACGCGCTCTGGTTGGCCCGCGATACCTTTCGCCACGATGCCGATGGGGTACTCATCTTGCTCGGCGATACCATTGTCGATGTCGACCTGCCCGCGCTGCTGCGCCAGTCCGGCTCGGTGCTCGCCGTGAAGGAAGTAAAGACACCCAGTCTCTTTGGCTTGGTCGAAACCAATAGCGAGGGCATAGTGAGCCGCGTGGTCGAAAAGCCCCGCATTCCCAAGTCGAACTATGCCCTGGTGGGCCTTTACAAAATCGCCAACTCGGAGAAGCTGGCCGAAGCGCTGGAATGGCTCATTGAAAATGGCCGCCGTACGCACGGCGAGTATCAGCTCACCGACGCCATCATGCACCTTATCGAAGAAGGCGAAGTGATGCGCACTGCCGCCGTCGACAATTGGTTTGATTGCGGCCGCAAGGAAACCCTGCTCGAAGCCAACGCCCGCTTGCTCGACCAGCCCGAGTTTCGGCGGGTGCGCGCCTATCCCGAGTTTCCGGATACGGTTATTATTCCGCCGGTTAGCATTGGGGCCGACTGTCGCATCGAGCACTCCGTTGTTGGCCCCAATGTAGCTATTGGCGACCGCACCATCATTCGCAACACCATCATCAGCGACAGCATTATCGGCTCGTACGCCGAGCTAAGCTCGGCCGTGATGAGCGACTGCATCGTGGGCTCCGACTCTTCCTTTCGTGGCCTCAACCATAGCGTCAACCTCGGCGACAATACCGAAATCGACTACAGCCAGGCAAAGGGTTAGCTAGTATCTATCCTGCCACCACGTTGTCAATCAGCCGCACGCCGCCCAGGTGAGCGGCTACGCACAGCACTACGGTCCGGCCCGGCGGGTAGGAAGCCAACGGCTGCAAGGTCTGGGCATCGGCCACCTCAAAATACTCGGGGGTAAACTGCGGCTCCTGAGCTAGGGTAGCTAGTGCCTGCGCCTGCACTTCGGCCGGGGGCAGGCCTTGGCGCACCTGCTCGGCGGCCTGCGTCAGCACTTGGTGCAGCAGCGGGGCCACGGCCCGCGCCTCGGGCGTGAGGCGGCGATTGCGCGACGACATGGCGAGCCCGTCTGCTTCGCGTACCGTAGGGTACACCACCAGTTCCAGGTCAAACGATAAGTCGGCCAGCAACTGCCGCACGATGGCCACCTGCTGAAAATCTTTCTGCCCAAAATATGCCGCGTGGGGCTTGGCTAGGTGAAAGAGCTTGCTCACCACCGTAGCCACGCCGTTGAAGTGGCCTGGCCGGTGCGCCCCTTCCATTACGCACTCTAGCGCGCCAAAATCGAAGCGCAGCACCGTAGGCTGGGGGTACATTTCCTCCACAGTGGGCATAAAGAGCACGCTGCAACCCGCCGTGGCAAGCAGGGCGGTATCTTGCTCGGGCAAGCGCGGGTAGAGGCGCAGGTCGTCGGGATTATTAAACTGGGTGGGGTTGACGAAGATACTCGCCACTACTTCGTCGCATTCGGCAGCCGCGGCGCGCACTAGTTGGAGGTGGCCGGCGTGCAAAGCGCCCATGGTGGGCACCAGGCCAAGGCGCTGGCCCGCTTGGCGGCGCGCCTCGGCATAGGCGCGCAACTCGGCAGCGGTAGTTAAGACAAGCATTAAGCTAAGCGATAGGGCAGGAGGGTTAAGCGAATTTTATTGAAAATTCGCGAAAAAATGCGTAATTTTGTGGAGCCAAGCTATGGCCTAGTTCTAAATCCTTTAGTCCATCCAATATGTCGAAGTTGCGCATCCTGTACGCGGCCACCGAAATAGACCCTTTTCTCCAGACTACGAAGGTGGCGGAGCTGTTGCGCCGCCTGCCGGCCGGTATGCAGGAGTCGGGAGCTGAAATTCGGATTTTTGTGCCTCGCTTCGGCATTATCAACGAGCGCAAAAACCGTCTGCACGAAGTAGTTCGCCTCTCAGGTATCAATATTTCGGTGGGCGACGATGAGAAGCCGTTGGTCATAAAAGTAGCTTCCATTCCGACCGCGAAGCTACAGGTTTATTTTATTGATAATGAAGATTACTTCCACCGCAAGTCGGCGCTGGTTGATAAAAACGACAAGTTTTACCTCGATAACGACGAGCGCGCCATCTTTTTCTGCAAAGGGGTGCTTGAAACCGTGAAGAAGCTGGGCTGGTCACCCGATATCGTACATTGCAACGATTGGATGACCTCGCTCATCCCGCTGTACCTGAAAACAACCTACAAGAAGGACCCGGTATTTAAGGATGCCAAGTCGGTGTTCACGGTCTACAACAACGAGTTTCTGGACAAATTTGAAGGCAACCTGGTCGAAAAAGCCAAGATGCTCGACATCGACGACCAGATGCTGACTTCGCTTAAGTCGGCCGACTTTTCGGGCTTCGTAAAGCTCGGTATGGAGTACGCCGACACGGTAGTGCGCTCCGACGAAGACTTTTCGGATAATCTCAACGGGCTCTTTACCGAGTACGCCTCGCGCAAGCGTCTGAGCCAGGTAGCGGCCGATGAAAACCTGCTTTCTTCTTACCAGGCACTCTACGACGAGCTGGCTAGCTAGGCTCGGGCTACCCCACCAAAATAGCATTAGTGGTAAGCCAGGGCCGCTCAGCAGCCCTGGCAAGCCGCTGCGAGTGTACTTATCCTAAGTTACGGCGATGTGTTCGTAGCTTTGTTTCTCCCACCGGCCGCTGGCCTCGCTTCGGGCGGGCCAGCGGCCGGTTTGTTTTTAAGCGGTGGCAGTAGCCAGCGTTAAAATTGGTTAGAAAATTGCTTACCGCCGGCCGCCACTAGTCTTAGCTTGGCGGCTAGCACTCTCTACTATCCTTTGTTCAACTAATTCTATACTTATTGCCATGTGCGGCATTGTTGCGTACCTGGGCCATCGTGAGGCCTGCCCCATTATCCTCAAAGGATTGCACCGCCTCGAATACCGAGGCTACGATTCGGCCGGCGTGGCCTTGCTCAATGGTGACTTGAGCGTGTATAAAAAGAAGGGCAAAGTCGCAGAACTGGAAAACTTTCTGAGCGACAAAGACACGCACGCCACCGTAGGCATGGGCCACACCCGCTGGGCTACTCATGGCGAGCCCAACGATGTGAATGCGCACCCGCACTACTCTACTTCGGAGCGTATCGCCATTATTCACAACGGCATCATCGAAAACTACGCGGCCCTGAAAATCCACTTGGAGCAGCAGGGACACGTATTTCACTCCGATACCGACACGGAGGTATTTGTCAACCTTATTGAGGAAATCCAGAAACAAAACGAGTGCACGCTCGAAGAGGCAGTGCGCCTGGCACTCCACGAAGTCATTGGGGCTTACGCCATTGTGGTGCTCAGCAAGGATGCCCCCAACCAGCTAATTGCCGCTCGCAAGGGCTCGCCGCTGGTTATTGGTATTGGTGTCGGCGAGTTTTTCGTGGCTTCCGACGCTACGCCCATTATCGAGTACACCAACGAGGTAGTGTACGTGAACGACTATGAGCTAGCCGTTATCAAAGATGGGCAGCTGGCCATTCGCTCGCGCGAGGACGTCGTGCAAACGCCCTACATTCAGCGCTTGGAATTGGAGCTGGATAGTATCGAGAAAGGTGGCTACGAGCACTTTATGCTCAAGGAGATTTTTGAGCAGCCGCGCTCCATCCTCGACTCGATGCGGGGCCGCCTGGAGCTGGGCGGCAGCCACCTCAATATGGCGGGCTTTCGGGCCTACGAGCAGAAGTTTGTGAATGCCCAGCGCATCATTATCGTGGCCTGCGGTACGAGCTGGCACGCCGGCCTGGTGGCCGAGTACCTTATCGAGGACCTGGCGCGCATTCCGGTGGAGGTAGAGTATGCCTCCGAGTTCCGCTACCGCAACCCGGTTATCTCGGAGCGCGATATCGTGATTGCCATTTCGCAGAGCGGCGAAACAGCCGATACCCTGGCGGCCCTGGAGCTTGCCAAGGGCAAGGGTGCGACCATCTTCGGCATCTGCAACGTGGTAGGTAGCAGCATTGCCCGCGCCACCGACGCCGGCGCCTATACCCACGCCGGCCCCGAAATTGGGGTAGCCTCGACCAAGGCCTTCACGGCCCAGGTAACGGTGCTGACGCTGCTCGCCATGTGCATTGGTCAGCGCCGCGGCACGCTCTCCGATACCAAGCTACGCGAGTTGACGACCGAACTGCACAATATTCCAACCAAGGTGGAGAAGGCGTTGCAGCTCGATGCCGAAATTCAAAAGATTGCCGAAACGTTTAAAGACGTGCCGAATTTCCTCTACCTGGGCCGCGGCTACAACTTCCCAGTGGCGTTAGAGGGAGCACTTAAGCTCAAGGAAATCAGCTACATTCATGCCGAAGGCTACCCGGCGGCCGAGATGAAGCACGGCCCTATTGCCCTCATCGACGAGAACATGCCGGTAGTGGTGATTGCCACCAAAGACAGCTCGTATGAGAAGGTGGTGAGCAATATTCAGGAAGTGAAAGCTCGCAAAGGTCGCATCATCGCTGTGGTGACGGAGGGCGACACGACCATTCCGGCCATGGCCGAATTTGTGATTGAGGTGCCGTACACGTCCGAAGTGCTGGTGCCGCTGGTGTCGGTTATTCCGTTGCAGCTGCTGAGCTACCACATTGCCGTGCTACGCGGCTGCAACGTCGACCAGCCCCGCAACCTCGCCAAGTCGGTGACGGTAGAATAATTTCTCATTAGCGGTTAGCCAGTAGCGGCTAGTTGTTAGCTTTGACCCAATCAACAGTTAACAGCTAGCCGCTACTGGCTAACCGCTAAAAAAATGGCTCACCAAATCATCCTCACCGACCAGGCCCCCGCGCCCATTGGCCCTTATTCGCAAGCCGTAAAGGCCGGTAACACCGTGTACGTATCGGGCCAGATACCATTGAGTGCCGCCGGCCAGCTGGTAGGCGAAGGGGACGTAGCTGCCCAAACCCACCAGGTTCTAAAAAACCTGACCGCCGTGCTGGCCGCCGCCGGGCTAGCCCTGACGGATGTGGTAAAGTGCTCCATCTTCGTCAAAGACTTGGGCAACTTCGCTACTATCAACCAGATATACGGTACGTACTTCGACGAAGCTACCGCCCCGGCCCGCGAGACTGTGGAAGTAAGCCGCCTGCCGCGCGAGGTGGAGGTGGAAATCTCCTGCATCGCCGTTGGGCAATAGCGTAAGCTTTATAGTCTGCGCCCAAGCGCAGCGGGTAGTTGGTACTGCGTACTTACCCGGTCGTGGTTACTCGCTACGCATGTAGCGCGGACTGCAAAGTCCGCACTACATGCGCCGTACCTTTGCGCTACTATGAGTAACCGACCTGTTCGGGTGCGTTTTGCACCTTCGCCCACTGGGCCGCTGCACATTGGCGGCGTGCGCACGGCGCTATATAACTACCTGCTGGCCCGCAAGTTGGGTGGTACCATGATCCTGCGCATTGAGGACACCGACCAGAACCGGTTTGTGCCCGGCGCCGAAGATTACATCCGCCAAAGTCTCGAATGGGTAGGCATTGAGCTCGACGAAAGCCCCTGGAAAGGTGGTCCCCACGCGCCCTATCGTCAGAGCGAGCGCAAGCCCATGTACCGCGAGTATGCCGACCAGCTCATCCGCGATGGCTATGCTTACTATGCGTTCGACACGCCCGAGGAGCTTGATGCCATGCGCGAGCGCCTGCAAGCCGCCAAGGTGCCCAATCCGCAGTATAACAGCATTACCCGCGCCCAGATGCGCAACTCGCTCACCCTGCCCGAGGACGAGGTGAAGCAACTGCTCGACAATGGTACGCCCTACGTTATCCGCCTCAAGGTGCCACGCAAGGAGGAAGTGCGCTTCCAGGACCTTATTCGGGGCTGGGTAGTGGTGCACTCCTCGGCCATTGACGACAAGGTGCTGATGAAGTCAGACGGCATGCCGACCTACCACCTCGCCAACATCGTGGATGACCACTTGATGGAAATCTCGCACGTAATTCGGGGGGAGGAATGGCTGCCCTCGGCGCCGCTGCACGTGCTGCTGTACCGCTACCTGGGCTGGGAGAAGACCATGCCGCAGTTTGCCCACCTGCCGCTGCTGCTCAAGCCCGACGGCACGGGCAAGCTCAGCAAGCGCGACGGCGACCGCCTGGGCTTCCCGGTGTTTGCGCTGGAATGGCACGGCACCGACGCCGAAACCGGCGAGCCCACCGTGAGCCGTGGCTACCGCGAAGACGGCTACCTGCCCGAGGCGCTGATCAACTTCTTGGCCTTCCTGGGCTGGAACCCCGGCACGAGCCAGGAGATTTTCTCGATGACCGAGCTGATTGAGGCTTTCGCCATCGACCGCGTGAGCAAGTCGCCGGCGAAGTTTGACCAGGCCAAGGCCAAGTGGTACAACGAGCACTACCTGCGGGCCAAGTCCGACGCCGAGCTGGCGCCTTACCTGCTAGCTACCTTGGCGGCGCACGGGATTGCTTGCTCAGAAGGCAAAGCTGAGCAAATTGTGGGCGTGATGAAAGAGCGCGTGAGCTTTCCGCAGGATTTTTGGCAGGAAGCTAAGTACTTCTTTGAAGCACCCACGGAATACGACCAAGCTGTAATTAGCAAGAAGTGGAATGCGTCGGTGAGCGCCGCGCTAGCTGCCTACGCTGCCGCGCTACCCGCCGACTCGGAGCCCAGCGCTAATGCAGAAGTGTTGAAAGCAATTTTCAACCAGACTATGGAGGACCAAGGCCTCAAGCCCGGCCAGGTACTGCAAGCCCTGCGCGTAGCCGTGACGGGTGCCGCCGCTGGCCCCGACTTGTTCGAAACGCTCGCCATTTTGGGTACGGGTGAAGTAGCCCAGCGCCTGCGCACGGCCACCGAGCGGCTGGGGTAGTTGCGTGCAATATTGGATTATAAAAAAGCGGGTAGCGAAAGCTGCCCGCTTTTTTATGGTGTTCTCTGTGGGATAAAGTTTAATTAAACCAAGCCATGCTGTAAGTGGCTAAATTAGGTCCGTTTAGGTAAGTTGTTCTGTTGGCATGATATGTGTCAACAAGTCATGTAGCTACATTGGTCTGCCTATTTGTAGAATATTATCATTCCTTAACCCGGATGGTCTTGTTTGATGATAAAAAATATACTAAAAATACTCTTCTAACCTTCTGCAAAAGTATGAAATTTCTACTGCGTATTTTTTTCCCCACTCAGCGGCAGTTAAGGCAATGCTTGCTGGTGGCACTGGCGCCAATCGGAGCGGCGGTGGCCCAAACGCCTAGCTGGCGGGTGGCAATAGCTGGCAGCACGACGCAGACCGCCGGCAGCGTTTCGCAGACGCTGGCTACGACCGTGGATGCCAGCGGCAACGTATTCGTGACGGGTTATTTCACCGGATCCGTAACTTTTGGGAATACTACCATCACCAGCTCTGGTAATAACAGCTTTGTGCCTGCCGGCAGCAATGACATCTTCGTGGCGAAGTGGGTGCCTGGTAATGGTACGGGCACTGGTAGCTGGGCCTGGGCCGTAAAAGGTGGTGGTAATGCCGACGATAAGGGCCTGGGTATTGCCGTGAGCGGCACCAAAGTGTACGTGACCGGCTATATCACGAATGCGACTAACAATTTCTCGAACGCAGTATTTGAAAACACGATAGTGTATGGAACTAGCAAGAATGCCACTGCCGACTTGGTACTAGTCTGCTACACGGATAATACGACGAGTGCTACCCTAAACTGGACGCAGGTAGGCGGTGGCGCCGGGGCCGACCAGGGCCAGGGAGTGGCAGTAAGCGGCACCAACGTGTACGTAGCGGGCTTTATAACCAATGATATATCTAATGCTAACGCAGTGGTATTTGGGAATTCAGGGAAGCAAAACGATGTGACGGCGGTGGCACAGTATGGGGCTAGTACCACATCGTCGAGCGACTTGGTTGTGGCCAAGTACACCGACAATTCTACCAGCGCTACCCTAGGCTGGACGCAAGTGGGCGGGGGAACCGGCGCCGATGTGGGCCAGGCCATTGCCGCTGGCAGCAACGGAGTATACGTGACGGGCTACCTCTCAAATGATAATGCCGATGCTGCCGTTGTGCGCTTTGGCGGAGCTGGTACGGCGGCTGGCACCGTGCAGCAAAACGGGGCTGCCTCACCTACGAGCTCAGACTTGGTACTGGCGAAGTATACCGATAACGGCCCTACCGCAACCCTGGGCTGGACCCAGGTAGGCGGCGGCACCGGTGCTGACCAAGGTTTGGGCTTGGTGGTAAATGGCACTACTGCGTACGTATCGGGCTACCTTACCAACAGTTTTGCCGATGCTCAAGCAGTACGGTTTGGCGGAAGTGGCACTACGGCTGGCACCGCCAGGCAGTACGGGGCATCTACTACATCGAGCGCCGATTTGCTGGTAGCCCGGTATACCGATAATGGCGCTAGCGCAACGTCTGATTGGACGCAGGTAGGCGGTGGCTCGGGTGCCGACCAGGGCCTGGCCATTGCCGCCAGTGGCAGTAGCGTCTACGTCACCGGCTACACCACCAATGACAATGCCGCGGGCAATACGAACGGGGTAAAATTTGGAGGATCGGGTACCACTGCCGGCACCGTGGACCAACTCGGGGCTAGCAGCACAGCTAGCGCCGATATTGTGCTAGCCAACTACACCGATAATACGACGAGCGCTGCCCTGAACTGGACCCAGATTGGCGGCGGCACTGCCACTGACCAAGGACAAGGAATTGGCTTCGTCGGCAGCACGATTTACGTAGCTGGCTACGTAGTGCCCGCTGCCACCTTCGGGAGCTTTACGGTAGCTAACCCTGCCGGTAGAAACGTTAACTTTTTTGGGCAGCTGTCGGTCGTGGCGCCGCTACCGCTACCTATCGAGCTAGCGGCTTTTAGCGCCACTCTGGCGGTTAGCAATACGGCCGTACGCCTGGATTGGACCACGGCTTCGGAGGTAAATAACGCCCGCTTTGAAGTCGAGCGCAGCCCCGATGGCGTAAGCTTTACTACGATTGGGGTGGTAGCTGGCGCGGGCAGCAGCAGCTTCCAGCATACGTACACCCTAGCCGACGCTGCCTTGCCCAGTGGCGAGCCAATGCTGTATTACCGCCTGCGGTCGGTAGACTTCGACGGCACTGCCAGCTACTCACCAGTGCGGGCCGTGGCCTTGAATCTGGCCCGGAGCCTGGCCCAGAGCTTGAGCTTATTCCCTAACCCAGCCAGCGGCGCTACTATACTGGCGGGGGCAGCGGCCGGCGCGCCGGTGCAGCTGCTCGACGGCCTGGGGAGAGTAATATTCACTACCACGGTCGATGCCAACGGCACGGCCAGCCTCGTACTACCCAGCTTGCTACTCGGCGGTATGTACGTGGTGCGCAGCGGCACGCAGGCCATCCGCCTGGCTATTATTAACTAGCTTACCCTGCGTAGCAAGCCAAGCTATCATGCTTGATTTGATTAAACCTCAGCCCCAGGCCGCGCCGTATGCACTACGGCGCGGCCTGTTGGCATAGGCGCCCTTCACGTTTACCTACTTGCCCTAACTTGCTATATGGCTAAGAAACCCACCAAACCCAAGCAGAAGCCCGATGAGCCCGAAAAGAAGGCCCGCGTGCATAAAGAGCTGGAAGGCTTCGAAATAGGCGTTAATCCGCTGGGAGAAATTACCTCCAACTATTCTATCGAGCAGATAAATCAGTTTTTGGGTCGCCACGTGCGCGACAAAAAAATCGTGAACCGCGAAGGGCAGTTTGGCGAAGAAGCCAAGGCCGCCAGCGCTGCCGAAGCTGCTCGCCTGGCCCACGAAAGCGGCGAGTTTGATGCAATCGAAGGCCCGGAAGAGCCCGAAGAAACGGACGAAGACTTTATGAAGCGCACCAGCCGCGAAGCCAAGCGTAAAAAGCCGGCGAGCGACGACGAGGAAGCGGCCGAAACCCGCCGCGAACTACCCGAGTAGCGATGGTAGCGAGCGCTGCCCGGAGTTATTCTTCAGTCCTGGCCTCACAGGTTTTGTATCCGCCGCGAGCCGATGAGCTTGCCATTCTGGTAAGTTTCAACTTTGAGTAGGCTACCAGTTTCGGAATAAGCGAACCACTCGCCAAACCAGTAAAAATGCAGGCCGTCGGGCTCGTTGGCCACGCGGGCGTGGCCCCGGCGGGCGACCTGGCCATTGGGGTGGTAATAGGTGATGTCGCTGAGGCCGTGGCGGCGGTAGCGCTCCTGCCGCACCAAGCCGCCCACCGGTGCATAGTAGCGCCAGCGGCCCACTGGCTGGCCGTGCCGGTAGCGCCCCTGCGTAAGAGGTTTTGCCTTGACCGAATCGTAGTAGATATTCCAGCGGCCAATGGGCTCGCCGCGCCGGTCGAGGCGATTGGTATGCCAAAAGCCACGCGGGGTATTCGACACGTGCGTGGCACAGGCCGTGGCGGCTATGCTCAGCAAGAAAAACAAGAATACGCGCATGAGGCAAGAAGCTGGGCTACAATGCCAAGTAGTCCAGGGCAGGTATAACCGAATCAGCAGGCTCATGATTCCAGTGCTTTGGGGCAAGCCGCTACCTTTGCGCCTTCCCCAATTCTGCTAGCCTATGCACTCGCACGACGTTGACTACCGCATTCTGGGCTCCGATATTCAGGTGCTGGAAATTGAACTCGACCCCCAGGAAACCGTCATTGCCGAGGCCGGCGCGATGGTGTACATGGACGAGGCCATTGCGTTTGAAACCAAAATGGGCGATGGCTCGGAGCCGGAGCAGGGCTTGCTGGGGAAGCTGTTTTCGGCAGGCACCCGGCTCATCGTGGGCGAAAGTTTATTCCTGACGCACTTCACGCACCGGGGCGCCGTCGGCAAAAGCCGGGTGGCCTTTTCGGCGCCCTATCCGGGTACTATTATTCCTATCGACCTGGGTACCATGCCCCAGGGCCTTATCGTGCAGAAAGATGGCTTTTTGGCCGCCGCCCGCGGTACTAAAATCAGCCTGCACTTCAACCAAAAATTTGGGTCCGGCTTGTTCGGTGGTGAAGGTTTCATCCTGCAAAAACTTACCGGCGACGGCAAAGCCTTTGTGCACGCCGGTGGCACCATCATCGAAAAGCGGCTGCATAATGAGCTGCTACGCGTCGATACCGGCTGCGTAGTGGCTTTCGAGCCGAGCATTGACTTTAGCGTGGCCCGGGCCGGAGGGCTCAAGTCAATGATATTCGGGGGCGAAGGCCTGCTGCTAGCCACCCTGCGCGGCACCGGGCGCGTCTGGATCCAGTCCATGCCCATCAAAAAGCTTATCCGTGCCCTGGCGCCCGGCGGTGGCAACGCTCAAAAAGAAAGCGGGACCGTGCTAGGCGGTATTTTCGGCAATATGCTCGATGAATAGCGTCGCTAGCTTAGTTGCTCTGGCCGCTCGCCAAGTGAAAGGCAACTACCACCAGGGCGCCCACTAGCACCAGTCCGAGTAGTCCCACCACCAGTACCACCTGGCGGTTCTTTGCCTCAACGGCATGTAGCTGCTTAGCGCCATTGAAGGCAGAGCGGCGGTAGCGGAGCGGAGACGCTACCGAATGGTGAGCGGCACTTAGGTGGGGAGAAGCCATAGCAAGAGAAGCGAGTGAGAAGGAGGATAATTATAATTTAAAACGAGCGATATCAAAAATACGGCCGAATCACTAACCTGGATTGTTTTCTCGCTCTAATACCTTAATTACTCGCTCAATGCGCGCTGTTGGTCAATGAAAGGCTCCCTATTGCCCACCAAACTTTAGGTGTAGTTGGCAAGCGTTGAAAAATTTGAGTTTTGTTCTGTATTGCGCCCGCTGCTAGCTAGCCGATGACCATCGCTTTTGCCCCCAACTATGTGCTGCCGCTGCCGGCCGGCCATCGCTTTCCCATGCTCAAGTATGAGCTACTGCCCGAGCAATTGCTACACGAAGGCACGGCCACGGCCAGCGATTTTTTTGTGCCCACGCCGCCCCCGCTCACCGACGTGCTGCGCACGCACGAGGCCGACTACGTGCAGCGCTTGCTCCACGGCCAGCTCACGCGCCAGGAAGAGCGGGCGAGCGGCTTTCCGTGGTCGGCGGCCCTGGCCAGCCGCGAAGTGATGCTACTGGGCGGCACCATCGGCTGCGCGCAGCGGGTGCTGGCGGGCGCGGGAGTGGCACTCAACATCGCGGGCGGCACGCACCACGCGTTTGCCGACCGGCCCGAGGGCTTTTGTTTGCTAAACGACCAGGCCGTCGCGGCCAATTGGCTGCTGGCGCACGAGCCGGCTAGGGTGCGCCAGATTCTTATCATCGACCTCGACGTGCACCAGGGCAACGGCACGGCAGCTATTTTTCGGCACGAGCCACGGGTATTCACGTTTTCGATGCACGGGGCCCACAATTTTCCGGGTCGCAAAGAGGTGTCGGACCTCGACCTGCCGCTGCCCGACGGCACCGCTGATGCCGAGTACCTGGCCCTGCTAGCCGACACATTGCCGCGCCTGCTCGACGAGCAGGTGCGCCCCGACTTTGTGTTTTACCTCAGCGGCGTCGATGTGCTGGCCACCGACAAGCTCGGCCACCTGGCCCTGAGCCGCGCCGGCTGCCGCCGGCGCGACGAGCTAGTGCTCGGCGCCTGCCACCAGCGCGGCCTACCGGTAGTAGTGTGCATGGGCGGTGGCTATTCCGAGCGCATCGCCGACATTGTGGAGGCCCACGCCAATACCTACCGCGTGGCGGCCGACCTCTGGGGCTAGCCCACAAGAAAGCCCCGCGCCAGGAGAGGCGCGGGGCTTACACAAGTTGAGGAGCTACTGACTAGCTGCGGTTCTGGTTCGACGTGCTATTTGTATTGTTGTCCGAGCTGAACGTCTCGTGGAACCAGTTTTTGATATCATCGATGGCGTGGCCGGTCTTCTGTTGCAGGTTACCAAACCACTCGTCCTGCTTGCCTTCCTGATAAGTCAGGTCGTCGTCGGTGAGGTTGCCCCATTTCTGCTTGGCAGCGCCTTTGATTTCATTCCAGTTACCACGAGCTTGCAGCTCGGTTTGGTCGTTGATTTTATTATCGTTGATATCCATGAGTGAAAATCGTGAAAGGGTGGGTTGTGGAGCTTATA
The DNA here is from genome assembly GCA_964514915.1 of uncultured Hymenobacter sp. Taxonomy (GTDB): domain Bacteria; phylum Bacteroidota; class Bacteroidia; order Cytophagales; family Hymenobacteraceae; genus Hymenobacter. The sequence goes on from CAZERY010000005.1 coordinate 45,417, forward strand.
CGGGGCTAGCAACTGTCGGGTTAAGTTTGGCGTGGCCCTTCAAATGCTTGGCTCAGGGCCGACTTGGCTGGAGGTAAAGCTGTAGTTGTAGCCAAGCGCCTTATTTTTAAGCTGTAAGATTTGTATTGTCTCTTCTTCCACAATGGACGACCTGCGCCTGACGCTCCAAACGCTCACCCCCGACGACCGCCGCGACCTGACGCAATTTATTCAGTGGCAGCGCCGTAAGGTGGCCGGCCGCCAAGACTTGCGCCTGCTCGATCTGCTGCTGCACCCCAAGGAGTACCCATCAGAAGCGCTAATTGCCAAGCTCTACCCCGATGAGCCCAACCCCGTCGCTTACTACGCCCTGCGCAAGCGCCTGCTGCGCTACCTCACCGACTACCTACTGCTGCGCCAGCGCCAGCACGATGCCACGGCCGCCGCCTCGGTGCGCGGGCAGCTCACGCTCGCCCAGTACTTGTTTGGCGCCGGTGTGCCCCGGCTCGCCTGGAACCTGCTACGCAAAGCCGAGAAGCTAGCCCACGACAACGAGCAGTATGAGCCGCTGAATGCGGTCTATAACCTCCAGATTCAGTACGCGCACCTGCCCCACGCCGAGCCGCTCGATACCATCATCGAGCGCCGCACGCGCAACAAGAAAGCCGCCGATGAGGAGGAGCGTGCCGCCATTGCCGACAGCCTGCTGCGCCAGCGCCTACGCCAGGCCCGCCTGCGCGGCCGCGGCGCCGTGCCAGTCGACACGCTGGTGCGCGAGGTGCTGGCCGAGTATGACTTGCAGGAGGCTTTTGCGCGCTCGCCTTCGCTGCTGTGCCGCCTCATGAGCATCACGCGCAATGCCATGCTGGTGCGCGGCGACTTTGCCACGTTTGCGCCCTTCATCGAGCGCTGCTACCGGCTCATGGAGCGCCGCCACGGCTTTGCGCCGGCCCACCGCGGCTACCAGCTGCGGCTGCTGTATATGCTGGCGCACGCGCTCTACCGCTCGCGGCGCTTCGACGAGTCGGTGGCGTATTTGGAACAGGGGCTAGCCATCCTGGCGGCGGCGCCAAACCGACAGTTTGCCGACGTGGGCCCCCGCTTCACGTTTTTGCTGGCGGCTAATTATGCTTTTTTGCGGCGCAATCGTGACAGTATCACTATCTTGGAGGAAGCCTTGCAGGCTAAGCCCGTGCTGCTGCCCACCGACCAGCTCACGGCGCGCTTACAGCTCTCGTTCCACTACTTTACCGAGGGTAATTTTTCCAAAGCCAACCACACGCTCATTAGCATCGACCGCACCGACCACTGGATCGAACAAAACCTGGGCCTCGAATGGCTGCTCAACCACAACATCGGCGAGCTGCTCGTTCAGCTTGAGCTCGGCAACCCCGAGCAGGCGCTAGCTCGGCTGCGGGCCGTCGAGCGGCGCCTGCACGAGCAGTTTCCGGCCACCGAAGCTAGCTTCGAGGCGCCTGCTGCGCCGGCTGGCGGTCCGTACCAGGCAGTACTGAGCTTCCTGAGGTTTGTGCACGAGATCATCAATGACCCAGCCGTGGCCCGCACGCCCGACTTTGCGGCGCGCGTAGCTCATATCCCAGCTTTCTTATCCGGGGAACGCGAGGATTTACAAGTAATTAGCTTCTTTGCCTGGCTCAAAGCCCGCGTACTCGGCAAGCCCTATCAAGAGGTGCTGCTGTGGCTAACCGAGCAGGCGTAGGGCACGACTTACTTGGCCGCCTGCACGATTGCCTTTACTTCCCGGTAGCACACCTCCACCTACCATACTAATAGTACCAGTGAGGTAATTCGCTGATAAACAAGTAAATAATTAAAAAGCCCGCTGCTTGCTTAGACGCAGGCAGCGGGCTTTGTTTTATACCGAAGCGGAGCGGCTAGAGCTCCTTGCGTAGCCTAGCCACCGGAATGTTGAGCTGCTCACGATACTTGGCCACTGTGCGGCGGGCGATGTTGTAGCCGCGTGCGTTCAGCATTTTTTCGAGCTTGTCGTCGCTGAGCGGGTGGTCCTTTTTCTCGTTGCCGATGAGGTCTTTCAGGATGCTTTTCACCTCGCGGCTGCTGGCATCCTCGCCCGAGTCGGTGGCAATGCCTTCCGAGAAGAAAAACTTGAGCGGGTAAATGCCGTGCTCGGTCTGGATAGACTTGGAGTTGGCCACCCGGCTCACGGTGGAAATATCCATGCTAATCTGCTGGGCAATGTCCTTAAGAATCATGGGCCGCAGCTTGGCATCGTCGCCGGTGAGGAAGAACTCGCGCTGGCGCTCCACGATGGCCGACATGGTGCGCAGCAGCGTGTTCTGGCGCTGCCGGATGGCGTCGATAAACCACTTGGCCGAGTCGAGCTTTTGCTTGACAAAGCTCACGGCCTCCTTCATTTTCTGGTCTTTCTTGGCGGCCTTGTCGTAGGTCTGGAGCATCTCGCGGTAGTCGCGGCTCACGCGCAGCTCGGGCGCGTTGCGGGCGTTCAGCGTCAGGTTCAGCTCACCATTGTCATTGGTGAGAATGAAGTCGGGCATGAGGTACTGCGCCCCGCCGCCACTGCCGCGGCCGCCGCTCACGGGCCCGCTGCCGCCCGGCTTGGGGTTGAGCTTGAGAATGACGGCCACCGCATCTTTCAGCTCGTCGTCTTCCAGGTCGAGCTTCTGCTGGATGCGTTGGTAGTGCTTTTTAGTAAACTCCTCAAACGTCTCGGTCAGAATGCGCTCGGCGTTCCGGGTAGCCTCGTCTTGGGGCCGGCGCTCGAGCTGAAGCAGGAGGCACTCGGGCAGGTCGCGGGCCGCGATGCCCGGCGGGTCAAACTGCTGCACCACGTGCAGTACTGCCTCAATCTCAGCCTCGCCCACTTCCAGGTTCTGGCTGAAAGCCAAGTCATTGGCAATGGCCGCCAGGTCGCGCCGGATGTAGCCGTCACCGTCAATCGAGCCGATGAGCTGCTCGCCGATGGCCTGCTCCAGCTCGTCGAGGCGGGCGTAGTGCAGCTGGTCGAGCAGCGAATCCTGGAGCGAGCCGCCGGTGTCGGCGAGCGGCATATCGCGTTCCTCCTCGTCGCCGGGGCCGTCGCCCTGCATCTTATAGCCCGCTATCTCGTCGTCGTTGACGTAGTCGCTGATGTCGATTTCGTGGTTGTCGTTGTCGATGCCCAGCGCCTCCGCTTCGGCGGGCTCGGGGCGCTCGTCGGCGTAGTCTTCGGGGCCGGCGCTATCGTCGCTAGCCTCGCCGGCAGAAAAGTCCTCATCGAGCGTGCTGTCGTCGCTATCGAGCGAGTCATTGGGGTCGTCGGCCTCGGGCGCATCGTCGGTATTATCGTCGCGCTCCTCGGCATCATCGCTGTCGCCTTCTTCGAGCGCAGGGTTTACCTCCATCTCCTCCTTGATGCGGGTTTCCAGCTCCGCCGTAGGTATTTGCAGCAGCTTGATAAACTGGATCTGCTGGGGCGAGAGGCGCTGCGAGAGAAGCTGCTTAAGGTCGAGGCGTTGCATAAGGTAGAGCGAGGAAGTAGATAGGCTAGCGAGCCCGCGCGGCGGGTAAACGTACGAGGGAAAGCGGGGTTTGGCCGTAAGGTAGTACTGGCAATTTCCCGCTGGGGTTAGCATCCGTCGCCCCGGCGGCGGCTTTACCTTTGCGGGCTCCACTGCCTTTTTCTCCTATGTCCGCCGACCAGCTCCGCCGTACCCGCATTCAAGATTTGCTGCAAAGTACCGACCTCAACCGCGAAGTCCTCGTCAAAGGCTGGGTGCGCTCGCGCCGGGGCAATAAGTACGTGCAGTTTATTGCGCTCAACGACGGCTCGACTATCCACACGTTGCAAGTCGTGGCCGACGCCGAAAAATTTCCTGAAGAAAGCCTGAAGGAAATTACCACCGGTGCCTGCCTGGCCGTGCGCGGCCAGCTCGTAGCCAGCCAGGGCAAAGGCCAGTCGGTCGAAATTCAAGCCACCGAAATCACGGTGCTCGGCGCAGCTAATCCCGAAGAGTATCCGCTGCAAAAGAAAGCCACTTCGCTTGAGCACCTGCGCGAAATCGCGCACTTGCGCCCCCGCACCAATACGTTTGGGGCGGTGCTGCGCATCCGGCACGCGCTGGCGTTTGCCATCCACGATTATTTCAACCGGCACGGCTTCTACTACGTGCACACACCCATCATCACGGGCTCCGACGCCGAGGGCGCGGGCCAGATGTTCCGCGTGACCACGCTGCCCCCCGAGCACCCGCCGCGCACCGAAGACGGCTCGGTGGACTTTGGCGAGGATTTCTTTGGCAAGCAAACCAACCTCACCGTGAGCGGTCAGCTCGAAGGCGAGCTGGCCGCGATGGCGCTGGGTAGCATCTACACTTTCGGCCCCACTTTCCGGGCCGAAAACTCGAACACCGCCCGCCACCTGGCCGAGTTCTGGA
>CAZERY010000006.1:0-48189 GCA_964514915.1 uncultured Hymenobacter sp.
ATGGCCAGCAGCTCGTACTGCCGCATCTGCAAAAACGACGGGTACACCGGCACCGTGCGGTGCTGGTCGAAGCGGAAGCGCCGCCGCACCAGCCCCAGCGGCGAGGCCGCGTACACGTTCAGGGCCCCAAACTCGTATTCGCCGCGCTTGGTGGGCCGCAGCTGGTACGTAATTACCTGCGTTTGCCCCGGCTGAATGCTGGTTTTGAATAGCACGTCGCGCCGCTGAAACTGGTGCGGAATCTCATCAATCACCTCGACTTGAACGTCAAAGCGGTAGCGGCTTTCCAGGTACAGCTGCACCTCGTTGTCGTCACCATTCGAGAGCTTATCGCCCAGCACCCGTCGCCCAACTACCGGGCTGCCACCCTGGCTAGGCGCGTAGAGCAGCAGCGCATCGAGCAGCGTGAGCAGTGCCAGCCCCCCGAGCCCGATTTGCAGCGCTCCCAGTAGCCACGGCAGAAAGAATGCCATCACAAAGCCCACAATAAGCGCCGTGAGCAAGTAAAAAAAACGACGAGTGAGGAAGACGCTCATGCGCGGCGGAGTTGGTCGCGGACTTCCATCAGGGCAAAGCCCAATAAGTTTTGGCCGGACCACTTAGCGGGCTGCATCGCATCGGCATGGTCGGTGGCCAGGCCAATGCCCCAGATGGCATCGACCGGGCTAGCCTCCACCAGCACGCGGCTGCCCGTAGTGAGCAGGTAATCGCGGAGGGCAGGATGCTGGCTGAATTGCTGATAGTTACCGGTTTTCACCAAGTCATATTTCTGCGCGTCCCATTGCTGCGAGTCAAAGTTCACTACTTCGCGGCCCAGCTTCTTGGCTTCGGCTGGGTGCTGGGCGGCAATACTGCGCTGGCGCACTTCGCCATTGGCAAGCAGCCGGGCTTTCTCCGCCATCATCCAGTGCTCGGCGGTGCGGTAGGTCTCGCCCGCCACGTCAAAGGCGGCTGGAAACCATTGGCTAAAGCAGTTCTTGTCAACGGTGCCGACCTGGCGCGGCTGGTGGCCCCAGAAGAAGAGGTATTTGATTTCGGTCTGAGATTGTTGGAGCAGCCAAGAGACGGAGTAGCGCATAACTAATGGGATAATCTTGTCAGGCGTTGTAGGCGCAGTATGACGGGTAAGATATGGGAAGCGATAGGGCTACCTCGGCACCTCTACGCTTTGCACGATGGCCTTCACTACCTCATCGGCCGTGCCGCCTTCCATCTCGCGCTCGGGCGTGAGCATGATGCGGTGGCGCAGTACCGGCGCGGCCAAAAACTGCACGTCTTCGGGCGTCACGAAGTCGCGGCCGCGCAGGGCGGCTAGCGCCTTGGCGCCGTTGAGCAGCGCGATGCTAGCGCGTGGCGAGGCTCCCAGATACAAGGCCTTGTGGGCGCGCGTCTGGCCCACGATTTTGGCGATGTATTCGAGCACGTCGGCTTCTACGAGCTGCTGGCCCACTTGCTGGCGCAGGGCGGCGAGGTCCTGGGCCGTAAGCACGGCCTGCACTTTCTCCAGCGGCGTACCCCCAAAGCCGCTGTGGTGGCCCTGAAGAATCTGAATTTCTTCGGCCAGGGTCGGGTAGCCCACGTTGAGCTTGAACAGGAAGCGGTCGAGCTGCGCCTCGGGCAGGCGGTAGGTGCCTTCTTGCTCCACCGGGTTTTGGGTGGCCAGCACCACGAAGGGCGAGCCTAGCCGGTGAGTCGTGCCATCCTGGGTCACGGTGCGCTCCTCCATCACCTCAAACAGGGCCGATTGGGTTTTGGCCGGGGCGCGGTTGATTTCATCAATCAGCACCACGCTGGCGAAAATAGGGCCGGGCCGAAACTCGAAATCACCCTGCGCGGGCCGAAAAACACTGGTGCCCAGCACATCGGCCGGCATCAGGTCGGGGGTGAACTGAATGCGGCTGAAGGGCACGGCCAGCGTGCGGGCCAGTAGCTTAGCAGTGAGCGTTTTGGCCACGCCCGGCACGCCTTCGAGCAGCACGTGGCCATCGGCGAGCAGCGCCACGAGTAGCAACTCCAGCAGCTCTTGCTGGCCCACTATCACCTGCCCGATTTGTTCGCGCACGGCTGCCATGCGGGCCGTCAGCTGCGAGAGGTCGGTGCGCGGAGCAAAGGCCGGCTCGGCGCCAGTCGGCAGCGGCGAGGTGGGCGGCGCCCACGCAGCGGAGGGCAGAAGGGAGTTTTCGTTTTCCATGGGAAGAGAAGCGGACCGAAGTAGCTACTGCCGAATGACTAGTGCTAATGCCTACGCTGCGGCACGCTGGCTAGGCTAGCTCACCGGCTGTAAAAGCAAGCGTAAGGGTGAAAAAAGAAGATAAAAAGTGCCTTAACTGCCTCAGAATGCATTTTATGGAAATAATGCAATTTGTTAAAAATGGCATTTATAGGTACAGTGCAAAAAGCTGAGTTAGCTTGATTCCCGCTTAAAATCCTGAATAGCGCGGCTCAATATAAGCAGCTCGCGATCAGTAACGGCCGGCGCGGTGCGGGCAAAGTTGATGAGTCGGATCAGCTCATCGATGCGGGGGCGCGGCACGCCCGCCTTCTGGCTCAGGCGCTCGCGGAAGGCTTCCTCGCCGAGGTCGGGCGCCGGCTCGTGGAAGCGCGTGCGCAGGTAATCCAGAAAGAGGGCCGTTTTCTTTTCGGCAATGCGCGAGTGGTTGCGGCCCTGCTGGTAGAGGCTGGCCACGGTGCGCGTAAAGCGTAGCGTCGTATTGGGCAGGGGCTTGAGAATAGGAATAATGCGCTGGCGCCGCTGCGCCTCTACCAGCACAAAGAGCAGCCCGCCCAGCAGCAATAAGTAGTAGGCCGTGCGCAGGGCCGGGTGCGCCAGTACTACGCGCAGCACCGATTGCTCGCCCGCGCGGCCCTGCTTCTGGTACTCGTCCCACCAGGCGGGCCGGCCGGCGGGTAGGTAAGAGAGCGCCGCAAACGCAAAGTTGGCGGTGCGGGGCCGCAGCACCCAGTAGTTGCCGAAAGCCAGCGGCACCGAGCACAGGTAAAAATGCCCGCGCCCGTAGTCGAGGCGCACGAGCACGGGGCGGCCCTGCGCATCGGCAGCCAGCGTAGCGCCCCGGTGCGGCTGCCGCCGCGTGAGGGCTAGCCGGTAGCCCACCGCGGCCGCGCCGAAGCGGAACCCAGCCGCCAGCCCCGGCCGGGCGCCCAGCAAATGCAGCGCTACTGAGTCGTGGGTGGCCCGGCCGGGGCGCGGCGCCACCAGAAAGTGGGTAGTGGTATCGGCTTCGTAGGTGCGGAAGCCCAGCGTATCGGTCAGAAAGCCGCGTTGCGCCGGCCCAAAATCTTCGGCCGCGATAAACACCTCGTGGCCCGCCGCTACGAAGCGCAGCAAGGCGGCAGTTTCGAGCTGGCTAGCCTCAAATTCTTGGTTGATAAAGATATAGCTGGCCCTGGTGCTAGCCAGCGGCAGGGTGGCCGCCTCGGTTGCGGCAGCGGCGCGGTCGTTGGCCGCCGCCTGGGCGGCGCTGGCCGCGCTGCTGTCAGTGGTAGCCGAATCGGGGGCAAACGTGACGTTGGTAGGGCGGCCGGTACGGGCGTCGGGCTCCTCGGTTCCCAGCAGCTGGTTGAAGATGGGCAGGCGCACGCCCGCCACCGAATCGGTAGCGAGCACCTGCGGCAGCGCATCGAAGAGCACGTAGGTGCCGTACGGAATCTTGTCCTTATTGCTGAGCGTGGGCCGCCAGTCGAGCGGCTTGGGGCGGTAATATTCGAGCGCTACGTAGCTCCCAAACAGCCCCAGCAGGCCCAGCAAATACCAACGGAAAGTAGTCAAGGGAGAAGAAGGGTTAAGCTGATTAGTTGCCCAGTAACTCTTGATAAATACCCAGGTAGTCGGCCGCCGCCTGCGCCCAGCTAAACTGCCGAGCCTGCACCTGCGCCGCTGCCGCCCGCGCTGGCGAGTGCTGCGCCAGGCCCGCTGCCAGCGTGTGCTGCAGGCTAGCCGGGGCAAAGTTGTCAAAATAATACGCGGCGTCACCGCCCACTTCGGGCAGGGAAGTAAGCCGGCTCAAAAAAACGGGCTTGCCCAGCTGCATGGCCTCGACCACCGGCAGGCCAAACCCCTCGGCCAGCGAGGGCTGCAAGTAGGCGGTGCAGTGCTGGTAATACCAGGTTTTATCGGCCTCGCTGATGCGCGTGAGCACGTGCACGCGGTCGGCCACGCCGGCCTGCGCCGCCGCCGCCCGAATGGCCGCCACGTAGTCGCTTTCGGCAAAGCTGCCGGCGAGTACCAGCTCGTAGGCATTGCCTTGTAATAGGGCCGGCAGCACGTGCCAGTTCTTCTTGGCGTTGATGGTGCCCAGCCCAAAAAGGAAGGGGCTGCGCGGCGCGTAGGCCGGCGCGTGGCCGGCGGGCCCGGGCGCGAGCGCCTCCACGCCGCGCCGCACGTAGCGCAGCGGTTGGCTGGCCCGGTAGCCCAGCAGGTCGGCGTGGCGCAGGATATCCTGGCGCACGTAGTCGGAGATGGTGACCAGGTAGTCGGCGCGCCGAATATTGCGCCGCACCATAGCCAGCTGCCGCGTATAGGTGTGCTCGTCGGGGTTTTCGTGCAAAAAATTGAGGTCGTGCACCGTCAGTACCACCTTGGTGAGGAGGCTGGTGGGCACGTACCAGCTCAGCTGCGAAGTGGCGTGCCAGAGCTGGTAGCCGTAGCTGGGCGGATTGAAATACTTATGAAAGCTGCGCTGCGTGAGGTAGTGCACGCCCTGGCGGCCCAGCCCGCCCACCTCGGCAGGCGGCACGTAGCAGGTGAGGTGGTAGCGGTGGTTTTGGCGGATGAGCTCGCGGGCCAGCGGCACCACAAAGTGGCTAAAGCCGCTGTTGCGGTCTTTCAGCGGCTCACAATCAAGCAGTATTCGGGGAAGCGACATTAAGTAGTCAGCCATTAGCTTTTAACTGCTAGCTGTTAGCTTGTTTTCTGATTAGTAGGGCCTTGCTAAAAGGACAATGTATGTTTGCTTTTGGCCGACTACTTAGGCGAAATAGGGTTGCCGACCAGTGGCGCCGAGCTGCTGCCCAAGCTGGCGCTGGCCGGCGCGCACCTGCTCATATAAGGTAGTAGGCATCGGCAGCTCGCCGTACCAGATGTACTCAAACTGGCGCGTACGCTCGGCAAACGCGGCGCTGGCGCCCGGCTGGCTCGCCGCGAGCTCGTGCAGGTAGGTTTGGTTGGTTTTATCGGGCTGCCAGGCAATGAGGTCGCGGTCGGTGAGCAGCTTGAGCAGCTGCAAGTAGCCCAGGCGCACGGCCAGGCGCAGGTTGCCAGTAGCTTCGGCCTGGGCAATGGCGTCGGCAAAGTTCAGCTCGTGGATATTTTCCTGGCCGGCCGCGTAGGCTAGCGGCTGGGCACGGGTGGCCCGACCAAAAACCTTGGTAAGGTCAACCTGCAAAAACTTGAGCACCGCAAATACCAGGATGGCCGCCATCAGGCCGTAGAATAGGAGGTTCCAGCCCACTTGGCCACCCTGGCTAGCCAAAGAGGGACGCAGCAAGCCCCAGAGCCAGTGCAGCAGTCGCTGCCAGAAGCTGGCTTGGGCGGGCTCTGCAAAGGCATTCTGGTGGTAGTCGAAGTCGCGCTGGCCGCGCAGCTCGCGCAGGCGGCTAGCCGCTGGGTGGCGCAACGCGGGCGTGGCAGCGGGCGGAGGCAGTGGCTGAACCGTGTTGGTATCAGCGCGGGCTGGTATCAACTGGCGCAGCTCGCTTGGCCTCTGCGCCTGGGCAGTAGCTAAAGCTAGTGTAAGAAATACGAGCAGGAGTGGGCGATGCATGAGCAGGTCGGAAGTTTTTCCAGGGTAGCAACCGCGCAGGAAGGCGACAAGTACCCTAGTATTCTCCTTCTTCTTCGGGCTGATAATGGCTGGATTCAGCAGGAGCAGCAGCCTGGCTGTCGCCGAGCTTATCCACTAATAAACGTAGCCCAACACCCTCTTTGCGCTCTACCAAATTGAAGTACTGAAAGGCGAGCACCAGCATAATGGGTACGTAGAGCACGAGTAGAAACAGGCCTCTGATGGCACCATAGAGCACTAATAACGAAGAGGGTAGCGTAGCCGAAGGGGACAGCAGCGACTTGAGCCAACCTACCAGCACGAATACCACTCCGACGCTGGCAAGGGCTAGGTAGATAATGATCCCCATAACGCACAGCAGCCCCAAAGTAGACCACCATTTACCGCGTATCAGGTCGACGCACCGGCTGATAGTGGCCGTGAAATCGCTGTTTTCAAACAGGCCAACCACAAAGAACAGACTGAGCGTCACGAGCATATAGAAACCCGGAACAAAAAATAGAACGAAGCCGAAGGCGATAATTAGCCAGATACCTATCAGCGAGAAATACGTACTTAGAAGCTTACTCTTCACTACTTCCCACACTTGCGGCACTGTAATAGCCTGCCCCGGCTGCTCGGCGTAAACGCAACGCATCAAGTAGCCATAGACGCTGAGTATGAGTACCGACTGGAATAAGCCCCCCAGGATGCTACTCAGAAGGTATAAAGGGGAATTAAAGGCTGATAAGTAATTGGCGAAGCGAAAAGAAGCGATGCCGCCTTCCCCCACACTGCTCCGAAAGGCATCGGCTGCGTGCAGTTGCAGCGCGCCAGCCACAATGCCTTGCACCAGGGCAAAGGGCGCTACTAAGTAGAGGAGCACGTGGCCCAGTGGGCGCCAGTGCGCACCGATAAACTCAAAGGTGGCCGAAATCTTGGCGCTAAAATCACGCTCCTGCCAAAAGTCGGCTGGTTTGGTAAAGGTGTTTTTCATAGGGGAGCTGCGAATTAGTGGTTGTTTGATTGCGCTCAAAAGGGCAGGCTCGGCTCGGCTTTTGGGGCGGCTACTCGCCGCTGAACGAGGCGCGGGTAACTACCAAAATACCAAATAATAAACGCTGCCGAGCCGCCGATGATGCTCAGGCTCAGTGCCATGGGCATTCCGGTGTGGCGCGTCACGAAGCTTTCGAGCAAGGCGGCTACGATAATAATAGGCACCAGGCCCAGCGCCAGCTTGAGGGCATCGCGGGCAGCGCGGGCCAGCGACTCGCGCCGCGCGTAAGTACCCGGAAATAGCACGCCGCCACCCAGGATAAACCCGGCGGCGCCGGCTAGCACAATGCTCGGGATTTCGAGGGTACCGTGAATCCAGATGGTAAGCAGCGAGGCCCGCAGCACGTGCTCCTGGTAGAAAAAATACTGGAAGGCGCCCAGCATTACGCCGTTCCTAAACAAAGAGTGGAGCGTGCCCACGCCCAGCGTGAGGCCCAGCGCGAAGGTGCGCAGCGCCACGTAGAGGTTGTTGGTCGCAATGCCCAAAAACATCACCGACGAGCTGCCCGATTTGTAGATGGCCATCGGGTCGCCCCGGCGAATGTTGGCCAGCGTCTGGTTGACGTAGTCATCGCCGACTACCACGCGCAGAAAGTTTTCGTCGTAGGCCGCCGACAGTGCCCCGAGAGCCGTGAACAGCAGAAAGAGCCCCATCGCCCAGGCCAGCGCTGCCTGGTGGCGGGCCACCACCAGCGGCACTTCCACGGCCCAAAACTGGCTTAGGCGCTGCTTCTGCTCGGGCTTATTTCGGTAGAGCGACTGGTGAAGCTTGCTGGTGAGTGTGTTGAGGTAGGCCGTAGTGGGCGAGGCCGGGTAAAAGGTCTGGGCGTAAGCCAGGTCGTCGGTGAGGCTGATGAAGCGGGCCGCCAGCTCGTCGGGCGAGGCGGGCGGCTGGGCTTCGTACTGCTGCCAGCGGGCCTGGTTTTGGCGCAGAAAAGCGGCTTCGCGCATAAGATGGCGGGGTTAGGGCCCTAAAGGTAGCGCGCGGCCCGCTACGTACTTAGCGCCGCCGGTGTATTTTTCGGATCGCTTTCTACCTGCGCCCTATATGGCCACCATTCGCGTTCACACTACCCAAAACGTTACTATCGAATACGAAGTGGCCAGCCTCGGCGACCGCATCGTGGCGACCCTTATCGACTACCTGATACGGCTAGCGTGGGCTGCGGCCGCGATAGCTATCGTGTACGCCATTGGCTCGGGTGCAGATAAAAATTACCATGCAGACTATAGCGACCCCGATCAGGTACTGGGTAATGCGATAGCCATCTTGCTGTGCATCATCCTGTTTGCGCCCGTTGTGCTTTACAACCTGGCCTGCGAGCTACTGTTTAATGGGCAAACCTTAGGCAAAAAAGCCCGCAACCTGCGCGTGGTGCGTCTTGACGGTACTTCGCCGCGCTTCGGCGATTATTTTATGCGCTGGCTGCTGCGCCTGATTGATTTTGATTTGCCAGTAGCAGGTGGGTTGGTGGCCGTTCTGACCATCGCCATCAACGGCAAGGGCCAGCGCCTCGGCGACCTCGCGGCGGGCACCAGCGTCATCAGCCTCAAGCCCCACCAGGATGCCCTGGCCGTCGTAGCTAGCTCCGCCGTGCCGATGGGCTACCAGCCGGTGTTTGCCCAGGCCGCCGACCTGAGCGATCACGACGTGGCCCTGCTCAACCAGCTGCTGAGCCGCAGCCTAAGGCAAGAAAATTACGTGCTGCTCCACGAAACGGCCACTAAGATCAAGCAGCTGCTGCACGTGCAGAGTGATATGTCGGACGCAGCCTTTTTGCGCACCATCCTGCGCGACCACGCCTTTGTAGTGTCCGAGCGAAGCTAACCCAGCCACGCCGTACAAACCAAAAAAGCGCCAGCCCACCGTGGGCTGGCGCTTTTTTAAAAGAGAGCTCCCCGATATCTGCCAGCTACTCGGTGAGGGCAACCTGGCGAGTACCGGCGGCTTGGCCGTCGAAGCTGAGGCGGAACAGATAGAGGCCCATAGCCTGGCCGGCGCGGTTCCAACGGATGGTCTGCGGACCGGCGGCCAGTTGGCCGGCATCAACGTGGCTGACGGTGCGGCCCAGCGCGTCGGTGACGGTAAGCTCGACATGCGCGGGGCGAGGCAAGCCAAAAGCTAAGCTGGTCGCAGTACCCACGGGGTTAGGATAAAGGACAAAGGTGGTAGCCGCTTCGGCTGCCTTGCTCGACGTGACGACGCCCGTAGCGGCCGCAATGGCGATGTCGCGCGCAGCAATACCGTTGCCAATGGCCCCAACCAGCGTGGCGGCGCCGGTGGTGAGGTCGAGGGTGTAGAGCGACGTGTTGGCCGAAGTGCCGGTATTGGCCACCAGGTAAGCCGTGTTGACGCCCGCCCCAGTGCTGTAGATGTCCAGGTCCACGGTGGGCGCCGTGCCATTCACGGCAAGGCCCGACGCCCCGACCGGCGTAAGCTGGCCATCGGCGGGCGGGTTGGCAGTAGCTTGGGTATTAAGCAGGTTCACCGCCTCATCGTAGTTAGTAGAGCGTGGTACCCGAGGTAGCGCTGGCACCCGCAAAGCTGTTGGTGTACGCCACCGCCCCGATGTTGGGTAAGTTGTTAGTAAGGGCGTAAGTCAGCGTGCCATCGGTAGCCGCCAGCACGCTAGCGGCCCCAAAGTTGGGGTTGAGGCGGTAGTTGTTGCGGTTGGCACCCACCACCCGAATGCGGTCCGCCGTCGGGTTGAAATCAAAACCAATGCTACCGGTGCCCAGCTCGAGGCGCACGGCCGCCCCGATGGGCGTGGCTACGCCCGTCACGGCGCTCACCGAGTATAGCTGCGAGTTGGCTACCCCTGTGGCGGCAGCGTTGTAGCCCAGCGCGTAGAGCGAGTTGTTGAGCGGGCGCACATCGAGGCCCACCAACATCTGGCTAGCCTCGACCCCCGTAATGCCCACCGACGTGCGGATGGTTCCTGGCGCCGACGTATCGAAAGTGAGCAAGTTGTTGCCAGCCAGCGCGTAAGCTAGCTGGCCCATGATGGCCGGCAGCGTGGCTGGGCGCACGATAGCCGCCGCAATGTCCAGTACCCCGATAGCAGCGCTAGTGCCCAGCGTACCCACGTTGGTAGCCGCCCCCGTGCCTAGGTTGACGGTGTAGAGCGTAGTAGCAGCCGAAGAAGTAAGCAGGTTGGCCGTCAGCACCGATAGGTAGGCCGTATTCTGGCCAGTAGCGGCGTCGAAGTCAATGTCCAGGTCAGAGGCTTGCGCTAAATCAGCTACCGCCACGCCCAGGGGCCCCACGGTATTCAGCGTGCCATCGTTGGGCGGAATCTGGGTTACCAGGCGGCTAGCGCCTTCGTCCAGGTTATAGAGCGTAGTGGCCGTGCTGCCGATATACGAGTTGGTGTAGGCCGAGGAACCCACCACGGGCGTCTGGCTAGCGCTGGGGTCGGTAGCGGCGTACGTCAGGGTGCCATCGGTGGCCGCAATGGCGCCGTTGTTAGGGTTGAGGCGGTAGTTGGCCCGGTTGCCCGCCGTCACCCGAATGCGGTCTACCGTCGGGTTAAAGTCAAAACCAATCCGTAGCGTGGGAATAGCGAGGCCCAGGGCCAGCGTCTGCCCGGCGCCTACCGTAGTGAGGACGCCCGTGGTGGGGTCCAGGGTATAAAGCTGCGCCTGGCTATTCGTGCCGTCGTAGCCCAGGGCAAATAGCTGGCCCGTAGCCGGCCGGGTGTCGAGGCCTACCAGTGTCTGCCCGGTAGCCAAGCCCGTGATGGGAACGTTGGCGGTAAACGTGCCTGGCGCCGTGGCCTGAAACGTCACGATGCTGAACGAGCCTGCTCCAGCGGCCGATAAGCTTGCTGCCAGGCCATAAACAGTTTGGGCAGTGGCGGGCACGGCGGTGGCACCAGCCAATAAAATCCCTAAGGCCAAACCTTTGGTAGGAGCAGCCCAGCGAGTAAAGTGTTTAAGCATGAGTGTAGGAAAAGTGAAAAAAGTGAGGAGTTATCTGCGAATGCTTCGCAGACTTGCCATTACCTACAGATAGGTAGACCAGCTAAGGTAGAGTGTATGCTGTGATTTTTCATGAAAAACTCATTTCAACGGATTTAACCAGTCTTTTTGTTGCTAATCATTGATCCTAGAGCAGTTTTCAGGTTAGCGGGCAAGGATGCGAACTGGAAAGCTCGCGTTACTGCCCGCTAACCTGGTACCGTATTGGGCAAGGATGCGAACCCGGCCAAGGTCCAGGTAAACCAAAGGCCGTGAACAGCAGCGCTTCTGCGTGAAAAGCATTAAAAAAAGCTCCGCAGTGCTGACCAGGTCAACACTGCGGAGCTTTTCTGCAAGTAGCTATAGAAGCTGGTGGCCGGCCGGCTAGCCGGCCGCGATGGCTTTGCGCCGGCTGGGCTTGGTGCCGGGCTGGCGCTCTTCGCCCTGGGCCAGCAGCTCGTCGTCGCGCTCCGTCTTTTTTACGAGCCAGCTCACGCCGTAGAGGTCCTTGCGGCGGTCGCGCAGGTTGCGAACTGCGCCACTGGTATTCAGGTCTTTGAGTAAGTCGAGATCGAGGTCGGCGATGAGGGTCATCTCCGTATTGGGCGTGGCCTCGGCCACGATGGCATCGTGCGGGAAAGCGAAGTCCGAGGGGCTAAACACGGCCGACTGCGAGTACTGGATGTCCATGTTCTCGACGCGCGGCAGGTTGCCTACCGAGCCGGTAATGGCCACGTAGCACTCGTTTTCGATGGCACGGGCCTGGGCGCAGATGCGCACGCGCTGATAAGCGTTTTTGGTGTCGGTCCAGAAGGGTACGAACAGGATTTTCATGCCCTCGTCGCTCAGAATGCGCGACAGCTCGGGGAATTCTACGTCGTAGCACACCAGGATGCCGATTTTGCCAAAGTCCGTGTCGAAGCACTTGATTTTGTCGCCGCCACGCATGCCCCAGTAGCTGGCCTCGTCGGGCGTTACGTGCAGCTTGTACTGCTCGTCTACGGTGCCGTCGCGGCGGCATAAGTAGCTCACGTTGTAGAGCTTGCCATCTTCATAGAGTGGCATGGAGCCGGCAATGACGTTGATGTTGTAGCTCACGGCCAGCTCCATCATGCGGGTTTTGATGGGCTCGGTAAACGCCGCCATGCCCCGGATAGCCGCCGACGCCGACTGCTCGTTGGTGAGCGCCATCATGGGCGCGTTAAAAAATTCCGGAAACAGCACGCAGTCGGCTTTGTAGCCGCTCACCGTATCCACAAAGAACTCGATTTGCTGGAAGAAGTCCTCCAGGCTCTTAGTGGCGCGCATCTGCCACTGCACAATGCCAATGCGCACGTTCGACTTCGGGTTGCCGATGAGCTTGTCAAACTCCTCATCGTAGTATACGTTAATCCACTCCAGCAGCGTGGCGTAAGCCTTTGATTCCGAGTCGTAAGGCAGGTAGCCGCGGATGATTTTGCGCACGTAAAACTCGTTCGAGAGCTGAAACGTGAGAATGGGGTCCACGAGCTCCTTGTTGCGCACCATTTCCACGTACTTGGCGGGCGTCATCTCGTTGGCGTATGCCGCGTAGCCGGGAATGCGGCCGCCGGCCACCATGGCGCGCAGGTTCAGGTTTTCGCACAGCTCCTTGCGGGCGTCGTAGAGGCGGCGGCCCAGGCGCAGGCTGCGGTACTCGGGGTCTACAAATACATCGACGCCGTAGAGCGTGTCGCCCTCCGCGTCGTGGGTGTCAAACTTGCCGTTGCCCGTGATTTTGGCGTAGGTGTGCTTGTCGCCAAATTTACTGTAGTCCACGATGATAGCTAGCGCGGCGGCCACCACATTGCCATTGTCCTCGATGCAAATCTGCCCTTCGGGAAACTTGCGCAGCAGGTTGGCAAATTCGTCGGCGGTCCAGGCGCCCTCCATGTTGGAGTACACCTTTTCCATGATGGCCTTGATAGCCTTAAAATCGGCGCGGCGCAGCTGGCGCAGCACCAGCTTGTGGGCGGGCACAGCCGTGGGGGTCAGGCGCTCATCGGTAGCGGCTAGGGCTGGGCCCACTTTGCCGTTTTTCTTATGATGCGTGCCGTTGAGGGGTGCTTTGCCGGGGGAAGAAATAGCCATTTTAACAGATAATCAAGTAGAACGAACGGGGATACCAGGTAAAATTACCCCGCAAAAACCCCGCTGACGCTAGCCAGCGGGGTTGATAACAGCTAAAAGAGCCGATAGGTGCGGCACTTTATTCGCGCACCACGCGCCGGGTGGCCGTGCCCTGGGCGGTTTGCACTGTCAGCAGCAGCACGCCGCGGTAGGTGCCCAGGGCCTGAGCCTCGACCGTGACGACGCCCGCCGCGCTTGCCCCCACGCGGCGGCTAAATAACTGCCGCCCTACCAGGTCGGTGGCCGCCAGCGTGAGTGGCCCACTACCGAGTGGCACGGCTAGCCGCAGGTCGGTGCCCACGGCCGAGGGGTTGGGGTAAGCCTGGAGCACGGCGTCGGTAGCAGCGTCGCGGGCCGCCAGGCGCGTAAAGCGTCGGTACCTATCGCGATACTCTACGCTCGCTACTACCTCCTGGCCCGCCACGCTGGTGGTCGTGATCGTGAGTACCGGTACGTGCACACCCTTAGCCAGCCATTTATACTCGCGGGTGACCGGCAGCGTTAGCCCTTGGCTGTTGCCGCTGACTGCCAAGCTATCGTGGTCGGTGATCGTAGCCACGAGGCGCACCGCCTGAAACGTGCCGAAAGGGGTGATGATAGTGCCCCAGGCGTCGGGCTGGCTGCTACGCTGGCGCTTCTGGCTGAAGTACCCAGTGGTAGCTAACGCTGCTGGCGTAGTCAGCAGCGAGTTGCTGACAGCGGCCGCGCTGGGGTAGCTAAGCGGAAAGCGGTAAATAACATCTTGTTGACTCTTAGTAGTATAGGTTAAGGGCATGGCCGTGCCATCAACCGTGGCACCGTAGCCTACCAGCCGAAAGTCAGTGGTCGAAAGGTTACTGAATTCCAGCGGGTTGGTAAAGGGTAATGCCATCCCTACTGCGGGTAGGGGGCGCGCCACCACGAGCGTGGCTTGGTTGTCGGGGCTAAAGAAAGGGTTATTAAACGTGAACTGGAGGAATGCCCCAGCGGCGGTGCTTGGGTCGGCGTAGCGCTCTACGCGCTGCGAGGTAGCCACCAGGCCCGAGTAGTCCCAGGTTTGGTTGGCGCCGTTGCGGGTGAGCGGTGGGGCAGTAGCGGGGAGCGTAGCTTGGCTTAGCCGCAGCGTATCGCCGACGGTGGGCATATCGTCGGCGGTGATAACTGGCGAGGTTTGCGCCTGCGCCAGGCTCGCGGCCAGGACCAACGGAAGTAGTAAAAGTTTTTCTTTCATAAGAGGAGGAAAATCAAGTGAATAGCTAAAGATACTAGTGCGTTAAGCAAGAGCTCGCTACTTAGCTGAAAATCAGACGCCCGTCATTTCCGGTACGGCGTCGTCGGGCCCGGGCACCACCAGCCGGCCAGCGGTGGCCGCCCGAATCTGCGCTACGCTGACGCCGGGCGCCCGCTCGCGCAACACAAAGCCGTCGGGCGTGACGTCGAGCACGGCTAGCTCGGTTACGATTTTCTTCACGCAGCGTAGCCCCGTGAGAGGCAACGTGCAGTTGGGTAATAGCTTGCTAGAGCCGTCGCGGGCTACGTGCTGCATGGCTACAATGATGTTTTTGGCCGAGGCCACGAGGTCCATCGCGCCGCCCATGCCTTTCACCAGCTTGCCGGGAATTTTCCAGTTAGCAATGTCGCCGCGCTCGCTCACTTCCATCGCCCCCAGGATGGTGAGGTCGATGTGCTCGCCCCGGATCATGCCAAACGAGTCGGCCGAGCTGAAAATACTCGAGCCCGGCAGCGTCGTCACGGTCTGCTTGCCCGCGTTAATGAGGTCGGCGTCGACCTCGGCTTCGGTTGGGAAAGGACCCATGCCGAGCAGGCCATTCTCGCTTTGCAACTCCACGTCGATGCCCGCCGGCAGGTAGTTGGCCACCAGGGTCGGAATGCCAATGCCGAGGTTAACGTACGAGTTGGGCTGAACTTCCTGGGCGATGCGCCGGGCGATTCCGTGTTTGTCGAGCATGATGGGTGGGAATAAGCGTGTTGAAAAGAAATGAGTAGAACGTCAACCTAACGTTCTGCTCCTACTTATTTCGGTGCCTGGCGCTTGGCTACCGCTGCATACACCAGCTTCTCAAAGCGAGCCACCAGATAGGGTGCCGTCGTGTGCGGAAATTGCTGCGTATAAAGCAGTACCACGAGCTTCTGCACCGGGTCGACCCAGTAGGTGGTGCCAAAGGCGCCGCCCCATTCGTAGCTGCCCACCGAGAGGCTCGTTTCGGCCGAGCTTTTGGGGGTGATAATGCTGAAGCCCAGGCCAAATTTGTTGTTGCCCTGGTTGACTTCACCCATCTGGTTTTGGGTCATCAGCTGCACGGTGGCGGGCTTTAGCAGGCGGTGGCCATTGTAGGTGCCGCCATTAAGCATCATTTGCAGGAAAACGGCGTAGTCATCGAGCGTCGACGACAGCCCCGCCCCACCCGAAAAGTACGTGCCGGCCTGCTTCGGGTAGTCGGGCCGCAGGCCGCCGATTCCCTGAGATGGCATGGGCACGATGCGGTGGTCGGGCGTTTCGGTGTTGAGCACTACCAGGCGCGGCTGCAAGGCCGCGGGCAGGTAGAAATACGTGTCGCGCATGGCGAGCGGCTCAAAAATGCGCCGCCGCAGGTACTGGTCGAGCGGCTGCCCGCTCAGTACCTCAATCAGCCGGCCCAGCACATCCACGCTCAGCCCGTAGGTGAAGCGCTCGCCGGGCTGGTTCATCAAGGGCAGCGCGCCCAGCTCGTCGATGGAAGTGGCTAGCAAGCCCGTGGGGCTGCCAATGCCGCTCGGGATGTGCGCCTTGGCATAGATGGCCCGCGCCTCGGGCGGGCCAATAACCGGGTAGCCAATGCCCGAAGTGTGCGTAAATAGCTGCCGGATAGTGATTTCGCTACGGGCCGGCACGGTCGTGTAGCTCGAGTCTTTGGGGTTGAACGTGGCGAGCACCTTCGGATTGCGAAACGCGGGCAGGTACTTCGAAAGCGGGTCGTCGAGCTGAAACTTGCCTTCCTCGTAAAGCATCATCAGTCCCACGCTGGTCACGGCTTTGGTTTGCGAGGCAATGCGCATGATGGCATCGGTGCGGAGCGGCGTCTTAGCCGCCAAGTCATCGTAGCCAAACGCCTGGCGATACACCACTTTGCCGTCGCGCGCGATGAGCGCGCTAGCCCCGGCTGCCCGGCCGCTGGCCGTAGTTTCCTGAAGCAGCTGGTCGATGCGCTGCAAGCCGGCGGGGCTCACGTCTGCCGTTTTGGGTGCTGCCTCGGGCAGCCCAGCAGGCGTAGCCAGTTGGGCAAAAGCCCGGGGGCCAGCCAGAAGCGCCAGCGCAATAAAAACCCTTCTCATACTGAAGTGCTGAAGTAAAATATTGTGTTGTCGGGCAGCTACTTACGCACGCACAGTGCGCTGCTCAATGCGTTTCTCATAGTGCGCGCCCTGAAAAATGCGCTGCACAAAGATGCCCGGCGTGTGAATCTGGTTGGGGTCGAGCTCGCCGGCGGGCACCAGTTCTTCAACCTCGGCCACGGTGATTATGCCAGCCGTGGCCATCAGGGGGTTGAAGTTGCGGGCCGTACCCTTGTAAATGAGGTTGCCGGCGGTGTCGCCGCGCCAGGCTTTCACCAGGGCAAAATCGGCGCGCAGGGCCGTTTCGAGCAAGTACATCTTGCCGTTGAACTCGCGGCTTTCCTTGCCTTCGCCTACCTCCGTGCCGTAGCCAGCCGGCGTGTAAAAGGCCGGAATACCCGCGCCACCCGCCCGGCAGCGCTCGGCCAGGGTGCCCTGCGGAATAAGCTCAACCTCCAGCTCGCCGGCCAGCAGCTGGCGCTCAAACTCGGCATTTTCGCCCACGTAGCTGGCAATCATTTTCCTGACCTGCCGCTGCTGCAAAAGCAAGCCAATGCCAAAGTCATCGACGCCGGCATTATTAGAAATGCACGTCAGGTCTTTCACGCCGAGCCGCAGCAATTCGGCAAGGCTGTTCTCCGGAATGCCGCAGAGGCCGAAGCCGCCCAGCATCAGGGTCATGCCATCGGCGATACCTGCGAGGGCCGCCCGGGCATCCGAAACTACTTTGTGTATCATGGGGTGGGGATAGAGGGCGGAAGGTAGTTCAAGGGCAAGAATTCCCCTATTTTTTCGAAGCCCCAGTACTCACTCACGAATACGGCCAGCGGGTTGACCAAGCTGCCATTAGGCTGAATTTCGACTTCCGAAGCCAGCAGGTGCAGCCGAGATACCTGCCGCTGGGTGGGTTCCGGCGTGCCCGGCGCCCCCAGGGCCGACATCAGCTGGCCATAGCGCGGGTCGGGGCTTTCACCAAAGTAAGCCACTTGCAACTCATCGGTAAAGTGCAGATAGCTAGTGCTATCGGCCGAAGCACGCCGCAGGCTGTCGGTGGGCCGGGCGGCGGGGTAGAGCAGCTTAAAAGAGGCCGGCACGGCGCGCCAGCGTCGTAGCGAATCCTGATCGGCCGCGCTAAAAACGGTGGCGCCGGGCGCGTGCAGCAGCGCCCGGCGCAGGCTGTCGACGCGGGGAAAGTCAGGCGGTAGCCCAGCGCCTGGTTGTCAACCTGCACAAACTCGTCGGCCGAAGCAGTGAGCTCTTGTTTAGTGGCATCGTAATCCATGCGCACCGCTTTGGGGTTGCGGATGCGGCATTGCTGCGAAAAAGTAGTGCTGCCCAAAAACAGCTCGACAAACCGCTGATAATCTGCGGGCCGGGTCGGGCGGGCGTGCACCACTACTTCTCCCAGCCGATTGGCCGACGGGCTCAAGCGTAGCGCTAGCTCTTGGGGCTGCAAGCCCACCGTAATGGTTTGCTTACTCAAGCGGTAGCCGACGTAAGAAACCACCAAGTCGTAAGTACCGGCCGGCACGTGCGGAAACGAGAAACGCCCCTGCTCGCTAGTAGTAGCCCCCAGCGTGGTATTGGCCAAAAACACGCTGGCAAAAGGCAGCGGCTGCTGCGTAAGCGAGTCGCGCACAACGCCCCTGATCGAAGTCTGTGCCGTGGCTAGCCTTGGCAACCAACTGAGTAAAAGCAAAAAGAAAACTACGGCGCGCATTCCCGAGGAGCTGCCGCAAGTGGGGCCGGCCGCCGCGGGCAAAAATAGGCCAGCCGGGCATACAAGCGCAGCTAGCTTACTTGGCCTTGTCGGCGGCCGCAGCGGGCGCGGGGCTGGCCGCGCCCGGCGGGGTGTAGTCGAGCGGCAGCAGCTCGCCGATTTTTTGGAAGCCCCAGTACTCGCCCGTTACCACGTCGAGCGGGTTTACCAGCGAGCCGTTGGGGCGAATCTTGGTTTCGGGGGCTAGCAGGATCAGGCGCGACACCTGCCGCTTGGTGGGCGTGCCCGGAGCGACGGGCCCGATGGCGGCCATGGGCGCGTCGTAGTTCGGGTCGGGGGCTTCGCCGAAGTAGCACACCTGCAATTGCTGGGTAAAGCGCAAGTAGGTAGTGCCGTCGTCGGCAATGCGGCGCAGGCTGTCAATGGGCCGCGCTTTGGGAAAGAGGCGGGCTACCACGTCGGGTAAGCTGCTCCACTTGCGCAGCGAGTCCTGCTCGGCCGGGGTGGCGCGGCGGTTACCGCGGCGGAGCCGCTCTTTGAGCACAATGCCGGGGTTTTCGACAATGCGGACTTTCTGCGCCAGGAAGCCTTCTTCGGCCACGCGATTATCGTAGACGCTCTTCAAAAAATGGGTTTGGGAGCCGTGGTAGGCGGCTACCCGGTTGGCATCCCACTGGCGTTGCTGGCGCTCATCGCGGGGCGTCATCTCCTCAAATATCGGCTGGCCATCGTAGCTAATTGACTCATCTTCGGTATTATACTGAAAATGCAGGCCGAAATACTTGATGCGGTAGCCCAGCGCCTGGTTTTCCACCTGCAAGTAATTTTCGGCCACGGCCGTCAGGTCCTTCGTGGTGTCGTTGTAGGCCACGTTCACAGCCTCGGGGTTGCTGATGCGGCACTGCTTCGAGAAGGTGGTGCGGCCCACAAACAAGGCTACGAACTTGCGATAGTCGTCTTCCTGGTGCGGGTTGGCTTGCACTACCACCTCGGCCAGCTGCGGCCCCGAAGAGCCCGGCCGTAGCGTAACCGACTGGGCCGCTGTGCCTACCGTAATGCTTTGCTTGCTGAGGCGGTAGCCCACGTACGAAGCCACGATGTCGTACGTACCCTTCGGCACGCGCGGAAACTCAAACTTGCCCTCCTCGGTGGTAGTGGCTCCGAGCGTAGTATTGGCCAAGAAGACACTGGCAAAAGCGAGCGGCTGGTGCGTGACCGAGTCTTCGACCACCCCCGTAATGCGGCTCTGGGCCCGGGCCGCGCTGGCTAAGCCCAACAAGCAAATAAGCAGCGAGTAAGCTCGTAAAAAACGCATAAGCAGCAACCGTAAAAAAGGATGAATAACGAGCGACTAGGCAAGCGCCGCCCGCGTCGCCTGCGCATCTAACGATAATTGTGCCGTTAGCGCGTCCAACCCATCATACTTTTCTTCGCCGCGCAGCCAAGCCACAAATTCCAGCGTCAGCGGCTGGTCGTATAAATCACCCGCAAAATCGAGCAGGTTGACCTCAATCGTCTGCGCCAGGCCGGCCCCGATGGTGGGCCGCACCCCAATGGCCAGCATAGCCGGATGCCGGGTGCCCGCCGCCGTAGTGGCCCACACGGCATAGATGCCAATGGCCGGCACCAGCTTTAAAGGCTCGCTAATCTGCAAGTTAGCAGTGGGGTAGCCGATGGTGCGGCCGAGCTTCTGGCCGTGCACGACCGTCCCCGTGAGGGGGTAGTAGTAGCCCAGGTAGCGGGTGGCTGTGGCCACGTCGCCGCTGCGCAATGCCTGCCGGATGCGGGTACTGCTGACGCCCACCGCGTCCACGTCCTGGCGCGGAATCTCTTCTACTGTGAAGCCATAGCGGTCGGCGTGCTGGCTTAGGTATTCGAAGCCGCCCTCACGGTTGCGGCCAAAGCGGTGGTCGTAGCCGATAACCAGGTGCTTGGTACCCACAATGTCGAGCAGCAGCTTCTGGATGTACTCTGCCGACGTCCACTGCGCAAACTCCCTGGTAAAAGGCATCACCAATAGATAATCGACACCAAACTCAGCGAGCCGAGTAATGCGTTCGTCTAAAGTATTGAGCAGCTGCAAGTCCAGTAGCTCGGGGTGGGAGGGCGGCGGCCCCAGCACTAGGCGCGGATGGGGCCAGTAGGTGATCACGACGGCCGGCCCGCCTACCGCGTCGGCCACCTGCCGCAGCCGCCCCAAGATGCGTTGGTGCCCCCGATGCACCCCATCAAAGGTGCCACTCGTGACGACGGCATTGGCTAACCGCGGAAAATCGGCGGGGTCGAGGATAACGTGCATAAATCGCGAAGAAAGCAGCTTACGCAGATTCGGGGCGCAGGGGTAAGTCGGGGCCGGCCGGGGCGAGCTGATCGGGCTGTTGGCTGGCGTAAAAGTCGAGGCCCACGCGGGCCGGGCGGGGCCGTTCGTGGCGCTCGCGCGGGGGCTGGCCCTCAGTTGCCTCGGGGCGGGGCGGACGCAGGGCCTGCACCTCGGCCACGGTCCAGGCGTCGGCTAGCCGATGCTCGCCAATGCGCGTGCGTACCAGCCGCGTGAGGTGGGCACCGCAGCCCAGCGCCATGCCCAGGTCGCGGGCCAGGCTGCGGATGTACGTGCCCTTCGAGCACACCACCCGAAAGTCAAGGTCGGGCAGCGCAATACGCGTGATTTCGAAGGTGTTGATTTCGATGGTCTTGGGCTTGATTTCGGCTTCCTGGCCCTGGCGAGCCAGCTCGTAGGCGCGCTTGCCAGCGACTTTCACCGCCGAAAAAACGGGCGGCACCTGCTCTATTTTACCCAAAAACGTCGCGGCTGCGGCGCCAATCTGGGCTTCCGTCAGGTGCGCGTAGGGCTGCTCGGCATCCACGGGCGTTTCGAGGTCGAAGCTCGGCGTGGTTTGGCCCAGCCGGAAGGTACCTTCGTACTCTTTATCCTGCGCCTGAATCTGGTCTATCTCCTTGGTTTTCTTGCCGGTGCACAGGATGAGCAGGCCGGTGGCCAGCGGGTCGAGCGTGCCGGCGTGGCCGATTTTGCGCGGCCGCAGTGTGTTTTTTACCTTGCGCACCACGTCAAACGACGTCCACGTCAGCGGCTTGTCGAGCAGCAGCACTTCGCCCGCTTCAAAGTCAAAATCAGCCAGTTCTTTCTTGCTCATACCAGTTGTAGATTGAGGCCCAGGCCCAACATCAGCAGCAGCAAGCCGCCCACGATGATGCGGTAAATGCCGAAGGCCCGGAAACCATACTTCGCCACGAAGCCCACAAACAGCCGGATGGCTAGCAGCGCCACCACAAAGGCCACTGCGTTGCCCAATACCAGTAGCTTAACTTCTTGAGCCGAAAATAGTTGGCTCAACTCAATGCCTTGGCTGTGGGCTTCTTTATAATAATCGTACATATCCTTGGCTGCCGCTGCGGCCATGGTGGGCATGGCCAGGAAAAAGGCAAACTCGGCCGCGGCCCGGCGCGTGAGCTTCTGGGTGAGGCCGCCGATAATGGTGGCCGCCGAGCGGCTCACGCCGGGCACCACGGCCAGGCACTGAAACAAGCCGATAAAAAACGCTTCCTTGTAGCTGGGGTTGGTGACCGGGTGGCCGCCGCGCTGCGGGTCTTCCTGCGGAAACCACTTATCAACAAACAGCAGCACGATGCCACCGAGGAGCAGCATCACGGCCACCGTGGTGACGGAGTCGAGTAGCGCGTCGATGTGTTTTTTGAGCAGCAAGCCCACCACTACGATGGGCAGAAAGGCCACCAGCAGCTTCAGGTAAAAATCAACGCTTTGAAAAAAACGCTTCCAGTACACCACCAGCACCGATAAGATGGCTCCCAGCTGAATAACCACCAAAAACAGCTTGACGAAAGGCGTGGCCGCGACGCCCAGCAGCTTGGAAGCAATAATCATGTGGCCGGTGCTCGATACGGGGAGGAATTCGGTGATTCCTTCCACAATAGCCAGCAGCAGCGCGTGCCAGTAAGTCATGGGGTACTCGGTAATGGGTAACGAAACGAGCCAGCGAACAACCCGCCAGCCTACTTGCTGGGCATTGGACCCAGCGCTGAGCTAGCTGGGGCGCTTATAAGCGGGCTTAGCCGGGGCGGCGGTCGGCGCTGCCGGCGTGGGCTTGGGCGCAGTAAGGGACGCTACCAGTACGGGCGCGGCGGGTGCTACGGGCGCCAGCTCGCCCGGATTGCTACGCGTCAGGATCGCCGCAAACTCAATTACGAAGCCAATAAACAGCAAGATTGGCCCCAGCGTGAGGCCCAGAAAGCCTTCGCCGTAGTCGGCGCCGTCCATCATCATCGTAATAAAGCCGGCGGCCAGCACGGCCAGGCCCACCCACATCAGGCGGAAGTTGCGAGGGCCAAACGCGAAGCGCGGGGCGGGGGCAGTAGTAGGTTGCATGGCTAGTCTGAAAGATTAGTACAGCTCGTCGAGCGATACGTTTAAGTATTTATTTACTGCCCAGTAAGAGCTGAAAAAGCCGATAACCGTGCCCAGCCCCACCACCGCCAGCAGCAGCGAGCCGATGAGGTAGTCGTCGCGCAGCAGCCGCAGCGGCGTCACTTCGAGGTAGGCGTATTGCAGCACGGTCACCAGCAGCAGCGCAGCCAGGATGCCGCTGGCCAGGCCCTGCCAGGTGGCGCGCCGCAAAAACGGCCGCTGAATAAAGAACCGCGTAGCGCCCACCAGTTGCATGGAGCGGATGAGCAAGCGCTGCGAAAACATGGCGAGCTTGATGGTATTGTTGATCAAGATCACCACCACTACCACCAGCACTGCCGCGAAGCCCAGCAGCAGCAGGCTGACGCGGGTCAGGTTTTGGTTAATGCTGACAAACAGGTCTTTGGGGTATTCCACTTCAAAGACGCCGCGCTGCGTGCTCAAGTTGCGGCTCAGCAGCCGCAGGTGCGTGGTGTCGGTGTACTCGGGCCGAATGTTCAGCACGTAGGTATCACGCAAGGGGTTGTCGTCCAGGAAGGTACTGAAGTCCTCGCCGGTCTTGGCCAGCAGCTCGCGCGCGCCCTGGTCCTTGCTCACAAAGCGCACTTGCGGGCGCCCGCCGCGCTCGGCTACGTAAGGCTTGCTCTCCAGGTCCTGGCGCAGGCGCAGCAGCTCAGTTTCGGGTAGGTTGCGTTCGAGGTACACCTGCACTTCGAGGTTTTCGCGCACGTTTTCGCTCAGCTTGTGCGCGTGCAGCAGCAGCAGGCCAAAGAGGCCAATGACCATCAGGGCCAGCGTAATGCTGAACACTACCAGCAGCGTAGGGTAGGAGCCAAGTTTCTTTTTGCGGTGCGCGGCCATAAGGTCGCAAAGGTAGGGCGCTGAGAACTGTCGTTGTTGCGCGGGGCGCTCACTACCGCCGCTTTATAAGCTCGTGCGCTTGTCTTCTTCTACGGTGAGCACCTGGCGGGCGTGGTTGGTTTCGCGCTCGCGGCGGCTGGGTTTCTGGCGGCCAAACAGCTCACTCAGGTTATTAAAATCCTTGGTCTGGAGCAAAGAAATGCCGGCGCGGGGCTGGTTGACGGTCGTCACGAGGTTGTCGCGCGGAGTGGTTTCGTAGCGCAGCTTTGCCCGAAACTTGCCGTCGGGCCGCAGGAAATATTCGAGGCTGAAGTCGCCGAGCAGCGACGATTGCCCCGTGGTGTAGGGCAGGCCGGTGGTGGGGTTCACGGTATTACCCGTCGAGTTACTGATGCCGCCCTCGCGGGTGAGGCGCAGGCGGCCGTTCAGGAACGAGTAGCTGAGGCGCACTTGCAGCGCCTGCAACTGGTCGGCGGTGAGGCCGTTGATGTTGAAGTCGATTTCCAGATTTGGGTCAATCTGCGAAGTGAGCGAGCCCAGCTGCGACGAGATAATCTGCCCCAGGCTGTTCTGCACCGCGTTGCCCTGGCCCGTGAGCGAAATATTGCTGAAGCCGTTCGCGTTTTGCGGCGACAACGTGCGGAATACCAGCAAGCTGAAAACCTGCCGGTTCAGCTCCTGCTCGTCGTTGCGCAGCAGGGCAATGAAGGCGGCCAGGTCATTTTGCAGCGAGCTGGGCGCGTCCTCAAATTCAAGGGCTAGCTTGATAGTGGGCAGCAGCAGTGGGCCGGTCAGGCCCATTACGGCCGTGACCGGCACTACGGCCGCGCCGGTGCCCGTACTTTGCAAAATGGGGGCTAGCGACGTGCGCTGGGTGTAGGTGGCGGCCACGTTCATCTGGCCGTCGAGTGGGTCGCCGTTCCAGGTAATGACGCCGCCCGGTCGCACCACAAACTCCTTGTTTACCAAGCCTTGCAGGGTAAAATTGTAGGCGCCGCGCACGATTTCGACCTGTCCGTACATGTTAAAATCGCCGCGCGTATCGATGTTCAGGCGCAGCTGCCCGGTGGCAGCCCCGCGGATCACGTCGCCGGTTGCCTCATCGAGCAAAATCTCGAGGTAAGCGTCGGGCGTCACCGTCAGGTTCATGTTGAGCTGGATGCCCGATAGGTCCACTTTGTTCTGGGCGGCGAGCGTAGCAGCCATTACGGCTTGGCGCCGCCGCGCCGAGTCGGGTAGGTTGCGGTTGACGAACTTAATGTAGCTGGCCTGCTGGGCTTTAGCGGCGTTATCGAGCGGGAGGGCTAGTCGGGTACCGGCCTCCGAGGTGGCGCGCACATCGACGGTGAGGTCGTCGGTGGGGCCGCGTACGGTGGCGGTGCCAGTGGCGTAGGCCGTCCCAAAATACAAGTCATTATCGGGCCGGGTCGTGTTCAGCACCTGAAACTTGCGAAAGCTAGCATTCAGGTTTAGCTGCATGTTTTGGAAGCCCTGGTGGGTAATCAGGCCATCCACCGTGCCTTGGTTGCCCTGCGCGTCGCGCAGCCGGATGTTTTTAAGTCCGATCGACGTAGTAGTGAAGGTAATGCGATCGGCGAAGGTGTAGGTAGTACCCAGGTAGCCAAACGTAAAGCGGCCGTTTTTCACATCGACCGCGCCGGCCAAGGTAGGCGCGCTAAACAAGCCACCCAGGTGCAGCGAGCCCTCGCCGGTGCCGCCCAGGTTGGTGAGCAAGCCGCCCAAAAAAGGCTGCGCCAGCACCACCGGCGCGTCGGCCAGCTCGCCGGTGAGATTGAATTGCTGGGTTTCGGAGCGCGGGGCCAGGTAGCCCGTCACGGTAAGCACGCGCTGTTGCTGGCGGGCAATATCGAGGTTCACCCGCAGCTGGCCGCTGGGGTTGTCCCAGTCGCCGCGGCCAGCCACCTGCCCGATGGGCGTGCCCTCGTACACGAGCGAGTCGATGGCCAGCGTACTATTGATAGCCAGCTGGTTGTAGATGCCGCTCACGGCCGCCTGCATATTCAATCGCCCGCCCAGCCGCTGGTTGATAACCGAATTGAGCGTGCCAAGCTCGAAGTTGGCAATGTCGAGCTTTAGCGGCGGCTGGCGCGGGTCGGGCGAGATGACGCCTTGGGCACTCAGCCGCTGGTTGCCGTTGCTGAGAACGAAATTCTGAATATCAATCTGCTTGCCGTAGTTGCTGATGCGCACCGTGTTGTCGGCCGCTATCGTGTATTCTTTGTCTAGTAAATGCAGCCCGCTCTGGCGAAAAACTACCTGCACGGTACTGGGTAAGAATTCCAGGGAGCCGTTGATGTTGGCCTTATTCGTAGTACCAGTTTGGGCCAGCGAAGTCGAAAAATTGATTCGCTGCTGGTCCCACACGCCTTCCACCACAAACTTTTCGGTGCGCCCCAGGCCGGGCAAAACCTGCTGCGCCGACGTGACGCTGGCTTGGGCGAGTACCTCGGGCTGGTAGGGCAGCTTGGAAGTGGTGAAGTCAAACTCGGTGGCCACCGTGTGCACCGGCCCGTACCAGAGGCTATCGAACTTGCCACCGAGCTGCAAAATCGACGTTTCGCCCTGTCGAAACGACCCGTCGAGGCGGCTGCGGTCGGCCACCTGTAAGTCGGGCATAAACAGGTTCAGCACCGGGTTCAGGTGCTTGAGGTTCAGGTTGAAATCGATCTGGTAGTTGGCGAGCCGCCGCTGCTGCTTGCGCCGGTAGTAGGCCGCCGTAGCGGCGGCGTTGCTCTCAAAATTGAGGCGGTACTCGTGCCACAGTACCTTCAGGTCGCGCACCACGCCGGCCATCTCAAAGGTGCCGGTCGCTCCCAGGTCCAGCAGCTCGGAGCGGAGCGCTACCTGGCGCTGGCCCCGCCCATTGCGAGTGCTGGTCACATCGAGCGTATCGAGGTCGAGGCGCTGGTCGCGCAGCCGGAAGGTAGAGTTGCGCAGCACCACCGTGCCCAGCAGCGAGTCGAGCTGGGTGCCGCGCAGGTTCACGCGGGCCGTAGTGCTCACCAGCAGCGGCATATCGAGCAGGCCCAGCGCGCCGAGATTGGCTTGGTTCACGTTGGCGCTCAGGTTAATGCGCTGGTGGTGCGGGTCGAGGTTGAATTCGCCGTTGGCTACCAGGTGCAGGGCGGGGTCATTAGCCGTCACTTTGCCCTTAAAGCCCTGCCCGGCAAAGTCGCCGTCGAGGCTGAGGTTGCGGTAGCGGTAGCCATTGAGCCAGATGGCCGGCACCGTTACCACTACGTGGCCCTTAGCAATGGGCGGCACGAAGCCCGTGCCCTGCACCCGGCCGCTTAGCGTCACGTCCCGAATCACCGACTCGTCGCCCAAAAACCGGCCCAGGTTGAAAGCCGTGCTCTGCACCGTACCCTCGTACACGGCATGGTCGAAGTCGCTCTTGGTCTTCAAGTTAAGGTCGGTTGAAACCTGGCCCAGGGCCGTGTCGAACGAGGCTTTACCCACAAAGTCATTATAAAAGCCCAAAAACTGCCCGTTGACTTTCACCAGGCCCAGGCGCTGCACTAGCCGGTTGGCCGAGGCGGGCAGCCAGCGGCGCAGGTCGGCGGCATCAATTTGGGAAGGCTGCAAAAGCAGGTTAATCAGGCTCTCCTGATAGTTGGGCAGGTTGTCGGCGTGGGCGCGGGTGGCGATGATGTGCGTGCGCCGGCCGTAGCGCACGTCCAGATTATGGATCTGGAAGTCACGCACGTAGCCCTTGGCATCGCCCGAAATCTGGATTGAATCTTTGAGTGAGGCGAGCGCCGGGGCAAACTTGGCAATGTCGTCCGAATACACCTTGGCGCCGCGCAGCTGCGTGATAACCCGCATCGAGTCGTTGAAGTCCGAAAAATTGCCAAAGCGCCGATATTCAAAGCGTAAATACTTCTGCAAAGAGCTGCGGCCCACGCGCAGCTTCAAGCCCTTAAACTCCCAGAAATGCGCGTTGTAGGCCATAGTAGCCGTTAGCTCGCGCAGGTGGGTTTGGGAAGGCACTTCGAGGGCGCGCAGGCCGTCGAGCCGCAGCCGGAGCGTATCGGTCTTCCAGCTGAGCTGCGACACATCGGCATAAATACTATCGACCGACATGTGAGCGTAGTCGATGCTGCGGCCGTAAGCAGGGTCGCGGGGCCGGTCGGGCCGCTCCAGCGCAAAGTGGCCGTTGCGCAGTGCCACGTCGTGAATCTGAAAATCAAACGGGGCCACAGTCGTTTTGGTCGTATCGGGCGGCCCAGTCAGGCGCTTGATGGCCCCCAGAAACTGGTCGAGCGTAGTCGAGTCGGGCTGCCCGGCCACGTCGCGTAGCACAAAGCGCGGCTCGGTGAGCGTGAGCGTGCCCACGTGCAAATGCCGCGGGCTGAACACCGAAAACAGCTGAATATCGGCGTCGGCTTGGCCCACGCCAAACAGCTCGCCCCCGCGCCGGTCGCGCACCCGCACGCCTTCCAGCAGCACGTGCGTAAAGGGCCGGATATCGACGCTGCCGATAGTCACAGACTGCCCCAGCTTGCGCGTGAGCACGCTGGCCGCCTCGTGCGCCACCCGCGTTTGCACGCTCGGTATGCGCAGTGCCACTAGTAAGCCGCCTACTACCAGCACCAGCACTACGGCTAACCCAAGTAAGATTCGAAGCAGAATACGGAGGAAACGACGCACAAAAGACAGCGGAAGCCGGTTTACTTATAGCCCAAGCCGGGAGTTACTAACGCAAAGGTGCGGCTTTTCGCGCACAACAGCTTGGCCCAACGTCTTAGGTAGCGTGCAGGTTCGCCTACTCCGCCGCCTAAGCTGGCTGTGAGATTACCTAAAGTCAGCCGGGTAGGAGCAAAGCCAGGAAGAAGGTGGGATTAAGGGAGGCTTGCGTACAGCTGAGGAAAAGAAGGAATAAGATCAAACCCGGCAGCTCGCTGGCTGGCCAGGAGCCGGGCGCGGTAGCCTTATGCCCGGGAATGATTCAAAGCACGAGGGTAACCGAATTAGATCGCCGTCCGCTATACTGAAAGTATACTTGGTAGGGCTCCCCCGGATTTAGCTTGAATAAGGCGCCAGGGAATTCTAAGCCGTACTCCGTCACATTTCCGCTCAGCAGGTAGGAAAAGGTAGCTCCCCCGGCTAAGGTTCTCTCCACTGGCTCAGAGTTAGAGAGCTTTATAACGAGGTTGTGCGCAGGCATTACCCACTGGCCAGCTTGGCTTGTGACCTGCAGTCCAAGCAGTTCGGCCTTGCGGTCCTGATTGGAAAAAGTGAATTTTTGCGCGGTTTCCTGCGTGTTGGTAAATGTGATGAGTAGCTCCAGGACGCTTTCGTGCCGGTGGCAGGCTAGCTCAATAGCTAGTGCTGGTAGAGTGGCCAATGTCGGTAGCAGTTGAGGGTAACGGCTTATTTTTAATCTGGTAACTACTGGGGCTTAGCTGTTCCAAGAGGTCTTCCGCAACCATCTCATCAAGTATGGCTCCTAGCTGGCCAGCCTTTACTAACTCAGGATACTGCACCATCATCTTTCGGTCAATTGCTGGGTAGTTTACAGCGCGGCCTTGATTGTATGTTTTAATGAGGCTGAATAGCTGTTGCTTAACAGTTGGCATAGGCTTGACAAAGCTTGTTGCGAAGACAAAATTCAAAGTAGGGCTGTAAGCTTGGGCCATAAGAATGGAATTGATGCGCAAGCGATTTACTCACTTTCGTTCAGGTATTTACAAAGGAGGGAACGGAATGCCTTCGCGCTGCATCCAGGCGCGCATGGCAGTACGGGCAGCCAATTCCTCCTTGGTCCAGGGCTTGCCCACAACGTCGGGCTGAGCGCCGAGGGCATCGAGCTTGACGCGCCAGGCGTGTCCCTCGGGCGTTTGCTCCCAGCGCTGGCGAATAGGAGCGTAGCGCGCAGCCCCCGACGAGGGAACGGGAAACCGGACGCCCTTGGCCATGAGCCAGTGCTTGACCTTGATTTGCCACTGCGTGGACTGGGCATTGCCAATATTATTTTCCTGCGTCCATAACGCTACTTCGCCTTTGGACTTCCGCCAGTCGGCTCCGCGTTCGAGCAGGTAGTAGACCATCTCAAAGTTATTGAGGCTGGCTAGGGTTGCCGCCGCCGTGGCTCCTGCGCTGTGGGTGATGTCAATATCAGCGCTGTGGTCGAGCAGCAGCTTCATGCGCTCGTAGTTGTTGATATAGACCGCATTGAGCAGGGCGGGCTCATGACGCTGATCTTTCACGTTAGGGTCAGCCTTGAGCTCGAGCAGGGTGAGCAGCAACTCCGTCTCCGGTCCTTTAGTGGCAATATTGAGCAGGTGGGTAGTGTTGGTGCCGCCGCGCTCGTTGGGCAGCCGCAGGGGGCGGTTGACGTCGGCGCCGTGAGCCACGAGCGCGCGCAGCATCTTACTGCTGTGGTGGGCGAAGGCCCAGAAGAGGAAGGTGACGCCCTGCTGACCCGGCTGGTTGAGGTCCAGGCCCGGGTGCTGAGCGAGCACGCGCTCGAGGCCGGGCACGTCCTGGCGGCGGATGGCCTGGGCCACGTCCAGGGCGGGTGCGGCCGGAAAGTACTCCTGCGGCGCGTGCTTGTAAATGGGGTTAGGGGAGGCTTGCATACAGCCGAAGAAGAAAAATGAACAAAGAGAGAAGACTAAACTCGGCAGCGTGATGGCTGGCCAGTAGCCGGGCCAAGTAGCCCGCGCTAGAGCAGGGTGTTTCATCATGAGTAGACGAAGTGCGTGAGGATGGCTGTATCCTGGTCTTTCTCGTGCTCGATGTGGTCCACCATCTGCGGAGAGATACCGTGGCCGTCCAGAGCCATCGTTTTTGCTGCTTTCAACGGATTGCCTTGCACCAGCTCGGGCCATTTGTGCTGCCACTGGGGAGCAGGAGTCAGCAAATGAGGAACGCCCAGCGCTTTGGGAAGCACTAATCCCTTGGTCACCACTGCGGCCTTTTGCGCATTGTTGAGAGGGTCGGAGGTAGAGCGGTAAGCATCAATTAAAGATCCTTGCTCCTGCATTGCTGCTCGCGAAACCTCGTAGGGTGGGCGCCTCACTGTATTGGAGTGTAGACCTGCGGCGTTGAAGGTGTAGCCTTTGGTACCAGTTACGACAGTTGCGGCACTAGCTAAGCCGCCCCCTAACGAGTGGCCAGTAGTTTCTACAGCGTTTTTACGGGTTCTCTTTGTTACAGCATCAGCTAGTTTCATCGCCTGGTTATACTGCTTTTCTTTCAGACCCATTCCTTGCCTCAAATCGGCCAGTATATCTTTTTTATCCTCCGTGCCGGCGTAAGCAATCACCAGCTTAGGCGGCTGCTCAAAGCTGGATTGGTAGAGTGCGGCTTTAAAGCCAGATTCCGGATCGAGTAGCATCTCAGGCGATACGCCTTTCTGGGCTAGTTCTTCCACATTGAGCATGTGCTAGCCCTCGGGCTCGGCTACGGGTGGCACCTTGTCGCTGTGATACACGTGCTCACTGAGGCGGGCCCGTTCTACGGCCACGTTGTTGCGCTCGAGGCGGCTAAGGGCAATTTGTGCTCCGTCGCTGGGGTTGGTATTCCAGGCCGGTACGTGCCTGCTGCATCAGGTGCAGGCGGGCAGCGTAGCGCCCCTCCTTATTCAGGGGGAGGCTGGTGGGCAAGGCTGCGGCCGGTGGCAGGGCTGCCGCTACTGTCAGCGGAGCCAGCGGCGGCACGCCGTGCGTGCGGGCCGCCGCTGGCACGTACTGGCTGGCGCTGCCCACTTGCATCGTGAGCTTGGGGGCCGCTATGGTGAGGTGGCACACGTACGCCCCCAGGTGCTGGTCGCCGCTAAGAAACTCTTCGCGGTAGCCCACGCACTCGCCCGCCTCCCAGACCAGGCTTTCGCGGGCGGTGCGCTGGTCTGGTTCGAAGAAGGTGATGTAGCCCGCCAGCGGCTTGTGGGGCATAGCGGCTCAGGTCATTAAGAAGTCCCTATCGGGCACAGCCAGGGTGAGGTATACCAGGCCGTGGCGCACCCTGGCTACCGCACGGCCCCGATGGTCGGCAGCCTGGGTAAAAGAGTACGTGCTTCGCAGCAGCGAGTAGACCTGATCTGCTACCGTTAGCTACGCGTAAAAAGATGACATACTCGTATCCGGCAATGGTTGAATGTATTTCGGGTATAAAACTAGGTTGTTTTTTGGAAAGTGGGCTGCCGGCTACCTGGTGCGCCGTCGGCCCGGGCTACTAAGGCCACCGCTACCTTTGTATAGAGCAGCTGGCCGCCGTAGGCCGCCCGGCCCGCGGTGGCCAGCTGCCCAGTAACTGATTTGGTTTAAGTCTTTTTTTTCATGACCCTCCTCGCCATCGAATCGAGCTGCGACGACACTGGCGCGGCCGTGTTTCGCAACGGCCAGCTGCTTAGCAATGTAGTGGCGGGCCAGGCTGTGCACGAGCAGTATGGTGGCGTGGTGCCCGAGCTAGCTTCGCGGGCCCACCAGCAGCACCTGCTGCCCGTCGTCACGGCGGCGCTGCGCCAGGCCGGCCTCACCAAAAATGACCTCGACGCCGTGGCCGTAACGCAGGGCCCGGGCCTGCTGGGCTCGCTGCTGGTCGGCAATCTGTTTGCCAAGAGCCTGGCCCTGGCGCTGGGCAAGCCGCTGCTGGCCGTCAACCACATGCGGGCGCACATCCTGGCGCATTTCATCCGCGAGCCCAAGCCGAGTTTTCCGTTCCTGTGCCTCACCGTGAGCGGCGGGCACACGCAGCTGGTGGTAGTGCGCAGCGCGCTGGACATGGAGATTCTGGGTCAAACCATCGACGACGCGGCCGGCGAAGCGTTTGACAAAACCGCCAAGCTGCTCGGCCTGCCGTATCCCGGCGGCCCGCGCCTCGACAAACTGGCCCAAACCGGCAATCCGCGTCGCTTCCCATTTCCCGAAGGCGCGCTCGACGGTTACAATTTCTCGTTCAGTGGGTTGAAGACTTCCGTGCTGTATTTTTTGAAAAAAGAAAGCGCTGCCAACCCCAGTTTTATAGCCGAAAACCTGGCCGACCTCTGCGCCAGCATTCAATACACTATCGTGCAAACGCTGCTGCGCCAGCTCAAGCGCGCCGCCCAGGCTACCGGCCTGCGGCAGGTAGCGCTAGCCGGTGGCGTAGCTGCCAACTCGGGCCTGCGCCAGGGGTTGCAGGCGCTGGCCGAAGCCGAAGGGTGGGCGGTATTCATCCCCGACTTTGAGTTCTGCACCGACAACGCGGCCATGGTGGGACAGGCGGCCATTTTTCAGTATGAAGCGGGCGACTTTGCCAGCCAGCTCACCAGCCCCGACCCGCGCCTCAAGCTGGCATGAGGCTAAGTGAGTAGCGTAATGGGGCTGCTTGCCAGCGCCGGTACTTTTGCGCCCAGCCAAATCGGCTGAATCCGCGTAGGCTGCTCCATCAGTGATTACGATTTTATGAAAGACAAGACTCCCGCCAACATCAACATCAAAAACCGCCGGGCTAGCCACGAATACACCTTCCTGGCTAAGTACGACGCGGGCATGATGCTGCAAGGCACCGAAATTAAAAGCATCCGCGCTGGCGAGGCCAACCTTCAGGACGGCTACTGCACCTTCGACCACAAGGGTGACCTGTGGGTGCACAGCCTACGCATAGCGCCTTACACGCTAGGCACTTACAACAACCACGACGCCATGCGCACCCGCAAGCTGCTGCTCAATAAGCGCGAGCTGAAGCAGCTGGCCAGTAAAAGCCAGGACGCCGGCCTCACCATCATCCCGCTGCGCCTGTTCGTGACCGACCGCGGCTTTGCCAAGCTCGAAATAGCGCTGGCCCAGGGTAAAAAGCTGTTTGACAAGCGCGAAGACCTCAAGGCCAAAGACCAGCAGCGCGAGATGGAGCGCTACCGGTAGCGCCCCGCCCCTTAAACAAACAAGCCCGCCAGGAAGCCTGCCGTTCTTTGTGCCCCAACCTATAGTTACTACCCTTTTGAACCACGGTATTTGTGCGCTGAGCGCCGTTCCCGTCCGCGCCGAGGCCAGCGACAAGGCCGAGCTAGTAACCGAGCTGCTATTTGGCGAATGCTACACGGTGCTGCTGGCGCAGGGCAATTGGCTACGCATCGAGACCGCCGCCGATACCTACCAAGGCTGGATTGATTTTAAGCAGCACGCCGCCGTGAGCCCGACCTACTTCGCGGCCTGGCTGGCTCAAGACCATCCGCGGGCCCTCGATGTGGTGCAAATAGTATCGGATGCGACTACGCGCCAACCTATTACGCTCGGCTGCCGGCTGCCCTTCTTCGACGGCATGACGCTGAGGATTGGCGACGATAAACCCTTGTTTTACAACGGCCCTGCCACCAACCCCGCTCAGCCCTGCGCGCCCGAGCGCCGGCTAGCTCTGCTACGTAAGCTGGGCCAGCACTACCTGCGGGCACCCTACGTGTGGGGCGGCAAAAGCATTTTTGGCCTCGACTGCTCGGGGCTGATGCAGCAGTTGTTTGGCCTCGTTGGGGTGCAACTTCCACGCGATGCGCGCCAGCAGATTGACCTCGGCGAGCCCGTCGATTTTGTTACGCAAGCGCGGCTAGGTGACCTGGCTTTCTTCGACAATGCCGACGGGGCCATTGTGCACGTGGGCCTGGTAGTAGAGGATGGCCTCATCCTGCACGCCCACGGCGAGGTGCGCCTTGATCCCCTCGATCACCATGGCATCTTCAACCGCGAGCGGCAGAAATACAGCCACAAGCTGCGTCTCATCAAGCGGTTGCTGTAATTTTCAATAGCTCGCCACGTTTTAAAAAGAACGTCATGCTGCGCCAGGCGAAGCATCGCGCTCGCATCGTTGTATGGGGATGCCAATGAGATGCTTTGCTTAGCACGCCCTTTATTAGCAGAAGCGAGTTCTTACTACGCTACGACCACTGTATCGGCTGCTCATTATGCTTGGCTAGCCAGGCATTAGCTTGGCTGAAAGGCTTTGAGCCGAAAAAACCACGGTCGGCCGAGTAAGGCGATGGGTGCGCAGCCTTCAAAATCAGGTGCTTGCGATCATCAATTAATTCTTCCTTTTTCTGGGCATACGCGCCCCACAGGATGAATACCACGTGCGGCCGGCTCACCGATACCCGCCGGATAACCTCGTCCGTAAACTCTTCCCAACCCTTTTTTTGGTGCGAGCCGGGGGTAGCAGCGCGCACGGTGAGCGTGGCATTGAGCAGCAGCACGCCCTGCTGGGCCCAGCGGTCGAGGTTGCCATTGGCCGGGGCCGGGGTGCCCGGAATATCGTCTTGCAACTCCTTGAATATATTTTGCAACGATGGGGGCGTGCGCACGCCCTCATTCACCGAAAAGGCTAGCCCATGCGCCTGGTTTTTACCGTGGTACGGGTCCTGGCCCAGGATGACGACCTTCACCTCGTCGAACGGGCAGACGTCGAAGGCGTGAAAAATCTGCGAGCCGAGCGGGTACACGGTGGTAGTGGCGTACTCGCCGCGCACCCAGGCCGTGAGTTTCTGGAAATAGGGCTTTTCGAACTCGGCCGCTAGCACCGGCCGCCAGCTTTCGGCAATTTTAACCATGATGGAAAGAGAAATCAGGGGGATTAAAAGAAAAATAATGCGTCCAGTCGGCCGTTTAAGGCTAGTCCGGTAAATAAAACTAAAGTGAGAGCGCCACCGTTAGCCGCGTAGCGTAATTTCGCCGGCCGCCGCTATGCCTACTACCACTACGCAGGGCGTAACTGTTACGGTTACGACCAGCTACCTCCCCGACTATTCGAGCCCCGCTCAGGAACACTTTGTGTTTGCCTACCGCATCGAAATTCGCAACGATAGCGAATTTACGGTCAAGCTATTGCGCCGACACTGGTTTATTTCTGATGCGAACACCCCTACCCGCGAAGTGGAGGGGGAGGGCGTGGTGGGCCGCCAGCCCGTACTCGAGCCCGGCGAGGCGCACCAGTACGTGAGTGGCTGCAACCTGAAATCGGGAATGGGTAAAATGCGTGGCACTTACCTCATGGAGCGCGTGGCCAATGGTGAGCAGTTTCGGGTTAATATTCCGGAGTTTACCCTCGTAGTGCCGTTTCGCTTAAACTAGCTGGCCGCCTGGCTGCCAGCCAATAGCTACCAGCTAGAAGTTGTACCAAGTCTTTTCTTACCTCCGCTACTGGCTGCGCTCGGGCAATGCGCACGGCCTGCATTCGCCCTTTGTGTATGGGCTTTACACGACTGTTATCCGGCACAACGGGCAGTTTGGCGCTTACGAGCGCATTGAGGCCCGGCGCCGTGAGCTGTTAGCTAGCCCGGCTAAGATCGCCGTCACCGATTTTGGCGCGGGCTCGCAAGTGGCTGGCGCCAGTGGCCAGCAGCGCCACGTGCGCGACATCGCCCGCTACGCGGCCAAGCCGCCACGTCTGGCGCAGCTATTATTTCGGCTGGTAAATCACTTCCAGCCCGCCACTATTGTAGAGTTGGGCACTTCGCTGGGCCTCACCACCGCTTACCTGGCCACCGCCAGCTCGCGCAGTCGCGTTCTCACCTTCGAAGGCTGCCCGGCCAGCGCCGCCCTGGCCCGCGAAACCTTTGCTAAGCTGGCTATCAAAAACGTGCAGCTGGTGGAAGGCAATATCGACAGCACGCTGCCCGCTACGCTGGCTAGCCTGGCCGGCCCGCTCGACTTTGCCTTCTTCGACGGCAACCACCGCTACGAGCCGACACTCCGCTACTTTGAAGATTGCCTGGCTAAAGCGCACGAAAACAGCGTGTTCGTGCTCGATGATATTCACTGGTCGGCCGAAATGGAGCAGGCTTGGGCCGCCGTGAAAGCCCACCCAGCCGTGACCGTGACGGTCGATTTGTTCTACGTGGGATTAGTGTTTTTCCGTAAAACGCAGCCCCGGCAAGATTTCTGGCTGCGCTACTAAACGTAATCCTGGCTGGTCGTAACTTCGCTAGCCGTCTTGTCCATTCTGCACCTACTTATGCCCACTGCCGACCAGCGCCTCGACCAGTTAGAACCCGTCATCAGCGAAATGCTGGCTCGCCTAGATGAAACCGCTGCTAAAGTAGAGCGAGTATCGGCCCAGGTGCGCCAACTCACAATCACGGTGACAAACTCTATTGCTGCCCAAAGCGATAGCATCGAATTCTTACTTGACAAAACAACCAAGCTGGAGCAAAACCAGGTGGCTTTAGTCAAAGAAATGAACCGACGTTTCGACGTGGTTGATCAGCGTTTCGACGCGGTCGAGCAGCGTTTCGACGCGGTCGAGCAGCGTTTAAATGCATTCGAGCAACGTTTCGACGCATTCGAGCAGCGCTTTATTGCGGTTGACCAGCACTTCACCCAGCTTCTTGATTACTTGAAAGAGAAGCTGAAGTAATTCGCTAGCTTACGCGTTCAGGCCTCTTGGCTCTACGTCGCCGGTGGGGCGCACCGCCTCGCGCACGCGGGTGAGGCGCTGCAAGAGGCCTTCGAGCTGGTCGAGGGGTAGCATGTTGGCCCCATCGGAGAGGGCGGTGGTGGGCGTGGGGTGCGTTTCGATAAACAGGCCATCGGCGCCCACCGCAATGGCGGCCTTGGCGATGGTTTCGATGAGGGCCGGCTGGCCGCCCGTGACGCCGCTTGCCTGGTTGGGCTGCTGCAACGAGTGGGTAACGTCCATCACCACGGGCACGCCAAACTGCCGCATGGTGGGCAAGTTGCGAAAGTCAACTACCAAGTCGCTGTAGCCAAACGAATTGCCGCGGTCGGTGAGAATGACGTGCGGGTTGCCAGCACCCCGGACCTTATCCAGGGCCCAACGCATAGCCTCGCCGTTTAGGAACTGTCCTTTCTTGATATTCACCACTTTGCCGGTTTTGGCGGCGGCGACCAGCAGCTCGGTTTGGCGGCAGAGAAAAGCCGGAATTTGCAGCACATCGACGTACTCAGCCGCCAGGGCTGCCTCGTCCGATTCGTGAATGTCCGTCACGGTCGGCACGCCGATTTCGCGCCCCACTTTCTGCAAAATGCGCAGCGCCGTCTCGTCGCCGATGCCGGTGAAAGAATCCAGACGTGAGCGGTTGGCCTTGCGATACGAGCCCTTGAAGATATAAGGAATCTGAAGCTTGTCGGTGATGTGCTTGACGCGCTCCGCAATGCGCAAAGCCATGTCTTCGCCCTCGATCACGCAGGGCCCAGCCATCAAAAAAAACTGGCCGGAATTGGTATTGCGAAAGTGGGGGAGGGTTTGGGCGAGGGAAGTGAGCATAAGCGGGTGAAATAGGGCCACGACGCTGCGCGGCATAGGATGGAAAAGTAGAGAGGGTAGTACAGCGGCAGTGGGTTAGCCCACCGCCTTAGCGCTTTTGCAAGCAAATAAACAACTCGCGGCCGGCGCGGGCGGGCAGCGAATTATGGGCAGTTTCGAAGTGAATAAAGTGGAAATGCGGCTCAAAGTAGCGGCGGTACTCCTCACGGCTGCCGCCGAAGGGCGGCTGGGTAGCGCCCGCAAACGGGGTGTCGAAAAGTAGTCCCACTAGCTTGCCGCCCGGCCGCAGCAACGCGGCGCACTGCTGGGCATAGGCTGCCCGCTGGCTAGGAGCGAGGGCCGACAAAAAAGTCTGCTCGACGAGCAAGTCGAAAGGCTCGGTGGGGGCAAGGGTAAAGAAGTCAGCTAGCCAGCGGTTAGCCTGGGGGAAACTGGGCACGCGAGTGACCAGCGCCGCCAAGGGCTCGGGAGCAAAGTCGGCTACCACCACGTGCTCGAAGCCGTGCTGGTGCAGGTACTCAGCTTCATAGGCCCGGCCGGCCCCCGGAATAAGAATGCGCGGCTGGCGCGATACTTCTAGCTGGTCGAAGTAGGCTTGCAGCGGGGGAGTAATGCGCCCGGCGTCCCAGCCAGCGCGGCCGGGCGTGGTATACCGGGCTTGCCAATAAGCACAATCAAAGGCCGAAATAACCGTTTGCACAAGACCCAATTAGAACGATAACCGTTGTTGACTGGAAAAAACTCCTATTTTTACCCGCTGCAAAGGTAGGTAAAGCCTCGGGCGCCCGGGGCTACCTGCTCTTCTTACGCCACTTAATCCCCCAGTATCCCCCGTATGGACCCGCAACAGGAAACTCCCGAACCCCGCCAGAATAATAGCCGCGTCCTGCTTTGGGTCGCGCTTTTCCTCGTGCTGCTCGGCATCAACGGGGTGCTATTTTACCTGAATAGCCAGAAAAAAACGGAGAACGAGCAGCTTTCAACCCAAGTGCAGGCTACCGATACGAAGCTGCAAGCCCAAATTAAGGAGTACGAAGCCCTCAAAGCCAACTACGAGCGCCAAAGCCAGGACTTGCAAAAGCTGGGCCTAAGCAATGACTCACTCGAAGCACGCATTTCGGGCATCAACGCCGATTTGCTGAAGCTACGCTCGTTTAAAGCCGGCTCTTTTTCGGTGGCCGAGCAGCGCCGCTTCAAGCAGCGCGCCCTCAACCTGGAATCTCAACTGAAGGAAAAGGATGAGCAGATTGCCGACTTGAAGCAGTCGAACGAAAACTTGTATACCGAAACTACGACCCTCAAAGAGCGGCAGAATAAGCTGACCGATACCATCAGCACTATTGCCAAAACCAACCAGGATCTTAGCCAGAAGGTGACGGTGGCCTCGCGCCTGCAAGCCGATAATATCCGCGTTAGCGTGCTCAATACGAAGGATAAGGAGAAAAGCGATGACAAAGAAGAATTCAGAGCCAAGCGCGTTGACCGTATAAAGGTGACTTTCAGCTTGGTACGCAACGATGTGTCGCCGAAAGACACGAAAACCATCTACCTGCGCATTCTGGAGCCCGATGGCGCGGCTCTCTATAACCTGAGCACCGGTGGCGGCACCTTCACCGTCGACGGGCAGGAGGCGTTTTTCACCATGAAGCAGGACGTGGTATTTGACAATACCAAGCAGGGCCTCAGCTTCGTGTATGCCAAGGGCGGCGACTATAAAACCGGCCAGCACATGGTGGAGCTTTATGAAGATGGCGCCATGATGGGCAAAGCCACGTTTACCCTGAAATAAAACGAGCTGCCGCAGCAAAGCTGACGGAAAAAAACGTCATACCGAGCAGACAAAGCATTTTTCCAGGCTGTTGGAGCAGTAAGCTAACGGCGCCGGAAAGATGCTTTGTCTGCTCGGTATGACGTTTTTCTGGTTAACTAGCGTAGGCTAGCTTCTCCTATTGCGGCCAGCAGATACTGAAAATTATCCCGACTTTTGCCTGCTTCACCTCCCAACGCTCTTCCGTTTGCTGCGCCTAAAATACCTGCTGTTTGCCCTGCTACTAGCGGCCCCGCTGCTGGCGCCGGCCCAGCGCCGTCCCCAAGCCCGCTTAACCAAAAAAACCACTAGCCTCCCGCCGCCCGCGGCGGGTATAGCCCCGGGTTTTCTGCGCTACCTGCACTCGCCTTGGGTCGATAGCCTCATGCGCACGCTCACCCCTCGGCAGCGAGTAGCGCAGCTTTTTATGGTGGCCGCGTATTCCAATAAAAAGCCCATCGACCAAGACTCGGTTTCTACGCTGATAAAGGAGGATGGTATCGGCGGGCTGATATTTTTTCAGGGAGGGCCGGTACGCCAGACGCGCCTGCTCAACCGCTTTCAGAGCCAGAGCCGGGTGCCGCTGCTAGTGGCGATGGACGGCGAATGGGGCGCCGGTATGCGCCTCGACAGCGTGCTGCGCTTTCCGTACCAGATGAGCCTGGGCGCGGTGCCGCCGGCCGATTCGGCGCTCATCTACGACATGGGGCGCGAGGTGGCGCGGCAGTTTCGGCGGCTGGGGATGCAAGTCAATTTTGCGCCGGTGGTCGATGTCAACAATAACCCCAATAACCCCGTTATCGGCTTTCGCTCGTGGGGCGAAAACCCAGCGGCGGTAGCGCGCCTTAGTCGGCTGTATATGAGAGGAATGCAGGACGCGGACGTGCTCGCCGTGGCCAAGCACTTTCCTGGCCACGGCGACGTCGATGCCGACTCGCACCTGGCCCTGCCGCTCGTGCGCGTAGACCGGGGCCGGCTCGACTCGCTGGAGCTGCCACCTTTCAAAAGCATGATTGCCAGTGGGATCGGTGGTATGATGGTAGCCCACCTCAACGTGCCCGCCCTCGATAACTCGGGCGCGCCCACTACGCTTTCGAAGCCTGTCGTCACGGGCCTGCTGCGCCAGCAGCTGGGCTTCAAAGGCGTGGTTTTCACCGATGCCATGAATATGCAGGGCGTCATCA
This sequence comes from uncultured Hymenobacter sp., assembly GCA_964514915.1. GTDB lineage: Bacteria > Bacteroidota > Bacteroidia > Cytophagales > Hymenobacteraceae > Hymenobacter. The sequence goes on from CAZERY010000006.1 coordinate 40,484, forward strand.
GCCGGGTGCCTACCGGCGAGGCCGAGGTGCGGGCCCTGCTCGCCGGCAACGACGTGCTGGAATTCAGCAAAAACGTGCCGCTGGCCCTCCGAGCTGTGCTCGCGGCCGTAGACAGCGGCCGCATCTCGCAGGCCCGCATCGACGAAAGCTGCCGCCGCGTGTTGGCCCTCAAGCAGTGGTCGGGGCTGAAAACGGCCCGTCCCGTGGCCGAGCAGCACCTTTTTGCCGACCTCAACGCACCCCACGCCCGCTACCTGGCCCACCGCCTCACCGAGCGTAGCCTCACGCTGCTGCGCAACCAGCGCAATATCCTGCCCTTGCAGCGGCTCGATACCCTGCGCATCGCCACGCTGGTGCTCGGCGGCGCGCCCGCCGACACCACCGATTTTCAGCGGGCCGTGGCTAGCTACGCGCCGGTAGCGCACTTTCACCTGCCGGCCGCCCCCACCATGGACGAGCTGGTCGATATCCGCGCCAAGCTCTTTACCTACGATGTGGTGCTGGTGGCCCTGCAAAGTTTGGGTCGCCTGCCCGCCACCAATTTCGGCATCACCCCCGAAGCCAACCTGCTGCTGCGCGAGCTTACCAAACCTGGTCAGCGCGTGGTACTCAGCGTATTTGGCTCGGCCTACGCCGTAGCTAAGGTGCGCGACTATGCCCAGGCGAGTGCCGTGGTGCTTGCTTACCAGGAAAGCCCGCAGGCCCAGGAGCTGGCGGCGCAGCTCATTTTTGGCGGTATCGGCGCCACCGGCAAACTGCCGGTGACGGTGGCCAACGGCTTGCCCGCCGGCTTTGGCCTCACCACCCAGCCCGGCCTGCGATTAGCCTACGCCCACCCCGAAGATGCCGGTATGGACAATCACCTCGAAGCCCGGGTAGACAGCATTATGGCGCAGGCGCTGGCCGCCGGGGCCACGCCTGGCGGCCAGGTGCTCATCGCCCGGCGCGGCGTAGTGGTGCTGCGCAAAAGCTATGGCTACCAAGAGAAGATGAGGGGCACGGTCTCATCGGTTGCCACTGTTCAGCGCGAAAGCGTTGTCGCCGCCGGCAATTTTGGTAGTGAGCCAGGCAGCGCGCCGGGCCCCAGTCAGCCCACCGAGCCCCAGCTAGCCAGCGGTAAAATCTTGCGCGGGCCGGCCGTTCAAAATACGGACGTGTACGACCTGGCTTCCCTTACCAAAGTGCTGGCCGCCACGCCCGCCCTGCTCAAGCTACAAGAGCAAGGCCGATTCAGCCCCGATAGCACCCTGGGGCAGTTTTTTCCTTTCCTGCAAAAAACCAATAAGGCAAGCCTAAAAATGCGCGACGTGCTGGCCCACCAAGCCGGCCTACCCGCTTGGTTGCCTTTCTGGCAGGCCTTCGCCAAGCCGAGCGGCGAGCTGCGGCGGCGCTGGTTTCGGCCCGACTCGTCGGCGCAGTTTCCGCTGCCGGTGGCGCGCAGGTTGTGGGGGCGCAAAGATTTGCCGGCTTATATCTACGAGCAAATTGGGGCGGCGCCGCTCACTGCCCAGCCGGGCTACGTATATTCAGACTTATCCTTTTATCTTTATCCCAACCTCGTGCAGCGCCGCACGGGCCAGCCATTCGAGCAGTTTTTGGCTAAGGAGGTGTATCGTCCGCTTGGCTCGGGCCTGCATTTTCAGCCTTTGCATCACGTAGCCGAGCGTCGCATCGCGCCCACCGAGTACGACTCCCTTTTCCGCCGCCAGCTGCTGCGCGGCTACGTCGACGATGAGGGAGCGGCGCTACTGGGCGGCATTTCGGGGCACGCCGGCTTGTTTGGCTCGGCCAATGACGTGGCGCAGCTTGCCCAAGCCTACGCCTGGGGCGGTCGCTACGGCGGCCAGCAGCTTTTCAAAGTCGATATCCTCGCCGACTGGACGCGCTGCCAGTCTTGCCCTACTAACCGGCGCGGACTCGCCTTTGACCGGCCTGGTAGCCCCGCCAGCGGCAACACGGCGCCCGGCGCCTCGGCCACTAGCTTTGGGCATTCGGGCTTCACGGGTACGTATTTTTGGGTTGACCCTGAGAAGGAGCTAGTGGTGGTGGTGCTCACCAACCGCCTCAACCCCTCGCGACGCAACAACAAGCTGAGCCAGCTCAACGTGCGCACCCAGATTCAGCAAGTGGCTATCGAAGCGGTGCGCTAGCTAGCCTGCCTAGCTAGCGCACCCAGCAACCACCCTGGCCTTCGGCGCTGGTTCGTGTGAAAGCCAGCAATCGAGTTTGTAGACCAGCTTCCCCGTACTGTCACCGGCAAAATCTTCGAAAGAAAGTTGCGCAAGGACTTTTAAACTTCGAATCAAAGTAAATACTAAAGCTCGCTACCCCGTGAAAAAGCTCTTTTTTGCCCTGCTGGCGCTGGCTGGCCACTTACTGCCCGCCGCCGCGCAGGTGCCCACCGACCGTGATGGCCTCCTGCGCTACGCGGCCGCCAACCGCGCTTTACCCGCGCCGACACCCGGTAAACCACGCATTGTGCTGCTTGGTAATTCTATTACCGACGTTTGGCCAAAAGCCGATTCGGTATTTTTTAAGTCCCAAAAGTATGAGTACCTAGGGCGCGGCATCGGTGGGCAAACGACTCCGCAACTGCTGGTGCGTTTTCGGCAAGATGTGCTCGACCTGCACCCGGCCGTGGTGGTTATTCTGGCCGGCATCAATGACATTGCCGAAAATACCGGTCCCTACGATTCCCAAGCTACGCTCAATAATATCGAGTCGATGGTCGAGCTAGCCCAGTTGCACGGCATTCGGGTGGTGCTGTGCTCGGTGCTGCCGGCCTACGATTTTCCGTGGCACAAAGGCCTGGCGCCCGCCCCCAAAGTGGTAGCGCTTAACCAGCAAATCAAAACCTATGCCGCCCAGCAGCACGCTACTTATCTCGATTACCACTCGGCTATGGCCGATAGCCGGCAGGGTTTGCCGCCGGCGCTGGCCAAGGACGAGGTACACCCCACCCTGGCTGGCTACCGCATCATGGAGCCGCTACTGGAGCAGGCCGTAAGCACGGCTTTAAAATCAAAGGGCAAACCGTAATTCGGTTCTTTTAGTCGCTTTGCGATTGGGAATCATAGCCTTAGCCTTGAGACGTAATGGTGAATGGTTGCTAGCGTTGAAAAGCTGACCTTACGCAACAAAAAGCCCACTAGATGGATTCTAGTGGGCTTTTTGTTGTATGCTTTACGATGTGATGGGGTCGCTTACTGCCCGCCTTGCTGCAAGTAGGGTGCTAGCACATCGTAGGCTTTTTTGGCGCGGGCTTCGTCGTGCACCTGCGCCGCGGCCTGCGACACACTTTGGAGCATGTAGAGGTACTGACGCTCGTTGTCGTCGAAGAGCGCGCCATCGTGCGTCTTGTAGTAGCTCAGCATCTGGGTGCTGCGGGCCGTGAGCTTATCCATAATGGCATCAGCCTTGGCCTTCTCGCCCCCCGCGATGAGCGCCGGAATCAGCTGCGGCGTGTAGTAATCGAAGGGAATAGCATTGTCGGGCATCACTTCCAAGCACTTGTTGGCTACCTCTTTGGCTTTGGCTACGTCGCCGCTGGCGAGGTAGGCATTGGCTAGCCGCGCAAACTTGTCGCGGTAGTTGGCCGGGAAGCGCAGGTTGTTTTCATCGTAGAAGATGGTGGCCGTCTGCAGGCCGCGGTAGCGGAATTTGTGCATCAGCTCGTCGTAGCAAATAGATTTCTCCACGTAGCCTTCGTCACCACGCGGCGTGTAGTTGGGGTCCTTCAGCGGCAGCAGGCGGTAGGCCATGCCTTCGAGCTGGAAGTAGGGCTGCAAGTTCATGTAGTCGCTGGGGGCCACCGTGGAGCTGAAGTAGATGGGCCGCTTCCAGTTGTTGGTGGCAATCATGTCCAGAATCACCAGGTTTTTCTTCTCGATAGCGCGCTTGCCCATGCTCCAGTCCAGGCGGCTCACGAGCTGGCCTTGGCGGTCCTTCGGAATGATGCCCAGCGCTTTTACCGCCGCCGTGTCCACATTCAAGTAAAACTTGGGGGTAGGGAACGTCATGGTCGAGTAGTTGCCATCCTCGTACTTGAGCAGCGGGCTACCCTGCCCCACCAGGCTGATAAACTGCTTGAGGTCGAGGCTGTCTACGGACGGGTTGGGCGAGAAGGGCAGCATGTCGTTGTTGCCCTGCGCGTAGGTTGCCTCGCTCATCGTGATGGGGAGGCCCTGCGACTCATAAGCGCGGCGCTTCATCTGCTGAATGTACCAGTCGGTGTTCAGGTACGAGAGCACGGCCACGCGCACGTCGGTGCGGATGCCTTCCACTTCCTGCGCGTACCAGAGCGGGAAGGTGTCGTTGTCGCCGTTGGTGAACAGAATAGCGTTCGGGGCGCACGAGTTGAGCAGGTTGTGTGCCGAGTCTACCGAGTTGTAGCGGCCCGAGCGGTTGTGGTCGTTCCAGCCCTGCGCCAGCAAAATGCCCGGCGACACCAGGCCCAGCAGCACGGCCAAGCCGGCGCGGGCGTTCTCGGGCTTAAGGGCGGCGGCTAGCCACTGGCCTAGCCCGATAACTCCGAGCCCAATCCAGATGGCAAAAGCAAACGTGGCGCCCGTGAAGGTGTAGTCGCGCTCGCGCGGCTCGATGGGCGGCTGGTTAAGGTAGATGATGATGGCAATGCCCGTGAACAGAAACAGCAGGCCTACCACCAGGGCATCGTGCCCGCGCTTGCGGGTCTGGATGTACAAGCCAATCAAGCCCAGAATGAGCGGAATGGCGAAGAAGTTGTTGTGCGCAAAGCTGCCCCCAATGCGCTCGGGCAGGGTAGAAGCGGCCGGGCTAAACGGCGTGAGCACGCCCGCCTGCTGCACGTCCGACTCGCGCCCCACGTAGTTCCAGAAGAAGTAGCGCCAGAACATGTGGCCAATCTGGTACCGGAACAAGAAGCCCAGGTTCTGGCCCATCGTGGGCTTCACGCCCTCCTGCAAGTCGGGCACCCACTTCTTATACTCCTGAATGTGGGCCGGGTCGTAGCTGTAGAGGCGCGGCAGCAGCATCTTGTCCGAGTCGGCGTAGCCGGGCTCCTGGGCGCGGGGCAAAATCTCGACGTAGCGGTCGCCCTCACGCTTGTAGCGCGGTGCGCCTTCCTCGTAGTGGTCGGGCTGGGCGTTGAACTGCGGGCCGTAGAGCAGCGGGCGCGAGCCGTACTGCTCGCGCTTGAGGTAGCTCACGAAGCTCAGCACGTCCTCGGGGTCGTTTTCGTTGATGGTGGGGTGAAACGATGAGCGGATGGGCACAATCAGGTAAGTCGAATACCCGATGAGAATGAATACAAAGCACAGCATAGCCGTGTTCAGCAGCTGGCTGCGACGCTGGTACGACAGCCGGAAACCCCCGTAAATCAGGCCGGCAAATAGCAGCAGGAAAATAATCAGGCCCGAATTGAAGGGCAGGCCGAGGGTATTAATGAAGAATACCTCGAAGCCACCCGCCAGCGTCGGTAGCCCCGGGATGATGCCCACCAGCACCGACCCCACGATAATAAGGCTGACGACCAGCGTCACGATGCCGCCCGCGGTGGTGGGATTGGCCGAGCGGCGGTAGTAGTAAATAAAGGCGAGCGCCGGCACCGTCAGCAGGTTCAGCAAGTGTACGCCGATGCTGAGGCCGATAACGTACGCAATGAGGATGAGCCACTTATCCGAATCGGCGTCCGTGGCATGTTCTTCCCACTTCAGCATGATCCACACCACGGCGGCCGTGCAGAGGGCCGACATGGCGTACACTTCGCCTTCCTCGGCATTAAACCAAAAGGAGTCGGAAAACGCGAACGACAGCGCTCCTACCACGCCAGCCCCCAAAATGAGTAGCGTTTGGTAGCCAGTGGGCTCGGGAGTTTCGGTTTCAAACTCGCCCCGGGCTAGCAGCAGCTTACGCCCGAGCCGGGTAATGATCCAGAACAGAAATAGCACGGTGAAGGAGCTGCTCAGCGCCGAAAGAGCATTGACGAGCACCGCCACTTTCGTAACGTCACCAAAGCTAAAGAGCGACAGTAAGCGCCCCAGGATGAGGAACGTCGGCGCGCCCGGCGGGTGCGGAACCAGCAGTTTGTACGAGCACGCAATGAACTCGCCGCAGTCCCAGAAAGAGGCGGTGGGCTCCAGGGTGAGCAGAAAGACGGCTGTAGCGATGGCAAATACCACCCAGCCGACCAGATTATTTAACCGTTGAAAAGAACGCATACGGGATGAAGATAGCTGGCCGCTACTGCCCAGAGCAGCTCACCAGCCAGAGGAAAGTTCCGTTGTAGCTAAACCATTGCCGATTGGCAATAAGCCCCCAAAAGTAGGCAACAACCCCCGAGGGGTTGCGCGGGCCGGCTAGCGAAGGCCTAAAAAAAGCAGCCACCGACTGGTAGCTGCTTTCTTCTATACTTAAATTAGAATGCAAATCAGGTTTATTGCAAAGTCAAGCGGTTGGTGCTCACTACCTTGTCATTCACTAGTAGCGAGTAGAAATATAAGCCCGCCGGCAGGTTGCTTATATCAAGAGCCAAACCCTCCGGGGCAAGCTCGGGGCGTAGAGCTAACAGCCGCACTTCGCGCCCCAGCACGTTGTTAAGGCGAAATTTATAATCCTGCCCCGAAGGCGCCGCTAGTTGTAGCGACACCTGGCCCCGGCTGGGGTTAGGGAATACGCTGAGAACCGGGCTCGCGGTAGCCACTACGGGCGTTTGAGGAATGTAAAGGGCCGGTACGCTGGGCTTGAGGCGAGTACGGTGGGTGGTAGCCCCGGCGGGGGCGAGCACGACCGTAGCCAGTACCAGCGTCAGCAAATGAGTAAAGAAGCGCATGGGTGGGCGAAGTAAGAATATTGGCAGAAGCGAAGTAAAAAATAGAATTTCCGGGTGAGGCACCTGTGAACAAGCACCGTGCCGATGGGGATATTGTACTAGCGGTGGGAAGCTAAAAACTCTGGCCAAAGCTAGCCAGCAAGCTAGCGAAACCAACTGGTAGTCGGCGAGGCTGCCAGTTTTATCGGCCAACGGGGCAATAGCTAAACTCTATTGGTAAGCCCACGGTTGCAGGCTAGACCGCTTTAGAGGTACTTAATTTCTTGCAGGCCAAAATGTTGTACGTTACCCTCGATTTCGACGGCTAGCCGCCCATCTTCCTCCACGCCCACAATTTGGCCGCGCACGCGGCGGCTAGCCACCTCGTAGTCGTGCCACTCGCGGTAGTGGTAGAGCGCCGCTAAGTAGTCGCGGCGCAATCTACTAAGCTGCCCCGCTCGTAGCTGGAGGTAGCGCCGCTCCAGGCATTCTAGCAAGGAAGCCGCTACTACCTCGCGGTGAAAATGCCGGCCCGTGAGTGCCCTCAGCGAGGTAGCAGCTGGGGCGCTAAACTGCTGTTGGTTGACATTCAGGCCAATACCGATGATGCTGGAATGAATCTTTGCGCCGCTTAGGCTGTTTTCAATCAGAATTCCCCCAAACTTTTTCGAGCCGAAGTATAAGTCATTGGGCCACTTAAGGCGCAGTTGCGGCGAGGCTTGCAAGAGCGTTTGGGCCCAGTCGTAGACACCCAGCGCCACGGCTTGGCTCAGCAAAAACTGCTGACTAGCGTCGAGAAAAGTAGGCAGCCAAATGATAGAAAGCGTCAGGTTTTCGCCGGGCGCGGCTTCCCATTGGTTACCACGCTGGCCGCGGCCGGCCGTTTGGTCGTCCGTTATGACGGTACATCCTTCACTGG